>CALFHN010000115.1 GCA_937876355.1 uncultured Bacteroidota bacterium | reverse complement strand
GTCAAAACATTTTCCAATTTCCAATTGGCCATATCGGGCGTCCCTAAAAACGAGTCCGTCCAAATAGCTAAAAACACGACCAAAAAACTGAGAAGCCAATAGTTCTTGGTGAAAGCCGTGCGATCGGGCGAAATGGCATTGGTAAACGGCATGATGGGCCCTCTGGGGTATAACCTATTATTGAGGACCCGAAACCACAACAATCGTTTCCCGGTCCGAGATCTAATGATAGCTCGACCAAACGCGCAAAAACAACAACAAAAGCAATTTGGCTTCTCAGCAGTTGTGGTGTGCAACCCTTCTACCATATCCAGTATCTTGCCCATCTTCTTTACGGCGAAACTCAGACCATACCCCACCGTAGCCGAAGCCAGTATTCACCCATAGCCTCCCGAGTTATGCCCCGACCGTTAGTCCTGTGTCTTGGACTCTTCCTCCTCGTCACCTCCAATGCCTATTCCCAACAGACGGCTAGTTCAAAGACGCTCAATGCCTTCTCGACCAATGGATCGGATATTCGAATTGACGGCCTGCTGAGCGACTCCGTCTGGGACTCCGCCACGTTCACCAGCGATTTTCTACAGAGGGACCCTGTGCAAGGAGCTCCATCAACCCATCTTACCGAGGTGGCTTTTCTTTTTGATGGTGATGCCCTGTATATCGGTGCACGCATGCAGTCTTCTGATGTACGGGCTTTGGTAGCGCGTCGGGATGCGAGGACCAACTCCGAAAGGTTAGCTATTTCACTAGATACCTACCTAAATGGGCGCACCGCCAGCACGTTTGTGGTAACAGCAGCCGGTGTTCGGCTCGACTATTTCCACAATGAAGACGTGCAGAGTAAAACCGACTACTCCTTCGATCCCGTCTGGTCGGCTGCGGCAAATGTCACGGCCAATGGATGGACGGCGGAAATGCGCATCCCTTTTTCTCAGCTCCGATTCAACGAAAGCCCTGAACAGGTTTGGGGCCTCAATATTAACCGAGGCATTCCTGCCGAAAATGAAGACATTTACTGGGTCGTAATCCCCAAAAATGAGGCGGGTTGGGCCTCTCGGTTTGGAAGACTGACGGGTATTTCAAACATAACCCCGTCTCGTAGAATGGAAATCTTGCCTTATGTCGCGACTTCTGCGACCCAAAAAGGTGAAGTGGACAGCCAAAATCCGTTTACGAGCAAAACAAGTAGTACGGTACGCATAGGGGGAGATCTAAAAGTGGGTTTGGGGCCTAATTTCACCCTTGATGCCACCATTAATCCAGATTTCGGACAGGTGGAAGCCGATCCCGCAGAAGTGAATCTTACGGCTTTTGAAACCTTTTTTAGCGAAAAGCGGCCTTTTTTCAATGAAGGGGGCGATCTTTTCTCCGAATCGCTGTTTTATTCCCGCCGTATCGGGGCTCAGCCACGCGGACAAGTAGCTGGCGATTATGTGGACCAGCCCGACAATACGACCATATTGGGGGCAGCTAAAGTGACGGGAAGGACCCTTCGTGGGTTGTCGATTTCCGCTGTCGGTGCGGTAACACAGACTGAACATGCGCGCGTCTATAATCTGGCCTCGGGATCGACGACCACGGCAAAGGTTGAGCCGTTTGCCGGCTATATGGCCTTAGCCGGCCAACAGGAAATGGGCGAAAACGGATCGACGCTGGGTTTTACTGGGACGGCCGTTCGCCGAGACGTGAATGACTCCGAAAACGTATCGGACGATGTCAACTCCGGCGCTTATACAGGCGAGCTTAACTTTAATCTCCGGTCAGAAGGTGGAGCCTACGCGCTGCAGGGCGAGTTTGGGGCAAGCCATTTAACAGGATCAGCCGAGCGAATTAGCCGACTCCAAAAATCGTCCGTCCACTACTTTCAGCGTCCAGATGCTTCGCACGTCTCCAATGACCCCTCGAAAACGTCTCTTACCGGAACCCGCGGAAGCATTTCTTTCAACAAAAATAATGGTCGTCTTCTTGGGAGCACGTTTGTTCGATATGTCAGCACCATGTTCGATCCAAACGATTTTGGCCGTCTTCAGGCTGCCGACGACGTCGCTTGGATGACCCGGGTCAACTATCGTCAAACGGAACGTGGCTCCCTCTTTCATTCGTACAACATAACGCTTAGTCATAACCGCAGTTGGAATATGGCGGGCAAACCCAATATGTTTGGGCTGGACCTTGATGCCGATTTGACCTGGCTTAACTATTGGTTTACCAGCATTGAATTTGGATACAATCCGACGGAGATGTCAGACACCGCCACGCGAGGAGGACCTCGCATGGCTATTGGTGGAGAGCAAAACGTGGTACTGGAGGTCCGATCGGACGCATCCAAACGTTTTTCCTATCGGGTTCGAGCCTTCTACGAGGAGGATGAATTGGAGCGCCGCGATGCCTATGTCACAACGGGAGTCAGTTGGCAACCCAGTCAACGACTGGAAATATCGCTATCGCCCAGTTGGCGCAAATTTTCAGGAAACAGGCAATACATCCAATCAATGGGCGGTGGGAGCGCGGCGACCTTTGGCCGTCGATACATTTTCTCGCTTATAGATCGGTCGGATGTGTCGGCCCGGATTCGGGTGAACTACACGGTAAACCCACGCTTGTCGTTGGAAGTCTACGTCGAGCCCTTTGCCGCAAGTGGCAACTATTATCGCTACGGTGAACTCGTAAAACCAGAGTCGTTGGACCTGCTGGAATACGGCGAAGGGGGCACCACGAAGACAGATTTGGTTGATGGCAACGTAGAAATTGCAGCCGGTGGCGACCCATTTATCCTCTCCAACCGGGATTTCAACGTCACTTCCTTCCGGTCCAACATGGTTTTTCGCTGGGAATGGCGCCCAGGATCGACCTTATTTCTAGTGTGGCAACAAGACCGAAACACGAATAATAATGAAGATCATTTCGTGCGTCCCGGGAATCTATTCGATTCGATTTCAGACACCGGAGACAACTTCTTCAGCCTTAAACTGAGCTATTGGATTCCGGCGAACTAATCTCAGGTCCCTCCCATAGCGCTCATTGCGCTCATTGCGCTCTTCAAATTATCTGGCACGTGTGCAACTAAGTTGCCTTTTAATGCCGGAAAAAGTCCCCGTGCGAAATCTGAATTTAATGAAATAAAAAGCGGGGCCGGGGTCTAATGACCCGGGCCCCGCTACGTTCTACACCATTCGGATGACCAGATGTAGAGCTAAGACTACATGTCGCTTGGAGGTAGCAATACGGTGTCTATTACGTGAATAACACCATTTGAAGCCACTATGTCGGCAGCAATCACGTTTGCATTTCCAACACGTAGGCCGATCGGTGCAGATTTACCATTCACCGTTTTGGCGCTTGAAGTTGACAACAAGTCCGTAGACATGATTTTGCCAGCAACAACGTGGTAGGTAAGAATCGCAACGAGCTGATCTTTGTTTTCAGGCTTCAATAGTGATTCTACAGTGCCTTTTGGAAGTTTAGCGAATGCGTCGTCCGTTGGGGCGAACACGGTGAAGGGTCCTTCGCTTTTTAGTGTGGCGACTAGGTCCGCTGCAGATACTGCTGCAACAAGCGTTTTGAATGTGCCTGCTTCGATGGCAACGTCAACAATATCTTTTGCGGACTTATCAGCTTGGAATGTGAATGCTGCGGTCGTCAATACAAATAGTGCCAACAAGGGCGCTAGGAAATTCTTTTTCATGAGGTGTGCTCTTCTTTTTTAAAAGTCAGGTCGGGCACCGCTCTGGTGGCCCGTTGTGATGATGCAATAATACCGGTCTTTTCGGCCGTTCCAGAGTACCATGCGACTAAGCGCTTCTGGCCTGCGACAAACGGCGAACCGGTGCGACGGGAGCGACGGCCACTTAAAAGGCCTTTCAAACCTTCTAGCTTCTGGGAACGGAAGCTCCCAGCACTTCTTCCACCCGGCCCCAATACCGACGGCTCAACTTCAACTCTGAGCCATCTTTCATATAGACTATGTAGTCCCCGTGGAAATACGGCTTGAGTTCCTTGATGCGCTCGATATTAACAATACTCGACCGGTGGATTCGAACGAACATGTCAGGGTTGAGACGCTTTTCCATCCTAGTCATGCTTTCACGCAGCAGATGCTCTTTCTGGCCAATACGAATGACCACATAGTCCTTGGCCGCTTCAACCCAGTCGATATTTTCCGTCTTTATAAAGAAAACTGAATCGCGCTCTTTGATTAAAATCCGCTCGGACCGCTCCCTGACTTCAATCGGACCAACCGTTCGATCCGCGACGCGTTTTCCCGTTTTGTGCTCTGCCATGAGGGAAACGAGCTGGTTGCTGAGCGAACCAATCCTGCGCTCCCCAACCCGGTTGCGAGCGCGCGTTAGCGCCTCTTCAAAACGATCGTCGTCGTAGGGTTTTAGGAGGTAGTCCAATGCCCGGGCGTCGAACGCCTTCAAGGCATACTCGTCGTAGGCCGTTGCAAAAATCACAACCGGCATGTTCTCCACGCCGACCGCTTCAATCACCTCAAACCCTGTTTTTCCAGGCATTTGAATATCTAAAAAAACGAGGTCTGGCTGCATGGATTCAATCATCGAAACGGCCTCATCTCCGTTCCGCGCTTCCCCAACAATTTCAACACCCTCCTGCTCGTCCAACAAGAGGCGGATGGTGTCTCGAGCCAGAGGCTCATCATCAACTATCAGAATTCGTATGGGCATTATCGGGACGATTTGGACGCGATGGCAGGATAAACATCATAAGGAAGGACAATACGAGCTACAAGCCCTCCTTCCTCAGCGTTTTGAATGGTGAAACTGGCCCGGCCGCCATAAATACTCTCCAATCGGCCGCGGGTATTTGACAGTCCAACACCTTCCCGCCGGTCTGAAGATTGCTTCGTAAGACCTTTTCCATTGTCTTGAACTTCCAGGATTAGATTCGCCCCTTCTTGCGTGGCCCTGATATCGATTTTGCCTTTTTCCGCGTTGGGTCCAATGCCATGATGAATAGCATTCTCAACTAACGGTTGAAGAATCATATTCGGGACGTATCCGCTTGAAATAGGCTCTTTCACATCGAAACTGACCGATAAGCGTTCGCCGAAGCGAATTTTTTCGATGCTGAGATACCGCTGTAGAAAGTCGATTTCCTGATGAAGAGGAATCTCTTGAATACCCTTGTTTTCAAGCGCCAAACGCAGGAAATCACCCAACTTCACGAGCATCTTCACAGCAGTTTTGTTGTCGTTCTTACGGACTAAGGCAGCCACTGAATTCAATGTGTTAAACAGAAAGTGGGGATGAAGCTGCATTTTGAGGGCGCGCAGATTGGCTTCAGCCAAACGAATCTCCAGGATGGCTGCTGCCTGCTCCCTGTTTAAAAATTTCTGGTAGTAGTCGTACGCGTAAAATATGCCCAACACGGTCCAATAGGTCAGAATATTGGAATGGACTCGGGTCCAAAAGTGCACCTTGTAGAGTCCGGTTGTCATGGATTCATGCCCCGGCATACCGGTTGCATAAAACAAGTACAAGTTGGCCAATGAGTGGATTAGCAGCATGGTTACCATGGTCGGGATGTGGACCGAAAAAACCGTTTGAACCCAATTTTCCCGTTCAATTCGATACTTCTTCCCGATCCAGATAATGGCAGGGGCCATTATGGCCCACAAATACCAGTTGGGCAGCGTACTGACGAGCGCGTAGGGCCACGACATGGGCTGCGCCGTAACCGTTTGGTTCAGGTAATAGAAACTCAGGGCCGCTATTCCAGGAATCGACCACAACGCCACGTAGACCAGCCTACGAGTACCTGCGGACCATTCAAAAGCGGGTTGATTTAGTGAAAGTTGAAGTTGATCTACCATAACGGGGGCCTTGAAAGGAGGAATCTGAATCTGATAGGTACGCTAATTCAAAATGAACTGCCACTCGGTGCTGCACATGTTGAATCGAATCGAACGAATTGAATCTAGCGAATCATTCGCATGAACTCTTCTCGGGTCGCTGGATTCTCCATGAATGCTCCTGATACGGACGACGTGGAGGTCAAAGATCCCTGTTTCTGAACGCCCCGCATCACCATGCACATGTGGTTGGCTTCTATTACAACCGCCACTCCCTTAGGGTTCAAAACGTCCTGAATGGCATCCCGAATTTGCATGGTCAGACGCTCCTGAACCTGCAAACGTCTAGCAAACACATCCACAATCCGCGGAATTTTGCTCAGCCCCACAATCTGTCCATCGGGAATGTAGGCTACGTGAGCTTTGCCGAAGAACGGCAACATGTGGTGCTCGCACAAAGAGAATACGTCAATGTCTTTCACCAGAATCATTTCGTTGTAGTCTTCCCGAAAAAGCGCTTTGGTCAAAATAGCCCGAGGGTCCTGAGCATAGCCTTGGGTGAGGAATTGATACGCCTTCGCAACGCGCTCCGGAGTTTGCAGTAGCCCCTCTCGTTCTGCGTCTTCCCCAACAGATTCTAGTATCCGTTTAACGTTCCGCCCAATAAGGTCGGTGGAGATATCGTCATAGTGATCTTCGCGACGGTACCCAGCATGGGATTTTTCAGCGGACAAATTGCCCACAGACGGAGCTCGGCCCTGTTGCCCATCGCCCCCGGAAGTCGAAAAATCAGGATGAAGTATGGAAGAATGTTCAGATGGATAAGGCATGTCTGTATGGGGAAAAGTGTAAAGTTCCTCCAAGATTACGTATTCCTTCTGGGGTGGCCCATGGCATTTCGACAAGCGGAGCCAGAAATCGGATAAGCGGGATTAGAGGTCGACAAACGGGACTGCACGCTGTCACTTCGGACTCCGATCAATGTCCGACTATTTTTCAACACACCTGATACCCGTTCGTCGCGAACAAACTCCGTTCGTCGCACCCCTGTCCGTGTAGACGATATTCATGCTCGAACGGCGCGGCCCTTACCTAAGTTATTCCTCCTATTCGCAACCTCCTGAATTCCTGCCTCCGGTATGAAATTTCCTTTTTTCGTAGTCCTTATCGCCCTCCTTTTTTCGAACACAGCTTCAGCACAAGTGACCTCAAAAGTTATAGGCCAGGTCGAAGATGAAGCGCGGAATCCACTGATTGGAGCTACGGCCTATTTGCAGGGGACCCAACTCGGAGCTATTTCAAATGACGAGGGACGATTTGTGATCGAGCGCGTGGCGCCCGGCACCTACAATTTGGTGGTCAGCTATGTCGGATATACGTCCCAGACGCTGTTCAACGTTGACGTAAAGTCTGTCGGCAACCCAGAGTACTCGTTCATCTTGGTTGAAGATGTGACACAGTTGGAAGGTGTCGTCGTGGCTCCCGACAAAAATATTGTGACCCGTCCCGTCGAAACACCGCTTTCGACTCAGACTCTTACAGCGGTCGAAATTGCTACCTATCCAGGTGGCAATAATGATGTCGTTCGGGTCGCCCAGTCGCTTCCCGGCATTTCCCCATCACCAGGGGGATTTCGGAACGACCTTATTATCCGCGGCGGGGCCCCAAACGAATCTGTCTACTATCTGGACGGCATCGAAATCCCCAACATTAATCATTTCAGTACGCAGGGCAGTTCTGGAGGGCCGGTTGGGTTACTCAACGTGTCGTTTATCGACAATGTAACGCTGTCCACTTCGGCTTTTGGAGCTCACTACGACAATGCGCTCTCCGGCGTCTTACAGTTTGATCAGCGAGAAGGAAGCCGGTCGAAGCAATCCCTCAACTTCCGAGTGAGCGCTAGTGAAACAGCCCTGACGGCCAACGGTCCCTTGTTCAAAAACGGAAAAACGGAGAGCAATACGAGCTACATCGTCTCGGTTCGTAGAAGCTACCTTCAGTTTCTATTTGAACTGATTGGCCTTCCTATCCGCCCTGACTACTGGGACTATCAATACAAAATCACTCACCGACTAAATGCTCTAAGCACGTTGTCTCTCGTGGGTGTTGGCTCCGTGGACGACTTTGCCGTCGATGCCACCGGCGATATCGAACTGAACGAACTATCTACGCTCGAGCAGGCACCCTTTATTGAACAGCAATCAAACACCGTTGGGCTATCTTGGCGCAAACGGTTCGAAAGTGGGCAAGGTTTTGTTACCACAACCGTTTCAAACAACCTGTTGAAAAACGACTTTTCACGTTTCTCCGACAATCGAAACGAAACCGGCCGCTACTTTTACAGCAATGCCACCGAATCAGAAACCAAACTCAGGTCTTCGGTATCGTATTTTTGGAACGATTGGCAGTTCGTTTCAGGCGTAAACGTTCAGCAAAGCACCTACCGCAACAGCACCGAAGACACGGTTATTGGGTTTGCCTACGCGACCAGGCTCTCGTTTCAGAAGTACGGGCTGTTTGCCAGCGCATCAACTGCTTTGTTATCGAATAAGCTGAAAGTATCCCTAGGCATCCGCGCTGACGACGACACCTTTCTTGCCAGCAACTCGTTGCTAGACACGGTCTCTCCGCGACTTTCGGCGTCTTATTCCCTTACGCCGGACTGGAAACTAAACGCTACCGTTGGCCGCTACTACAAACTGCCACCGTACACCATGCTTGGGTACCGGGACGCAGGAATGCTCGCCAATAAGGACTTAGACTACACGCGCGCAGACCACTACGTGATCGGCTTAGAACGCATTCTCAATCCATCTGCCAGTATCACGCTCGAAGGATTCGTCAAGTCCTACAACGACTACCCCGTTTCTGACCGTGATCAGGTTTCGCTTGCAAACAAAGGGGCAGATTTCGAGGTCTTAGGTAATGAAAACGTGACTTCGAACGGCAAAGGCCGGACCTACGGCACCGAGCTCCTCTTTCAGCAAAAGCTGCGTAACAACTTCTACGGCATCTTCTCCTACACCTTCTTCTATAGCGAATTTACCGGAGCCGACCGCTCGGTCTACGTTCCATCGCTGTGGGACAGCCGCCACCTAGTTTCATTCACAGGCGGATACCAGTTGGACAAAAGCTGGGAAATCAGTTCGAGATTCAGATACTCCGGCACCTCCCCCCTCGTCCCTACCGATCTGGATGCCACCTTAACGAACTATCCTCTCGTCTCCCTGGACTATGCTCGCATTGGAGATGAAAGGCTTGGCGCATTCAGCCAATTAGACGTGCGTGTAGACAAAAACTGGAACTTTAACCGCTTCTCGGTAGACCTCTTCCTCGAAATCCAGAACATTCTCGTAACGGACACCCCCCAAGCCACAGAATTTGTCCTAACAAGGGACGAAGCTGGACAAATAATAAACCCTCGAAGCCTCAGCCCGGTAGAGCGCCGCGGCGGCTCCGCCATCCCCACGATTGGGTTTGTGGTGGATTTTTAGTGGATTCAAACGGTTTGGATCCGTGGATACATTTTCTTGCACCATCCCTCACTTCAATATCCCTGCTGCTGGGTATGTTTGAGCTATTGATGCACTTGGTGAAATAAGAGTTTCCTGAACGTTCTCACTTCATTTCGCCGGATTGAACCTAAAATTAGAATCGCGCTTATTTTAGGTTTTGCGGCTTTCCTAAAACAACACGTGTTGGCTAGGTATACAATTGAATTTCAAGCTACAGGGATTTAACTCAAGAGTCGATGCTATATCCGTATTGCAGGGCGTTCTTTTCTTGATACTTTATACCGGATTCGACGGTGTCGCAAGTGTTTGTCGCAAACTTTGTCGCAAACTTTGTCGCAAAGCGTCGCGAACATTTAGACAAGCATATATTCTTGATGATGGGTAGCACCTTCACTTCCAATAAGTCCTTTATCCATTAATACGATCAAGTACAAAAAGAGCCCCCGATGCCTTTGGCATCGGGGGCTCTTTGAATTGGCGAACCAATTCACATGGTGGAGATGCTGGGAGTCGAACCCAGGTCCGAATGAACGTCTAGTCAGGCGTCTACATGTGTAGTCGACTTACTTATTCTCGAGTGTTCCATTGGCCAGTCGTCGTGGGCCAGAAACACTTAAAGGCTGATCGAGCTTCGGAGTACGCTTATTCAGCCGGCATGGCGTACCCTATCCTATCTGATTTGATGCCCTAGTCAGCCGCCGATAGGCGAACATGCTGTAGGACAGATAGCAAGCTTAAAGTTCGTATACGACTTAAGCGGCCATCGCGAATGCGTAATCGTTTGCATTTGTCTTTTTCTAGCGAGATTTACGAGCATACTAGAAAGCTCGACATGCAACCTGCTCTACTTTCCACCCGTCGAAGCCGTGACATCCCCATTTTTTGTAAGAACATTTCCGAAAAAGGGTTAGAACAATCCCGGAAATTACGACTCAGTGCCAACAGGGACCGAAATCCCTACAAGCATCAAGCCGGCTTATTACACGTTAGTACGAACCAGCACCCATAGGGGTTTCGTGTGGGTGAGCGATTACGCCCGATACAAACAAGACTATCTCCCCGTGGGCCCTCCGACCTCCAAACTACGCGGAGGAGCATTTTTCACATAGGTATCGAGCCATGAAGCCGTCTCCCACATCATGTGGAGTATAGATTCCCGGGCGCGATACCCATGGCTTTCGTTCGGAAGCATCACCAATCGAGCGGTTGCCCCATTCCCTTTCAAGCCCGCATAGAACCGTTCGCTTTGAATAGGAAATGTACCCGAATTATTATCCGCCATTCCATGAATGAGCAAAATCGGCTCATTCACTTTGTGGGCGTGCATGAAGGGTGACATCGCAAAGTACACTTCTGGGGATTCCCAATATGTCCTCGGTTCAGCTTGAAAACCGAACGGAGTAAGTGTCCGGTTATACGCCCCACTTCGAGCAATTCCTGCCCTAAACAAATCTGTGTGTGCCAACAAGTTAGCCGTCATAAAGGCGCCATATGAATGACCCGCTACCGCTACTCGATCAGGGTCTACAACACCGCGCCGTGCGCCCTCGTTTATAGCTGCTTCTGCATTTAGTTTGAGTTGTTCAATGAAACTGTCATTCGGCTCAACATCTCCTTCCCCGACAACTGGCATAGAGGCATTGTCCAAAACTGCATAACCTTGAGTGACGTACGGAATGGCACCAGAGTATAATACCCGCTTGAAACGATACGGCGAATCTGTTATCTGCCCTGCGGCGTCGGCGCTTTTAAACTCTTGCGGATAGGCCCACAACAGTGTCGGTAAAGGGCCGTCTCGAGAAGCTACATATCCGGCTGGTAAATACAACATCGCAGACAGCGGGACCCCGTCTGCGCGGGTATAGGTAATGAATTCTTTCGAAATGGCATCCATTTCTGGATAAGGATGCTCAAAATGAGTGATGGCCTTCATTTCCTTCGAACCAACCATGCGCAAGTAGTAGTTTGGAGGCTCAGACGCAGATTCCCTAGACGTGAGAAACACTCCCTTGCCGGCGTCTACCCAACCTTGCACGGTTTCATAAAAAGGAGCCTCGGATCTAAATAATTCTTGCGTTTCTCCACTCGCCAGGTTCATTTTGCGCAAAAATGGCCGGTTTCCTTCAGGAGAAGCACCCGTTCCTGTCAAATAGATACTCCTACCGTTGTCTGTGGTCTCAATCAACCAACGGCCCGTAGGTCCAACTTCCACTGTGGGCCGGCCAGGATCGCTATAAGAATCTTCGTAGGATCGGTCAAATAAAACTTTGGCCGGATAGTCAGGTTTATCAGGGTTGAAGACATACGTCCGTGTTTGACGTGTTGACGTCCAACTTTCATTAATTAAGGCAAATCCTTGATCACTCCAACTGACCCCAGAATAACGAAGTGGAAGACGAATTAATTCCTGCGCCTCTCCTGAAAAAGGGCTGGGCAATTGATACAAGGCGTCGCGGAAGTCTACACTTACGTTTCTGTCGCCACCATCAAGTGCCTCCACCCAGGCTAGCGTGGCGTCCTTGTCTTGTCTCCACCCAATCGACCTAACTCCCGTCGTGGTAGAACCAGAACCCGTTGGGACTTCTTCCATCAGCGGCAAATCGGTCACTTCTTTAACCAAGGAGCCGGTCCAGTCCCGCACTTCAATTCGCGTTGGGAAGCGATAAATAGGGACGAGATACGAAAATGGGCGATGAACAGTCTGCGTCAGAATAAATTTTCCGTCCGGTGAAGGCGACATCGAACTAACGATACCGGAGAGTCCGAAAGATGTAGATGTACCGCTAACAGATACATTTACCACGTCCGAAGCCAACATCCATTCCAACAAATCCTCTTCAAAAGGTGTGGTAAGCAGATCCTGATAGGTTCGTGCAGGAGCTGCCTTCCCAATATTTTCTTGGATGACAGGAGTGGTTGGCAGGGTTGGTTCAATGGGCATCGATCCTCTGGATGGCGATACTACCCTCGCCAATAGTACTTTCCCTCCGGGAAGCCACGTATAGGCTCCACCCTGTACAGCGTTCAAAGGAGAATCAATCAGCCGGCGCGAACTTCCTGATTTGGCATCGGCCAAAAACAATTCAATTCGATCGCTGAACGAAACCGTAAATGCAATGTGGACCCCGTCTGGAGACCAAGAAACATTGGAAATCTTTCCATCACTCGGAACGCCTGATACGGAGGTTTCCTTGCCGGTAGATATTTCCGAAATGACAATTCCGGTGTTGTAACTTGATCTTGATGGCCCGTTGTTGCGAGGATTAATTCGCATTCCGCCGATCCGAAGTTCAGGTTGTGCCAACTCTTCGATCCCCGGTAAAGACTCCCGAGACATCAACATCAGTAATTTACCATCTGGAGAAACCGACACACTTGGAGCAAATGGAGCATCAACTAGCGCCTTCAAGGCATCTGCTGGAATTTTGTATCCGTCTTCCTGAGCCAATACAGTCGTGACAAACAATAGCGTCAACAGTAGAGCGACTGCCAAAAAGCGAGAAATATTTTTCATGGGGCCGTGCGATTAGTGGATGCGCATCAAGCCTCATAATTAGTCCAGAATGGTTGAAAAAGCAACCCGGCCACAATTCACTTAACTGTCGCCTTGTTTCTTGATTCGGCTGTTCCAATAAATGTCAGTCCTTCTGCTTCAAATGAGCTGTGAAGATCTTTAAGGACAGACCGGGCCAGGCTACCTCTGAGATATGGAATCTTACTTTTACTGCCGGTAAAATAGACTCGATATGGATGAATCAACAAGCGCACATAATCGCCGGCGATCGGGGCGATTTCGAGGTCTACGACAATTTTGTAAACCCCCCACTCCCTGAACTGACGCGTCTCTGTAGCCATTACGTTGCTGGTAACCCCAGCAACAGGATTCCAGCCTGACGCCAAGAGCCCTCGACTAATCCTTTCGAATACGTCGTGGTCCGTCTGGTCAACTAGGGTTGTAACCTCGTAGTCTCTGTAAAGTGGGGAAAGTTTTGGACTACACCCGCTCAACAAAACGAATGTCGAAATAATTAGAATCGTCGTTTTTGTCATCCTGAGTACGCTACATGTATTGCTTCACCGGTTCCAGTCGCAATTAATTCAATGTTGAAAGGGCCAGACAAATCTTGGATTAATATATCCAAATCGAGAGGAATAGTCTCTGTAACGAATGCCACGCATCCATCAAGATGGCCGTCATGCACCATCCAAGCCGACACTCTTGGCGGAAAAGACAGCGTGATGTAGCTCGATGTGTACATAATAAAGGAATGTTCTTTGCAACCGCCCGAATACGAAACCGAAATCATCAGCACATCTCCTGTAAATACAGCCGAGTTAATAATGAATGGATCAGTTGGTTGAGGAGCGGGGTCATCCCAGTTCAAAACAAGGGTAATTTTTTCGCCGGCCTCGGCCGCACCATCATCCAACCTTTCGGAATCGCATCCTAAGCTCGCCACCACAAGCAGTGCCAGTAATAAATACGAACGGAGAAAAATGCGAAGCGTCGATTTCAAGAGAATGGCAGATTTAATCCCATAAAAACTTAACCTTACAGAAAAGCATCTCCTTTCGAAAAAGGTCAGACGGTCGAATTTAACTGCTGAACAGGTTCATTGAGCTCTGCACATGCCCACATTCAGTTTTCCAATCAAGCTAAAGCTTTGGATCCCGCTACCTTGTTCAGAAATCGTACAAAAAAGGAGTTAAAGGCTTCCGGCTGCTCTAGCATTGGGACGTGTCCACACTCATCTATCCAATTCAGTTCACAATCGTCAATTCCAGCTTTGAAGGTATTTGCGACATCCGGAGGGGTTATTTGATCGTTCTTTCCCCAGATCAACGCAGTTGGTGCTTTAATTCGGTGCAAATCATTTACCACCGGACTGTCTTCCACCGAACGAGCGAAACGAATAAGCCTGATTGCCTTTTCTCGATTGTTAATAATCTCTATAACATCGTCCAGAAGTTCTTCTGTACAATGAATCGGGTCAAAAAACGTCTTTGAGACCCTTGGGCGGAGGTAATCGCGGTCTTTTCGGCGCATTATAGAGGTTGACATTTCTACCTCATATATCCCAGACGCCCCGGCCAGTATGAGACCTTCAACACGTTCTGGGTGCTTAATTGCGTAGATCGCAGCGACGTGGCCGCCTAGAGAATTCCCTGCAATCACTGCTTTTTGAATACCCAACTTGTTGGTGAAATCGACTACAAAATCCACAACACCTTGCAGTGTAGCTTTTCGAAGCGCCAAGGAATAAACGGGCAAGAGGGGACATATTACCCGATAACCGGTGCTCCTAGCTGGACCAAAGACACTCTCCCAATTGCTGATATCGCCCATCATGCCGTGCAATAACAACACGGTTAATCCGGACGATACTGCTCCCGAATCTGCATATTGCATGCCGTCTATTTCTTTTATGGAATATGACTTAGTTGTCATGAAAGCAGCTAATTATCGGTCGAGTTGATTACCTAATGATGGATTTCGAAACCAGTCCGCACAAACGTTAATCTTGTTTGGCAAAATAACCCTTGAGAGCAATAAAAGCTTAAAGCGTTACGCGGGTTAATGACATCTACGGAAATGTGAATCCATATAACTGTCCTCTTTCGATCCTTTGATCACAATTATACACGTTCTTCAACAAATATGATGAACCTTGAGCCTCTCACCCTGTTGACGAACATTCTAAAAAACCGTATTATAGGTTTCTGGCTTTATTTGGAAGCCGTAACAAAAACAGAGACTGATATGCCCTGCGGCCGTAAACGTAAAAGACATAAGATTGCAACGCACAAACGCAAGAAGCGTCTGCGTAAAAATCGTCATAAGAAAAAAGGCAAGTAGCATCGTTCATACGCTGCTTGTTTGAGCGTTACGGTCGTACCTGCATTCGTGCAGGTACGACTTGTCCATTTTTTGAGGTTTCGTCACAAATTGTTGAAACTGCTTTTGGGGACCTGCGGTACAAGTACCGTAGGTTTTTTTCTATCCCTCTGGATGGGTTAAATCAAATCATTTCACCATCTTAGTCCGTATTGTGTAGCTCAGATGGCAGAATCCACCTTGAGTCGCATCGAAACTTAAAACGAAGGACAGTTCAGTGAGTAATACACTTAGAACAGGAACACTGGGAATATTAATTGGCGCCGCTGCCGGATTTGCGTTGGGGGTTTTGTTTGCGCCAGAGGAAGGCAAAAAACTTCGCAGGAAACTCGCTTATCAGTTGGAGCACCTAGGAGAATCCGTTGCGGATCTGATCGATGAGGCCATCAGCGAAAAAAAAGTGCCCGGAGTTGCCAAGCGAGAGAGCGATTCGCTAGTTGAAAATGCTCGCCAGAAAGCTAATGTCATAAGTCACGACATTGATGCCTTATTGGACGAAATGCGTTCGCAACCTTCAGAATCATAGGCGCTTCCGAGGCTCATTAGCTCTCAATAGATCCCAGATACCCATATCGTCTCTCTAATTGCTTTCTTCCGGACTGAATCATGCCCAAATTTTCCATTTTGCTTCCACCAGCGGAAGGAAAGCAAGAGGGTGGTAATCCCTTTGCGCCCGACATGTTTGACTACAGAACGTCAAACACATTCAACTACTTCCATCAGTTAAAACCTGATCGTCGGCAATTAATTGATCGTCTTCATGTGGTCATTAAAAGTGGTGACGCTGACCTCGCGAAACTTTTTGGTCTAAAGGAAACCGCTTTAGAAACGGCGGTCAAATCAAATCTTGAGATATATAAATCACCGCTAATTTCTGCGCTTGATAGGTATGCCCCCGGTGTGATGTACCAGGCCATGGATTTCCCAGGGCTTCCCACCGGAGCTCAGCGGAGATTGTTAGAGGAAGGAATCATTTTTTCAGGCATGTTTGGCCTGCTTCGTCCGGACGATCTGATCCCTGTGTACAAATTAAAGATGGATGCCGTCATTCCAGGCATCGGTAAGGTCAGCGATTTTTGGAGAGAATCTGTCAGCAAGGCGCTTAATGAAACACTAAAAGACCGTTGGGTGTGGAATTTTTTACCCGGAATACATGAAGCCGCTTGGACCAATGAAGTGACGTATGAGGCAATGGTCAGAGTAAAGTTTTTCCTTCAAAAAGGTGGGGTAAGAGAGGCCGTTAGCCACGGGGTCAAACCGCTTCGAGGCAAACTTGTCAATTACATTGTTAAAGAGACGGTTGAAGATCTCGATATGTTGATCGATTGGAAACATCCGGACGGATATGTATTGGATCCATCCGTATCTTCATTCGACGAAGAAAGCCGCACCCACATCCTGTCGATGGTCAAGCGCGGCTAATCCACTCATGCGGCCAGTTTGGTCATTGCGGAGTTTTCCGCGGAGACGCTTAAAATGGCCATCAAAAAAGGCCACAGTGATATGACTCGGCCAGTTATCATAGGACTATCGGGAGGATCCGGATCGGGCAAAAGCACGATTTTGCAAGGGCTTTTAAGCGCATTGGGTCCGGACCAAGTTTCCGTACTCGAACATGATGCCTACTATCATCCCCTGGCTCACCTTTCGGTTGAAGAGCGGTCCGAAGTAAACTTTGACCATCCTAGTTCGCTTGAAACGAAACTCATGGTGCGCCATCTGGATGGGTTGCTTCGAGGAGAAACCATTCAGAAGCCTGTTTACGATTTCACGCGACATGCCCGAACAGAACAAACAATTGCCGTACATCCCACTCGGATTATTATTGTTGAGGGTATTCTAGTACTAGCAGAAAAAGAGCTAGTCGACCGAATGGAAATCAAACTATTCGTCGACACAGATTCCGACGTTAGGCTTATTCGTCGAATCAATCGAGACATGGTAGAACGTGGTCGAACACTAGAGTCAGTGCTAGACCAGTATGCTAAGACCGTGCGGCCCATGCACTTGGAATTTGTAGAAGCGTCTAAACGCCATGCCGACGTAATCATTCCTCGTGGCGGGCACAATGACGTTGCCTTTGACATGGTCTTAGCCCGGATTAGGTCAATGCTTTACGCCCATCAAATCGCAGAAGTTATTGAGCCGAGCGCCTCATAAGGTCGGATACGCCTTTTAATACCAGATGGTCTTCGAATCGGTATCCGGTTTTTTCTGAAAGCCACTTCCCCCATCCGCCCGTGAAGACCACCTCGTAAGGCAGGAGCATGCTTGTGGCCGGCTTATCGATAGATCCTCCCTGATCTAAACTAGAAAGACGGCGCCGCTCTTCGGCTTGAAGGCCGTCAATCATGGCCACCACTGAATCCAACAATCCGTACATGATTCCTGAACGAATAGCTTCATCCGTAGAACGACCAATTCGGCCGCTTGGGCACTCTAATTCGACGGAAGGTAGCTGAGCTGTTCCGACCCCGAGCGCTTGGCGAACGAGCCCCGGTCCAGGAGCAATGACCCCGCCCGGGTATTCGCCGGACGCTCTGATTACTTCGTAATTTATGGCTGTACCAGCATCCACCACGATGACGCCGTTCTTTCCCTGGTTGCCAAAACGGGTCCAGCCTCCAACTGCAACCGCGATTCGATCGTTTCCCAAGGTTGTGGGTGTCTGGTAGGTCAAATCAAACGGCATGTTAGACGACTCGTTGAAAAAGTCGATGTTTAGCCCGAAGAGCCTCTCAATCAACTCCGCCCAATTTAAACTTTGGGATGGAACTACAGATACTCCGCCCGCCTTCTCCAGTGGGGTGGTTCCAACCCATTCAACGAGGATTGCCTCCGCATCCATATCCGCATCCTTTCCGTATTCAATTCTGCGAACAGAGATCGGAGCTCCTCTTTCAGCAGCAAAACGGTCATACAGTCCCACTTTGACCGAACTATTTCCAATATCTAATAAAAGCCACATGCTCATATTTTCAGTCGAGAGGGTGATTCGAAAAGGAAACATCACCCGAATAATACACTTTTTGAACAGTATTTTTTTCCACGATTAGGCCGCCATCGGTGTTGATTCCCACCAATACCCCTTCTACCGGTTCAGTCCCTGTATTCAGGGAAACGGGTGCCCCCAAACCAGCCATTTGCTGCACGTACGCCGTGCGCACTGCTGCGGCATTTTCAACAAACACCATCGGAATCCACTTGTTGAGTTGCTCCATAAGGATCTGGAAGACGTTTTTACGATCGAATCGATGACCGGTATGTAAAAGTAATGAGGTTGCCAGCATGCCCACCTCCTCAGAAAATCTAGATTCGTTCACATTTAGCCCTATTCCAATCAAAAACACGTCATCGACGTTGGCTTCAACCAGTATTCCAGAACATTTTCTGCCTCCTAACAAAACATCGTTTGGCCATTTAATGGCGACTTCGTTTCCAGGGACAAAATGGGATATGGTGGCAGCTACGGCCAAAGAGGTGGCGAGCGGGAGCATCCCGCGAGCCACGTGATCCGAAAGAAGCGTTCCTTTTGCCCTAATAATTGCAGTCATCAACAGATTTTGACCAGAAGAAGACTCCCAAGTTCGACCTAGGCGCCCACGACCTGAAGTCTGATGATCCGCAAGTACGACGGCGCCATTTGGAGCGACCGAAGATTTTATAGAGTCCACCGGACTGAGCCTAGAAGGGTCGGCGGAGATTGAGGCCCACATTCTAGCCAGACGGTTCGTCGAGTCAGCGACGGCGTAGTGCCGAAGAACCGATCCAATACCCTTTTCTGTAACCGGAAAGTCCGATTCGATCCAATCGTCTAGTGATGTAACCATACTATCCTATTTCACGCATATCTTTATATGTCAGCTATTATAGACACCTTTCCTCCTTTCTGCACAGTCTAGAACGACAATCCTTTTCGAAAAAGTGAATTGCAAGACGGATGAACCGGATTCACAGGAGGGTATGATTCTTGATGAGAATCACCGTATGAATATGTTTTCCATCTATAGCTACCAAATTCGTATTGCTGTCCTTGGCCGGGCCACCGTCCATATGGCAGTACTTGTATGCTGCCTGTTCGTTGCCCCCTATTCTGCTGAGGCGCAAGTCAAATCTCAAGAGCAGTCCAGATCAAAAATGCAGGCATTACCTCCCGCCCACCGATCTGCCGAGTTGGAAATTCAATTTCATCGGGCGAAAATGGCTTTAGCATCTGGTAACAGCCTGTATGAAGCAAAGGTCAGAATAGACCGAGTTTTAAAAACAATTCCGGAAGACGTGGAAGCGTTGAAACTTCGATCTGAGATACTGATGAAGCTGGGGCGCATGGAAGAAGCTATTGATGATGCACTTTTTGCCGTGCGGATTCAACCTGAAGATGGTGAAGCCCAACTGTTGCTTTGTGAATCGGCTCTAGCGAATACGAATCTTGAAATGGCCAAAGCTGCCCTTCTTGCGGCTACCAACTATATTTCTGACCAAGTGGAAATGTTAGTCCGACTATCTACATGCGCACTATCCATAGGTGAAACGCCCCGCGCAGAGGCCCTCTCACGCATCGCCGTAGCACAACATGAAACTGATCCGCGCGGTCATATCCAGCTAGCCCGTATTTTTGCACGAAGTCAGCGTCTAGAAGCTGCTATATCCGTTTTGGACAAGATGATAGAACGGGCCATTGTAACGGAACATGCCGTATTAAATGATCCTGAATTTTCGTCGTTTTATGTATCCATGCGAAGCCGATGACCGCGCTCTATCGAGCGCGAAGCTGTAAAACATGGTCGGTATAGGTAGATACCGTACGGATTCGATACGAACTTTTGAACGGCGTCCGAATCATGGTCTCGAACCGAGTATTGTAGGGCAGCATGACGCCACCGGAAACGGGAAGAATGTGTACATAAAACGTGCTTTCTTCTCTAAACAGCATCCCTAAGTCAATGCGCTCCAAATACATAGCAACCAATTCATTCGAAGCCCGCTCAATATAATAACGGACTTTTCGAATATTTAATCCGTCTGCGACATCCGGTTTAGCCCGAATTTCAATAATGTGCGCCTCTCTATCCCACATCAATGTATCGCCCATAACTCGGAACGTGTACTTGTCGAGATTTTTGGGATTTAGATAACTAGGGTCGTCTTCCAACACAAACGGAATCAGATCGACTGGATCTGGATCGTTGACATTTTCAGAGACAAACCTCTTGAAAAAGCCAAAATCGAACGTTCCCCCTGAATCTGATCGAGTTACAACACTTTTAGGCCCTTCCGCTGTAGCCGTCACGGCAACAATGTTTTCGGAAAAGGCGATACTAAAATCATCGACATCGTATTGTTCAGTCCGCAAATACCGCTGATACGAATAGTTATTCAGCTTCGAGAAAGCACTTCGTATGGCTTCCTGACTCACCTGACCAAGAACGGAGAGAATAGAATCTCGCTCGACCTTCTCAACGATTCCCACGGGCGATCTTTCCCGACTAGTGCAACCGGTCGAAATGAAGAGCGAGCAAAACACTATTCCCGCCAAGACAAAAGGAGCAATATTGCGGGGCATGTAAGTTGGGAAGAGGTGCTTGAGAACGAGTAACAAAAAAGAGAAACGACAATGTACTGCCGCCATGCACAATTCTTGTACGCGTTTCGTAAATTCGGGATTCAAATCCATTAGATCAGTTAAAGAACAATGAGCGGACACGGACTTCTGAAGGGCAAAAAAGGGGTTATTTTTGGCGCCCTTAATGACAGTAGCCTAGCTTGGAAAATTGCCGAGGCCGTTCATCGTGAAGGTGGGCAGTTTATTTTGACGAACGCCCCTGTGGCCAAGCGTTTAGGTGGTTTGGACGAACTGGCCAATAAAACTGGGGCCTCTATAGTTTGGGCAGATGCCACAAGTGACGAAGATTTGACGGCACTGTTTACCGAGGCAAAATCGCTTTATGGCGGAATTGACTTCATTGTTCATTCCATTGGAATGGGCCTAAACGTGCGTAAAAACAGACCATATGACGATTTGAATTACGAGTGGTACAAAAAAACCCTTGACATTTCTGCCATAAGTCTTCACCGATCCATTCACTGGGCTAACGAAACAGGTGCCTTAAAAGACGGCGGTTCGGTTGTTGCTTTGTCCTATATCGGAGCGCAGCGCACTTTTTCTAAGTACTCCGAAATGGGGGATGCAAAAGCTCTCTTAGAAAGCATAGTCCGGTCCTACGGCTATCGTTTAGGCAAACGTGGAATTCGGTTAAACACAATTTCTCAAAGCCCCACAAAGACGACAGCTGGAGCTGGAATTGCCGGATTTGATGCTATGTACAAGTTCGCAGAACGTATTGCGCCGCTTGGAAATGCAGATGCTGAATCTTGTGCCGATTATACGGTCAGCCTTTTGAGCGACCTTACGCGCATGGTCACGATGCAGACCCTTTTCCATGACGGCGGCTTCAGCGCGATGGGTATTTCGGACGAACTGATTACCGATTTGGCCGAGGTGTACTCCTGAGATTCATCCCCGATATTCGCCTTTTTGTATCCGATATTGATGGGTGTTTAGCCATGCCTTATCAGCCCTTTAGACTGGATCGGCTGAACGTTTTGGCAGAGTACTCTAAGCAAGCCCCACATATTGGCAGCCACCCGAACTATCCTGCGCTGTCCTTGTGTTCAGGCCGCGCATACCCGTACGTGGAGGCTATGAGTCAACTTCTTCGTATCCAAACTCCTGTTTTATTTGAATCAGGTGCTGGAATGTTTGACCCTGTCTCGGCCGTATCTACTTGGCATCCAGATTTCACTCGGGATATTCGAATGGAAGTGGATGATATTCGTTCATTTTTGGAAAATGTGGTAGCTGACAATATTGGGTTGTCCATCGATTATGCTAAACGAAGCCAAGCCGCTTTGGTGGGAAGTCCAAATGGCGGAATTGAAGAAGCGCGACTAGAAGTTGACGAGTATGTCACAAAAAATCATCCGTCGTTTAATGTTTTTCATACCCATATCAGCATAGACGTCGTTCCTCCAGGCCTGACCAAGGCTGAGGGCATGCAGTGGCTGGCACAAACGTGCGGAATTTCTGTGTCTGAAATGGCATTTGTAGGGGATACTGGGGGAGACGTAGGTGCATTACTCATTGTTGGTGCTTCTTTTGCGCCGGCCAACGGAACTCAGGAGGCAAAATCGTCCGCCAAGCACGCCAGTTCATTCAACGACATCGAGGCTGTACTCGAAGCCTATGAAATGAGCAAGGTTGCACCCTAACCGTGACTCACGTTTTGAATTCAATGTTTGGATCTTGAATCGATGAAGGGTGTACTCATTCTATCACCATTCTAGTCTTTCGATGCGAATCTTTTGGATTTTCCTGTTTTGCTTCGCTCTTTCAAGTAGCCTGAATTCGGCTATCGCTCAGCCGGTCGACACCGACATGGACGTGTACTACACGACCGATCGAACGGTTACCATGTTCCACCTGACCGACACGACCCGGGCGTACATGCACCTAAAATTGCGTGAACCGGTCTACGTGTTGAAGGATCGCGAAAACGGATGGAAAGAGGTGCGGACGCTCGACGGAGCAAATGGTATGGTCCAATCAAAACTTTTGTCCAACGTTTGGATTCGGATTTCCAAAACGGAGCAAACATTGTTTGCCTACCAAGGTGGCAAACTCGTCGCACGAATTCCAACAGATCTTGGGTATAATTTTTTCGCAGATAAAGAACGTCGCGGAAACGCTGGAGACCCTGACCATTGGCGCACACCCGAAGGGCAATTTTTTGTTGTGTCCAAAAATCCGCACAGTCAATTTTACAAAGCCTTTGTACTCAACTACCCCAACGCGGAAGATGCCGAGCGCGGGCTTCGCGATTCAATAATAACCCAAGTTCAATACGATGCGATTGTCCAAGCGGAGCGCACCGTCTCCATGCCCCTGATGAACACTGAACTGGGTGGTTTTATTGAAATTCATGGGGACGGAACAGGAAAACGAAACAATTGGACTCAAGGCTGCATCGCCATTGACAATAAGGAACTGGATAAACTCTGGGACCTCATTGTAGTTGGCACTCCCGTATTAATTGACCCATGAAAATCACTCTCCCGCTGTACTTATTTGCCGCACTGTTGCTTTCCCCGCTCGCCGCCAATGGCCAAGGCAAAGTGCTCCCCTTTGAATCGCCGCTTATCGGAAGCGTATACATAGTGCCCATCGAGGGGATGATTGATAACGGTTTGGCCAGTTATATTACGCGCGCCATTGGAGACGCGGAGGTAAATGGCGCTGGATTGATTGTCTTTGATATCGATACTTTTGGCGGGCTGGTAGATGCTGCGGACGTTATTCGACAAGCCATTCTTAATACCGATCTTGCTACCGTCGCTTTTATCGACAAAAATGCAGCATCGGCAGGAGCTTTGATTTCATATGCCGCCGATCGAATCGTGATGGTGCCAGGCTCTTCTATTGGAGCCGCTACCGTCGTGGAAGGCGTTGGCGGCAACGCGGCTCCGGACAAGTACCAGAGCTATATGAAAGGGATAATGCGGACAACTGCTGAAGCCAATGGTCGAGACCCGCTGATTGCCGAGGCCATGGTAGATCAAGACATCGAATTGGAAGGCATTGTCGCTGCCGGAAAAGTCTTAACTCTAACGGCTAAAGAGGCCGTCGCATTGGGTGTGGCAGATGCTGAATTGGCTTCGATAGAAGTCCTGCTCGAGAAGTTGGGAATGGCTGATATGCCCCGAGTTGCACATGAAGTGAGCGGCATGGAGCGGGCCTTACGTTTTTTTGGTTCTCCCGTCGTACAGTCCATTTTGATGCTCATGATGATGGGGGGTTTGTACTTTGAACTGCAGACCCCTGGAGTTGGGTTTCCGGGCATTATTGCCGCCATAGGAGCCTCCGTGTTTTTTGGACCCCATTACATGATGGGTCTTGCTGAAAGCTGGGAAATCATGCTTTTTGTACTTGGAATCATCCTTCTTGGATTGGAAATATTTGTGATCCCAGGGTTTGGAGTAGCTGGAATTTCAGGACTAATATTGGTTGTTGGGGCACTTGGGATTTCTTTGGTGGGCAATATCGGGTTCTCCTTTCCTACGGGCGTTGCGATTGGGCAGGCAACCACGACGTTAGCAACCACCATGGTTTTATTGATTTTGCTGATGTTTTCGCTTGCCAGATACCTTCCACGATCGGACCGCTTTAACCGGCTCGTTCTCATGCCTAGTCTCGGAAGTGATATGGGGTATACGTCGGCGCATTCCCACCTGGAATACATTGGAAAAACAGGCACTGCAAGAACACCGCTTCGCCCGTCAGGAACGGCCGAAATTGGTGACGAACGAATTGACGTCGTTACCTCAGGAGAATACATTGAGTCGGGAACGGCCATTGAGGTGGTTCACGTACACGGAGCAGTAGTTCGAGTTCGTGAGGTGAGGAGCCTGGGCGGCGCTTCAGAGGGCCCCGCTTCAGAGGGTCCCGCTTCAGAGGGCCGGGCATAACAATTGCCCTATTCGGCAACACCTCCTATTCACTCCCTATTTGCCCACATGATGTAACTTTCACGCCGGCTTCCGTAAACTCTTTAGTTACGTCCTGTCCATAAATACTCAAAACCCTTTGGAACTACTTCTTCCCATCGCGTTGATTTTGATCGGTGTTTCACTCATCGTAGCGGAAGTGTATCTCATTCCGGGTCTGAATATTGTTGGGGTTTTTGGAGCGTTGATGGTATTGTTTGCCATAGGGATTGCTTTTGTTCAAGTAGGCATTTTGGGCGGCGTAATGGCACTTTTGGCAGCAACAGGGTTTTCTGGGGGAGCATTTTGGTGGCTATGGACAAGTGGGGCATGGAATAAATTTATCTTGGTTGCCAGCCTAAAACCAGACGATAAAGCACTGGCTCGCGAAAGTGAACATCGCTCCAGTTATTTGGGTAAAAAGGGAAGAGCGATAACTCCGCTGCGCCCGACGGGAATCGCTGAGATCGACGGCGAACGAATCGAAGTCGTCACTGAAGGAGACTTTATCTCTGCTGGAAGTGATGTAAAAGTGGTCGCAATGGACCGCAGAAAGCATTTCGTGCGGTTGGTAACCGACGTTAAAAGCTGATTCAAATATCGCCGTTCAGGCAACTTTTTCGACGCCAAAGTGTCTAGTTAGCCCAATACATCGTTGGTAGTTCTCTCTCAATAAGAGACATTCAATGCGACCTGGATGGTCTAAAATGCCGAATCCCCCTCTACCCTTTTCGAATAGTCAGAAGTCAGGTTCAATCTGGACGAAATCCATTTTGCCCCTGCTGATTTTTGGAGTGTTTCTTTCCACTTCCGGATGTCAAAGCGAAGAGACTATATCTCAAAGCATACCAAAGGGCTGGGATGGTAATTCTACAATGTGGTGGCAAATTGGTGCGGATACTACAAATGCATTCCGATCACTTGAAACCTTGTTAGAAATGGGTGTACCGGGAAGTCATTTGTTGAGTGCATCGCTGGATGGATCTTCAAGTGAGGATCGCCATTTGGCTCAGAAAAAATTCAATCAGTACGTCAAAGAAAGCTTGATCGAATTATTCCGAAATGAACCACACGTGGTCGATTCACTTTTCAACAAATACGTTGTCCCAAAAATGGACGGGGTAAACCTGGACGGTGATGTGCAGCCATTGATCAAATCCTTTCAACGAGAGGCATATCGTTTGATCGCACGGAGCTTTCGATATCCGCGGGTCACGACAAAACTGGGTGAAGACATTCCCATGCCTATCCCAGATTCCTTAAAAGCACAGAAAATTTCTGGCGTGGTCTTCATTCAGTTGGCCCTAAACAAGGAAGGAGTACCCATTGCCCTACAAACCTTGAGTGGCGTGCATCCGACTCTAGACCGAATAGCTATGCAAGCCATGACACAGATGCGATGGCAACCCGCTTATTTATTGAGGGGTAGCAAATCCGTGGCGATTCCATCATGGACAAGAATGAAGGTCCGCTTCGGCTCAACAAAATAGTCGTGGATATGGCGACGCTAACCCGCCAACATACCAGCAATTGTAGCCGTCATTAAGTTGGCAAAAGTCCCCGCCAGAACAGCTTTGACCCCTAATTTTGCCAAGTCCGAAGTACGTTCCGGAGCCAGAGGGCCTATTCCCCCTATTTGAATGGCAATAGAGGACAGGTTGGCAAATCCGCAAAGAGCAAAAGTCGCCATCATGATCGTTTTTGGGTCCAACGATCCGGCAGTAATCTGTCCGGCTAAATTCAAATATGCCACAAATTCGTTGGCGATGATTTTTGTGCCCAAAAGAGAACCAAACGCGAAAATATCGACCGTTGGAATGCCAATAAGCCACGCCAGCGGAGATAAGCCCCAACCCATCAGTTGCTCGAGGGTCAGAGAAACCCCAAAAAGACCCGCTCCCCAACCTAATGTGTAATTGAGCATGGCAATGAGCGCCAAAAACGCGAGGAGCATTGCGCCCACATTAAGCGACAACTTTAGTCCATCGGAAGCACCAGAGGCTGCAGCATCAATCACATTAGCTGACGTTTGCTCGACTTTAATTTCCACATTCCCCTTTGTAACCGGTTCTGAGGTTTCAGGGATTAACATTTTCGCCAACAACAACGCCGCTGGCGCAGCCATAATACTGGCACCAAGAAGTTGCTCTGCAAACAATAACCGTCCAACTTCGAGCGACACACCCATGGCTTGGGAATACGGATCTCCCAAAATCTGTATGTATGCCGCCATTACGCCGCCTGCAATTGTGGCCATCCCACCCGTCATTACCGCCATTAATTCTGACATCGTCATGCCCGCCAAATACGGACGTATGACCAATGGGGCCTCGGTTTGACCTACGAAAATATTGGCCGTCACAGACAAAGACTCTGCGCCACTGGTCCCCAGCAGCCTACTCATGGCCCATGCCATGCCTTGAACCACTCTTTGCATCACACCTAAGTGGTACAAAACCCCCATCAACGAGCCAAAGAAAATAATGGTGGGTAGCACCTGGAAGGCAAAAAACATGCCCATGCTGCCTTCCGTGCCGGGGCTTTTTGCCAAATCGCCGAATATAAACACAGCACCTGCTGTGGTAAAATTGAGTACTAAAACAAAAAAACCACTCACCCAAGAGAAAAACATTTTAGGCCACCCTAAGGGCGAAAAAAATTCGCCCATGTCGCCGCCTTTCAACAGAAAAATCGCCAAAACGAGCTGCAATCCTAGCGCTGAGGCAACCATTCGCCATGAAATGGCCTTTTTGTTGTTGGAAGCCAGATAGGCCAATCCAAGAATAGCTGTCAGGCCGATGAGGCCGCGACCCAATGAGATAATGTCCATAGTACTGGATTGGTGCTTGATGGGAAGTTACAAGGTGCGCGAATCGCATTAATATACAAGCGGAATCCGAATCCGAAAGAGCTCTTCGCTTATCTTGTGCTCGGATGTATCAATAACACACGCTAATCCTTCTCCACTGCCGGACCATATCCGCCTGATGACCCAATTTACCCTGCTTCCTGACTTCGATTCCCCTGCCAAAAAAACGGCTCCTGCGGAAATTCTAAGTGGCCTTAACGATGTTCAACAAGAAGCGGTCTTGGCTGTAGATGGCGCCGTATTGATCATTGCCGGCCCGGGGTCGGGTAAAACTCGAACTCTCACGCATAGGATCGCCTATTTGTTGGCTACCGAAAAAGCTCGGCCATGGGAAGTGCTCGCCATTACCTTTACCAACAAGGCGGCGCGCGAGATGCGCGAGCGCGTCATTGAACTAGTAGGGGACGAAACGGGCCGAGGGATGGCTCTTGGCACATATCATTCGATGTTTGCTCGGATGTTGCGCATTGAAGGCGAACGCATTGGGTATACCGCAGATTTTACGATTTATGATTCTGACGACAGTCAGCGGGTAATTCGCGATCTAATGAATCGCCTAAATATTGACACAACACAGGTCCGGCCGAAATCTGTTCATCACTCGATTTCTGGAGCGAAAAACAAAATGATGTCGCCGGCTGAATTCGCCCAATCGGCCATAACTCCGACGCAAGTGCGCGCTGCAGAGTTGTATCAGCCCTATTTGGACGCGCTGCGGGCTGCTAATGCAATGGATTTTGATGACTTGCTCCTAAAGCCGATCCAACTTTTTGACAACCATCCTGATGTACTCGAAAAGTATCAAAATCGATGGAAATACATCCACATTGACGAATATCAGGATACCAATAAGGCCCAGTATCTGTTGGCTAGAATGTTGGCCAAAAAACACGGAAACCTGTGTGTGGTTGGCGATGACGCGCAGAGCATTTATGCTTTCCGGGGGGCAGATATCACCAACATTTTGTCATTCCAGCGCGATTATCCCAACGCCACCACGATTCGATTGGAGCAAAATTACCGCTCGACAAAACGAATTATTCGGCTTGCTGACTCCATTATTAAAAACAATCAGCAGCAACTCGAAAAAAATCTGTGGACAGATAATGACGAAGGCGATCCTGTTATCGTCATGGAGTCTCTTTCTGAGCGTGATGAAGCTCAAAAAATAGAGCGCCGAATTCGGGATATTCAGGTTCGATTGGGACATTTGAACAAAGATTTTGCCATTCTGTACCGAACCAATGCCCAAAGTAGGTCGCTAGAGGATGCGCTTAGGCGCGGTGGTATACCCTACCGAGTAGTTGGGGGCGTTTCCTTTTATCAGCGCCGAGAAATTAAAGATGCGTTGGCCTACCTGCGACTTGTGGTGAATCCAAACGACGTCGCAAGTATCCGCAGGGTCATCAATTTGCCTGTTCGTGGAATTGGAAACAAGACGCAATCGTTGCTCTGGGATTTTGCCGACCAAAACCAAATCGGGAGTTGGGAAGCCTTGGAACGCATCGGTCAAACCGGATTGGCTGGCCGTGCCACGAAGGCTGTTTCGGGCTTTAGGGATATGCTGAATAAATTCCGGGAGAGAGCGAAAACGGAGCCAGCATCCATCATTGCTAAAGAGCTAATTCGTGAATCAGGTTTACTCGAAGACCTCCGGAAAGAAAACACTCCAGAAAATCTAGTCCGTTGGGAAAACGTCCAAGAGTTACTCAACGCCATCGCAGAGTTCACATCCGAAGAGCGGGAAGAGAATTCCCTAAGTGGTTTCCTGCAGGAAATTTCTCTTCTTACTGACGCGGACGAAACCCAAGACACTGCCAATCGGGTCACCCTGATGACGCTACATGCGTCTAAAGGTCTCGAATTCCCGGTTGTATTCCTCTCGGGTATGGAGGAAGGACTGTTCCCGCTACAAGCCGCTGCTCAGGATCCACAGCAACTTGAAGAGGAACGAAGACTTTTTTACGTGGGAGCTACCCGCTCCAAAATGTTATTGTTTTTATCCCATGCGCGTAGCCGTTTTCGTTTCGGAGAGCAGCAACCTGCTGTTCGAAGCCGGTTCTTTGAAGAGATTGATGCGTCTGTAATGCGTTCTGAAACTGGCCAACTATTTGACCCAAATACGGATCGTTTCAAAAGCCGATCCGGTGGCCCTTCGTACGACAAAGTTGACCCATTTTATTATCGCACGAACTTGCGTGAGGAACGCGGCGCACCGGTCAAATCCAAACCCGTCAGATCCAAGGCAACCGATGAAGAGCGTCGAATCGTGTATGAAGAGGAAGAAAGCACCCGCCTTGCGCCTGGGATGGTGGTCGAGCATAGTTTGTTTGGTGAAGGAAAGGTCGTCTCCATGGAAGGCAATGGACCAAACACCAAAGCGGTCGTTTTCTTTTCTGAGGTTGGTCAAAAGAAGTTGATTCTCCGTTTTGCCAGACTAAAAAGGATCGGTTAGACAAATTGAACGTAGGAGGCGTTCACCTAAGCCGTCATGTTATGCCCGTAGCTTCCAGTTCTAAAGTCTCGTTTTTTCCAGCCCTCATTTGCCTCCTTCTTGTCGCAGGCTGTTCGTCGGACAGTCGGGAACCGCTGGTTGTTTATTCACCCCACGGAAAAGAGATGCTTACGGAATACGAAATGACTTTCGAGGCCGCACATCCGGACATCAACGTGCAGTGGATTGATATGGGAGGGCAGGACGCATACGATCGTATTCGTACGGAGCGAAACAATCCCGTTGCCAGCCTTTGGTGGGGCGGAGACAGTCCAACGTTTTCAAGAGCCGCTGCCGAGGGCCTTCTGGCTACGTATGTTCCAAGCTGGGCTGACGGCATTCCAGAAGGCGCAAAAGACCCCTCAGGAATGTGGTTTGCGACCTATTTGACCCCCGAAGTGCTCCTTTTTAACTCTCGTACGGTTTCTGAGAGCGAAAAACCTCTGGACTGGGACGATTTGTTGGACGAGCGCTGGAAGGACCGCATAATCGTGAGGTATCCACTGGCCAGCTCAACGATGAGGACCATTTGGGGCGCTCTTATTATGCGCCAAGAATCTGTTGAAAAAGGGTATGAGTGGCTTGCGAGGCTCGATCTGAACACAAAAACCTACGCCGCCGATCCGACTCAGCTTTACCTCAAAATTGCCCGAGAAGAGGGCGCCGTATCGCTATGGAATATGCCGGATACCTACATTCAAGGTGAAACCAACGGGTACCCATTCGGCTTTTCTATTCCTTCAAGTGGTACGCCCGTGTTGCATGATGGAATTGCTTTGGTAGCAAACGGACCCGCCACGGAAGCCGCCAAATTGTTTTATGAGTTTGTTACGACGTCAGATGCCCTCATTCATCAAGCCAACACCTATTACAGAATCCCCGCCCGAACGGATGTGGATTCAACCGCCTTGCCTCAGTGGATGCGTGAATCAGATATACGTAAGATGGAAGTGGATTGGGTCAGATTGACGGCAGAAGGACCAGATTGGATGCAATATTGGGACGAGAACATCAAAGGCCGTGGAAAAGAATACCTAGAATCGATTGGGGAAAAATAGTTTTCTGGCAATTCGGTTGGTGTTGGACACCATCATAACTCTGCGATATCAAGGGCCTTTTAAATGGGCCAATATATCCGCAAAATCAGACTGGCTCAGCTACGATGGCGCTTCTGGTAGACTTTGGGAGAGTAGCTTTTATCGCGACGGCACGCACGTTCGGAGCGGACCGAACGGTATTCAAATCGTCCTCAGAAAAGTTCAACAAGACCTCCAAAACGCCGTCCAAATACGTTGGCACCATAATCAATTGACGCAGCGCGCTGGCACTCCTAAAGCCCTTAAAATAACCTCCGTACATCCGGCGCATCTCTAGAACGCCCGTTTTTTCACCAAGCCACTCACATTTAAGAGCCAAGTGCTCGGCCACGGCCTCGCACCGCTGATGCCACGTTGGAGGGGGCGGCAATTCACCCGTTTCTCTATAAATTTTTGTAGCACTAAATATCCAGGGATTGCCGATTGCCGCGCGTCCAATCATGACCGCATCAACACCTGTTTCGTCGAACATCGCCTCGATGCGCTCAGGTGACGAAGCATCCCCGTTTCCGATAAGCGGAATAGAAATACCTGAATCCTCTTTGATTCGTTTTAACCAATCCCAGCGCGCATCCCCTTTGTACATCTGTGACCGTGTTCTCGCGTGTACGGCTAGTGCCTGTACACCCGTTTCTTCCAGCATCCGGGCCACTTCCAGAATTTGAATAGTCTCGTCATTCCAACCGAGGCGTGTCTTTACGGTAACTGGTTTGCTCGATTCTTCAATCACAGCAGCCGTTAAGGCCTGCATTTTCGGGAGATTCTTCAGAATGCCTGCCCCACCATCTTTGCAAACCACTTTTTTAACAGGGCAACCGAAATTGATATCGATGATGTCTGGATTTACAGCGTCTACAATGCGTGTGGCCTGGCGAATTTGGTCGATATCGCCACCGAATATTTGAATAGCTACAGGCCGCTCTTCTTCATAAATATCCAACTTCATCAGAGAGCCTCTAGCTTCGTAGGTCAATCCGCCAGAAGAAATAAACTCGGTGTACAGCAAATCTGCACCAAATCGTTTGCACATTAAACGAAACGGCGGGTCACTGACGTCCTCCATGGGAGCCAGAAAAATGGGACGAGGGCCGAACGTAATAGGTCCTATTTTCACGTTTTGGGGTAAAAAAGAGCATTTGAAGGAAGTTCGAGCAGGTTCGATGCAACGGAAGCCCCGAAACCCGGTTCCATTTGGCAGAGGGAAGCATCGTTACTATTTCGAGATTGTTACTATTTCAAGGATCTTGTCTTTGGGGCTGTATTCCTAACGCTAGACTCGATATTCTGCATGTTCTCATGCTTTCTTTTTAATCGGTAACTGTAAATATGCGTCGTTTCATACCAGTCCTGCTTGCCGCGGCATTAATTTCAGGATGTTCTTCTCAAGAAAACAACGGCCCTTCCTCCGATTTTGACCACACGGTCATATTACTTTCGGCAGATGGACTTCGAGCCGACTATCTCAACCGAATGGACACGCCCAACATTGACCGCCTCATTACCGGTGGGGCCTACGCGAACCAGGGAATGGTGCCAGTTTATCCTTCTCTAACCTTCCCGAATCATTACAGCATTGTTACAGGGCTTTACCCTGCGCATCATGGTATTGTGTCAAATACCATGTTCGATCCGGAGATGAACGCGCGTTTTTCGATCCGCGACCGGGAAGCCATTACGACGTCTGAATGGTGGGAAGGTGAGCCCATTTGGGTGACTGCGGAAAATCAGGGCGTAAAAACGGCCACCTATTATTGGGTTGGATCGGAAGCGCCCATCAAAGGCGTGAGCCCATCGTACTGGTATACCTTCGATGATACCGTACCCGGAAACGACCGCATTGACCAAGTTTTTTCGTGGCTTGATATGCCTGTCGCAGAGCGTCCTGGTTTTATATCGGTGTATTTTTCAGATGTTGACAACGCTGGGCACGGCGAAGGCCCAAACGCCGAGGAAACAGCGGATGCGGTTCGCGGGATCGATGCGTATATAGGACGCTTACTCGATGGCCTCGATTCGCGCGACCTTTTCGACAAGGTCAATATTATCTTAGTTGCGGACCACGGCATGTCTGAGCTTTCTCCAGACCGGGTGGTTTTCCTCGATGACTACATTGATTTGGACGATGTGTATATCACGGACACCTATTCGGTGCTTGGACTTAATCCGAAGGACGGCAAGTTTGATGCGGTATACGACGCGCTAAAAAACGCTCATCCTAGCATGCACGTCTTTAAGGAAGGCGAAGCACCAGCCCGTTTCCACTACGAAGGACACCGCCGGATACCTCAAATTTTTGGTCACGTCGATGACGGTTGGATGATTGTTCGTGAAAGGAGTTATTTTGAGCAGAACCCAAATTCTGTTTCGGGCGGCGCCCACGGGTATGACAATGAATTGGAATCCATGAAAGCTACGTTTGTGGCTCATGGACCTGCCTTTAAAGACGGCGTTACAATTGCTCCGTTTGAAAATATCCAACTCTACAACGTGATGTCGGGAATTTTGGGAATTAAACCCGCATCGAACGATGGCAACATGACCGCACTTTCATCCATTTTGGAATACTGATCTCATCGAAGCTCCCTATTTATATCAAGAACACCAGCGATATTTCGCCCAAGTAGCCCATCCTATAGAAGAACTTGCAGGAGAGGAGCTTGCCGAATTAGGTGCTGTCGACATTGAGCCGGGTTATCGCGGCGTCCACTTTAAGGCCGATGCGCTTACGTTGTACAACATTGTGTACCAAGCACGCATTCCAACCCGGGTCATTGCTCCCCTAGTTACCTTTGATTGCCACAGCGACAAATACCTGTACAAACGAGCCCAAGAAGTAGATTGGATGACCTTGATTGGCACAGATCGAACTTTTGCCATCTTTGCCTCTGTTTCTGCCAGCAACATCACACATTCGAAATACGCCGCTTTAAAGCTCAAGGATGCGATTGTCGATATGATTCGGGACCAGGTTGGAACGCGGCCCGATGTGGATCGGCGTGAACCCGATGTGTCCATCAACCTGCACATCGAAAATAATCGGGCAACCATTAGTTTGGATGCCGCAGGGCAATCTATGCACCGAAGGGGGTATCGACTTGATGCGATGGAAGCTCCGCTTCAAGAGACCGTTGCGGCCTCGATCATCCGGATGACCGAATGGAAGGCCGACCGTCCGCTTTTAGACCCCATGTGTGGATCGGGGACCATTTTGGCCGAAGCTCTGATGATGGCAACCGGCACTCCTTCCGGATACCTTCATCAATCGTTTGGATTTGAGCAATTTCCGGACTTCGATCTGTGGGCCTGGTCGGCCCGAAAAAAAGAAATTGACGATGCGATAAAACCGATTGAAAAAGGACTTATTTCGGGGTCTGATATCGATTCTGAAGCGGTACGCTTCGCCCGGAAAAACTTATCCCGATTACCTCACGGAGACCTTGTGACGCTGAGCAGGGCCGATTACCGGGACCTGGATAGCTTCGAAAACGGCGTCTTAGTCACGAACCCACCGTATGGGGTTCGATTAAATGGCGGCATGCGAATCGAAGATTTTTACAAAAACCTGGGCGATTTTTTCAAGCAAAAATGTGCCGGAACGACGGCCTATGTTTATGTCGGAAAGCCGGAGTTATTAAAAACGGTTGGCCTAAGGACTACTTGGAAAAAGGAACTGGTCAACGGGGCGCTCGACGGTCGTTTGGCACGCTACGATATGTATGCCGGACAGCGAGAAAAAGACAGGCTTCGACGAGAGGCCCAGGCAACGGCAACTGAACCGGAAACAACAGATACGGCCGAAGCACCACAAGGGCAGGAGGCCCAGGAAACGGCCGACCCAAAGTGACCAATCAAGGCCGCAGTACCAAGTAAAGTTTGATACGATCTCTTGAATCGGCCCTAGTTCATCAGGCTGAATTCCGACTCGCATTTATATTACCGTACAGGGACCGGATGATGATTTTCTCGTAGACGTCTTTTTGCTCGTCGCTCCGTTCCAGCTTTTGCAAAGCGTATTGCTGGATGATCAGAAGGGGCATGACGATGTCTTCCCGGATGGCTACCGATTCTTTGGAAGTGGCCTCTTCTTCCATCAATTCGTGGTAACCAGAGACAAGCAGCACCATCTTGAGGGAAAGCTCGTATTCGTCCTTCAACACGTTCCAAAAAGACCCAAACTCCGGATCATGGGCCATATACCCCGTCAACGCGAAGTTACATTTTGATAGGGACATCATGCTGTTGAGCACCAAGGTCTTGAAAAACGGGACTTCCCGGAAGAGCGACTGTAGATCCTCTAGCCTTCCGCCATCGGCTACGGCTTTGAAAGCCGATCCTATTCCGAAATATCCGGGGACGTTCTGTTTCAATTGGCTCCAAGATCCGACAAACGGTATCGCGCGCAGGTTTTTGAATTCCAATTTCTGATTCGAGCCACGAACACTGGGCCGGCTGCCCACATTGGCCCGGCTGTAAAAACGAAGCGTGCTCTTTTTTTCTAGATACGGAACGAACATGGGGTGGTTTTTTAGCTCAGTATAAGACGAGTAGCTCAGGTCCGCCACTTCATCAAACAGTGTTCTGAAACGTTTGGAAATGCTGTTTTTTTCGCCCAGAACGTCTTTATGGATGCCAGCAGCTATTAATTGCTCCGCCTGATATTTGAATTGCTCCTTCGTCCCGTACATACTCGTAATGACCTGCCCCTGGATGGTCAGTTCGATGGCATGATTGGCGATTTTGTCGCTCTGAGAAGCATAAAAACGATGTGTTTTACCACCTCCGCGGGCTGGAGGGCCGCCTCGTCCGTCAAAGAACACCGCCTGGACCCCATATTCATCGCAAACCCCGGAAAGTTCTTCTTTGGTCGTGTGAATCGACCAGTTGGCCATCAAATAACCTCCGTCCTTGGTCCCGTCTGAAAAACCCAGCATCATCGTCTGGATGTCCTTCCGTTGCTGGACGTGCTCCCGGTAGGCGGGCATGGCAAACAAATCGTTCATTATCCGCCTTGCATGGTCCATCCCTTCTACAGACTCGAACAAAGGAATGATGTCTATCGGGAATACTTTCCTGCCCCAGCACCAACGGAACAGCGCAAAAACGAAAAGAACTGAATGGATATCCTCGGAGTTGCTGATTACGTAGCGGTTGCAGCCATCTTCTCCGTTTCTGGCCTGAATGTGCTCAACTCCTTTAATGGTTCGAATGGTATCCTGAATCAGAGCATCTTTATAGTCATTGGCATTGAGGTCGAAGGTTTTGCTCAGAAGGATTTCTGTCAGGTCCTCTTGCGTCAATTCATCGAGCGAATCCTTTATTAGGTGGTTCTGCTTCAAAATTGCGGTGATCACTTGCTCATGCACGGCATGATTCTGACGAATATCAATGGTCGCAAAGTGGGTTTTGAACAGATTGACCTTTCCGATTAAGGCATCAACATCTTCGCGGTACAGCCCGTTGTATTCAGATAATAGGATCTTCTTTATATCCTTAAGGGGCCGTTCAATATCCGTTGCTGCCAGCGTAGAACCCGCGTTAAACATGGCCTCATATACCGAGCTAATAAGCTCTGCCACAACGTCTTCCACGTTTCGAAAGGTCAGTTTTCCCTCCAGATCCTTCAAGTCGCCGTAGTAACATTTCATCAAGGTCATTCGCAGCTCATCGGCAACGGCTAATGTGGTATCGAAGGTGACGAAAGGATTGCCATCCCGATCTCCGCCCGGCCAGAATCCGAGCTGAAGGATCTGCGCGTTGTTAAAATGGCCACCGGGAGTGGCCTCTCTCAATTCCGAATAAATCTCTCCCACTGCATCGTAATACACGTTCCGCAGGAAATAAATAATATTTTTTGCCTCTTCCAGAGGGGTCGGCTTGGTTGATTTCAAGAGCGACGTAAGGCCCAGCTGTTGCAAGCTCATATCGATACTCGAAATATCGTTTTCCGATATGAATTGACGCAGTTTGGCAATGATCCTAAGGACAGAAGGAGGATAAAACTGAGTGGGATGCGCCGTAAAGACGATGCGGGTCCGAAATTTGGACAGCAGTTCGAGCGCACCAGTCGTAGTATTTTTGGCTCCTGATTTACTATTCGTAAAGTGAATGTAATCGCTTAAGGAAAGCTCTTCATTTCCGCCGTGGAGGTCTGCGAATGCGGCATCTTCCACGCTGTCGAACAGCACAACCTGCCGTTCCACGTATTGAATGACCCGAAACATGAAATTCATTCGTGCCTGTTCCGTCTTCAATTCTGGACGGGATGCGAAAAAAGAATCCAATATTTCCAGCGGCTCGCGGCCATCTCTTAGGCCGTCTCTGCATTCATTCTGAAGAAGCGGCATCAGTTCGCCAGTGGTACGAATCTGTTTGAACGGAAGACTCAAGAATAGACTGTTGAAGACGTTGAATTTATTCCTGACCAAACGCCGGAATTCCTTAAACCTCGTACTACTTTCCATCGATACACGCCGCCATATATGGTTTCAAATCCTTCTTGAACGATCGGACAGAGAACCCAAATCCGTGGGAATCGGGCAACCTATTGGGTTGTTGGCCCGTACTGCCCACTATTAACCCCCAGATTAACCCCCAGATTAACCAGGTACATTGTCATGCCGAAGGTGTTACGCTCCAGCCTATTCCTATTTCTGTTCTCGATTCTGCTATTGGTACCGTCCCGGGCCCAAGAAGCTCCGGCGATTCCAGCCGCCAATCCTGCCGATGTAGAATCGGTTGATGCCATAATGGCCGCGGTTTATGATGTGATTTCTGGTGGGAAAGCTGTTGAGAGAGACTGGGACCGGTTCCGCTCCCTTTTTCGAACAGATGCTAAACTAATTCCGAGCGGTTGCAATGCCCAAGGTCAATGCAACGCTCAATATTTGTCTATCGAGGAGTACATCAAACTTGCGGGGCCGTCATTGATGTCTAACGGATTCTTCGAAACAGAAACCCACAGGGTGGAAGAGCGCTTTGGCAATATCGCCCACATTTTCAGTACCTACGATTCTCGCAACGCAGCTAAAGATGTGGAACCATTTCAACGCGGAATTAACAGCTTCCAATTATTCAACGACGGAACACGTTGGTGGATAGTGAACATTTTCTGGCAGGGTGCAACACCAAGTACTCCGATTCCGGCTAAGTACGGCGGGTAATGGGGTTTGGACCTACTTAGCGGACTTTTTACCAGGCAGCTTGGAGGCCTAAATGATCCACAAAAGGCTGGAAGTCTCTGTCTGAGAACAATAATTTGTGACCCTCGCTGATACAGAAACTGGCGATAATTATGTCAGTGGTTTTCCGAACGGTAATTCCTTTCTTGCGGAGTTTCCGATAGTTCTGAGCGCAGTTAATTGCTCTCGTAGCGTCCAACAAAGAATGGATTGTAAGCGATTGAAGCAATCTCTTGGCATTTTCAAAGTCAATGTCGCGCCTAAAACCCTGCAGTGTTTCAGCTGCAATTAGGTCCCCCAGACCAACCATCTTGATTCCCAGAATGGAATCCAGATAATCTGATTCCATCGTTCCTACGCCGTTGAAATAATCTATCCACACTCCGGAATCGACGATAATCATGAATCGGTTCGCATTTCGTCGAGGTTACCTTCCCATTTAAGCTTCCCTCTGAATTTCTTTATTTGTTTCGCTTGGTCCAATCGAATAATAGTCTGTAATCCCAGTTCTACAGCCTCTTTTTTCGTTTTCAAGCCCGTGATGGCGAGTACTTTTTTCATCAACGCATCCTCAATGACAATGTTAGTTCGCATGGCAGACATGATTTGTGTGTATGTTTTTTATATTTATACACATGTCCCAATGTTGTTCCAACTGCGAATTGGTCTAGACCATTTGATTTTTGACCCACAAGCCGTCCAGGCATAACCCATTCACGATCCGCGCAATGCCAGTTGTCTAAGCGTTTTCTTTCAACGCCATTAAAATCACGCGCAGTGCCATATTCAGGACGTCCTCTTTGATGTTGAGGGGCGGAGCAATCCGAATTAGGCTGTTCGAATGGAGTGTCCAGCCCAAAAGAACACCGTTGTCTAGACACGTTTTGGTGACGCGGGCCGTCAGGTCCGCGTCACGAAGATCCATTCCCAGCATCGCGCCCTTTCCCCTTATTTCACGGATGCTGGCATGCTTTAACGTATCCCGCACCTGGTGCTCGATTTGTTGGGCCCGAGCAGGCAAATTTTCGTTTGAGAGCACTTCTAAAGTGGCCAGTGCAGCAGCACAAGAAACAGGATGGCCACCAAATGTCGTGACGTGGCTTAGAGGTGGATCCGTTCTAAAAGTGGCCATTATTTCATGGGAAGACACAAATGCTCCAAGCGGCATCCCTCCTCCCATGGCCTTCGCAAGAGTAATAATATCTGGAACCACGTCAAAGTGTTCGAACGCAAACATGGCTCCCGTCCGTCCAAAACCGGTTTGAATCTCATCAAAAATGAGCAGGGCTCCTGTCTCGGTACATTTCTGCCTAAGGGCTTGGTGCCATTCTTTAGTCGGCACGACGATGCCTCCTTCCCCTTGAATAGGCTCGGTAATCACGCAGGCAACGGAATCGTCAATTGCCGATAGTGCAGCGATGTCTCCAAAAGGCAAAAACGTCACATCAGGCAAAAGCGGTAGAAAGGGTTCGCGGTACACACTTCGGCCTGTTACAGACAAAGAACCGTGCGAATCGCCGTGGTAGGAGTTCTCAAAGGACACCATGCGGGTGCGACCAGTGGCCTTTTTGGCTAGTTTAAGAGCTCCTTCGTTCGCTTCAGTCCCCGTCATCGTGAAATAAACGACATCCAGCCCTCCGGGAAGCACCTTTGCTAGTGCAGCTGCATATCGCGCTTGCGATCCCTGAACAAATTCGCCATAGACCATGACGTGAAGATGTTTATCCAACTGACGCCGAACGGCCTCGATAACTCGAGGGTGACAATGACCGAGCGACGAAACAGCAATCCCACTTATCAAATCGATTATCCGCTTACCATCTTTCAAATAGATGTAAGACCCTTCAGCTCGATCAATTTCAAGCCCTAGCGGAGTGTCACTTGTCCAGGCGAGGTGTTCAGCAAATTGCTGTTTTGGATTTTGCACGATTCTACATTAAAGATTTGCGACAGATTGGCATTCAATCCCTATCTTAGGGGTAAGCCGATTCACCGTCGGCCTAATTTACTGGATATTTAGCGTCATGACCATTCTCGTATCAGATAAAGCGATTCAAAACGGTCCATTTGTATGGTCTTTGCTTCATCATGGTCATCATTTGGAGATCAGCGACTAGGTATTCCCGGAATTATTTTGTTTTCAGGGCATCCCAGTCGCGTACTAGGGTGCCTTTTTTATTTTTACAGTTATGAACAATCGACTTCGACTTGCCATTCAGAAATCCGGACGTTTGTCCGACGACACCATCGACTTACTGTCTGCATGTGGCATAAACATCAGCAGACCAGATCGAAAACTAAGGGCTTTGTCAGAACATTTTAATTTAGAATTGCTCTTTCTAAGAGATGACGATATTCCAGGCTACGTGGCAGACGGCGTGGCGGACGCTGGCATTGTGGGCGAAAACGTCATTTTTGAAAAGAACAAACCGGTAGAAACATTGGAACGCCTAGGTTTTGCCAAATGCAGGCTGTCCATTGCCCTTCCGAAGGCCACCCCATACGCGTCGGTTGCGGATCTAAATAATTTGCACATAGCAACCTCTTACCCTGGCCTTTTAGGTCGATTTTTTGAAAAAAATGGCGTGCAGGCTTCGATCCATGAAATATCTGGCTCTGTAGAAATAGCACCTGGTATCGGGTTGGCCGACGGTATTTGTGATATTGTCAGTTCCGGTAGTACGTTGATTAGCAACGGGTTGCGGGAAGTGGAAGTGGTAGTACAATCTGAGGCTGTATTGATTGCCTCTGAAACCCTCACGATCGAAAAGCGCTCGCGCCTAGAAAAATTGCGCTTTCGGATGCAGTCCGTCCTTAAAGCTCGTCAGCACCGATATATTTTGATGAACGTACCCACCAAATCACTCCCAGAAGTAATTCGAATCCTTCCCGGGATGAAGTCGCCAACCGTAATGCCTTTGGCGACAGAGGGCTGGAGCTCCGTACATTCAGTCATACCTGAAAACACGTTTTGGGACGTGATCGAACAGCTCAAAGGTATCGGCGCCGAAGGCATGTTGGTCGTCCCTATTGAAAAAATGGTACTGTAACCATGATTCAAATTTCTAATCCAGACCGTTCTACGTGGGCCGAACTTTGCGCTCGACCTCAGGTGTCCGGTGAAGGCCAAATTGAAACCGTCGCCTCTATTGTCGCCGATGTCATCGCCAATGGTGATAAGGCCCTTTTTCGTCTAACCCAAAAATTTGATGGATTGGGCCTCAGCTCCTTGGGCGTTTCGACGGCCGGAGCCTTGGTTGATAGCGCTTTGGCGAACGCAATTTTAATCGCGAGTCGTAACATCGCGGCCTTTCACACTGCCCAAAATCAACCTATTGTCGAAATTGAAACGACCCGGGGTGTACGATGCTGGCGAAAATCTGTGGCCATCGAAAAAGTGGGCCTCTACGTTCCCGGAGGAACGGCTCCCCTATTTTCAACCGTCCTCATGCTGGCCATTCCAGCGAAACTGGCAGGCTGTACAGACATCACACTTTGTACCCCGCCTCAAAAAGACGGAAGCATTCATCCGGCCATTCTATTTGCAGCACAACAAGCGGGCATTGAACCTGTTTTTGCGGTAGGTGGGGCCCAAGCGATCGCTGCCATGGCCTACGGCACCGAATCGATCCCAAAGGTGGATAAAATTTTTGGCCCCGGAAATCAGTGGGTCAACGCCGCCAAGCAGTTAGTAGCTGCGGATGGAGTGGCCATTGATCTGCCTGCGGGTCCCACTGAAGTCGCCCTTTTAGTCGATGAAACCGCCAATCTATCCTTCGTAGCCGCCGATATTTTAGCCCAGGCCGAGCACGATACGGTTAGCGACGTATTTGTAGTGGCACTGGATGGCTTTGATACCGTAAAATTGCTTGCTGAGGTGCAGCGTCAATTGGCACTTTTGCCCCGCTGGGAAATCGCATCTGAAGTTGTTCGAAGAGCCCGATTGGTCACCGTTTCGTCTCTTGACGATGGAATGGATTTGATCAACGAATACGCTCCCGAACATCTGATCATCCAAACGCATGCTGCTGAAACATGGGCCGAACGAGTGGTGCATGCTGGCTCGGTGTTTATTGGGCCGTGGACTCCCGAGTCGTTGGGCGATTACGCATCAGGAACGAATCACACACTCCCAACCGGTGGAGCGGCTCGGTCGTATTCAGGTGTTTCTCTCGATTCGTTCGTTCGTAAAATTACGTTTCAACGGGCCAGTCAGGCTGGACTTGAACAACTGGGGCCACACGTGGCCGTGATGGCGAGGGCCGAACAGTTGGAAGGTCACGCCCTGGCTGTGGATGTGAGGCTGGGGATGGCCTCGCGAGGCGCGACAGTACCTGAGACTTCACGATCAGCGTTTGTACGCCGAATCACCAACGAGACGAAGATTACCGTCCAAATCAATTTAGATGGTAAGGGCCGCGCCGATTGCCGAACTGGGCTTGGGTTTTTCGATCACATGTTAGACCAGATTGCGCGTCATTCTGGACTTGATTTAACCGTTCGATGTGATGGCGATTTGGAAATCGATGAGCACCATACCATTGAAGACACAGCAATTGCTCTGGGCGAAGCCTTTTCGAAGGCGCTTGGTGATAAACGAGGAATCGGTCGATTCGGCTTTACCAGTCCCATGGACGATGCCTTGGCCAACGTAGCACTTGATCTTTCAGGACGATCTTGGCTGGTATGGGAAGTCGAACTTAAGCGCGAACGGGTGGGCGATGTGCCAACCGAAATGTTCAGCCACTTTTTTAAATCCTTTTGTGACGGCGCAAAAGTCAATTTGAACGTGTCAGCAAAGGGTGAAAATGAGCACCACATCGTGGAATCCATATTCAAAGGATTTGCTCGGGCCCTTGGCATGGCGGTAGCTAAATCAGGTGATCAAGACGTATTGCCAACAACCAAGGGTACGCTTTAATCATGCCTGTAGCCATTCTCAAATACAACGCTGGCAATGTGCAGTCCGTCTTGTTTGCACTCAAACGACTGGGTGCCGAAGCCATTGTCACCAATGACCACGCGGCGCTCCGCGCCGCGAGCCACGTCATTATCCCGGGCGTAGGCGAAGCGGGATCGGCCATGGCCTACTTCAAAGAACACGGCCTCGATACACTTATTCCGACCTTGAAACAACCTGTGCTGGGAATCTGTCTTGGGCTTCAGGTGATGTGCGCCCATTCCGAGGAGGCCGACACCCCTTGCCTTGGCATCTTCCCCAATCGGGTTCGGCTGTTTCGAAACTCCCAGAGTGATTCCGCCGGGGGTACAGCTCACGAAAAAGTGCCTCAAATTGGGTGGAATACTGTTTCTCACGAAGAAACAGGTCTTTTTGAGGGACTAGATTCGCCGTGCTACATGTATTACGTCCACAGTTATTACGCCGAGCTGGGCGTGCTGCAAACAGCATCGACCGAATACATCACACCTTTTGCCGCTGCCCTTGTCCAAGACAACTTTTACGCCGTTCAATTTCACCCGGAAAAAAGCGCCGA
>CALFHN010000114.1 GCA_937876355.1 uncultured Bacteroidota bacterium | reverse complement strand
ATGTTCACGCTGGAAAGCTGGTTCAATCGTGTGAAACGTGCCACAATTCTAGCTCGTTTTACGAAATCGACGGATACAATATTCATCTACAAACCAATTTTCCATTACTCGGTGCTCACGAAGTTATTGCCTGTGAAAACTGCCACAATGACCATTTCGGCGGCGCATATTTTGGCGAATTTGCAACATGTATAACCTGTCATGAATCTGAATATTCGGCTTCTGTCGTCCTTCCACATGCCGAGAATGGATTCTCAGAAAACTGTGAAACCTGTCATTCTCAGTTTGTGTGGCAAGATGCCATTTTTCCGGACCACGAATTGATTTCCAACGGTTTTGAACTCGTTGGGGCACATAAATTTGCAGGTTGTGAAAGCTGCCACGTCCAGCCTTCATTTCAACTGGTCTTCCAAGCTCAAGGTCAAAACGATTGCTTCGCTTGCCATGAGTCAGATTATAACAAGGAACATAATCGTGGCAATACGCCGATTTTCTGTCTCCAATGCCATAATCAAAACAGCTGGGACGGTGCAGATGAATAAGGTGAAGAAAATGAACCGATTCTATGCAGTAACATTTTTATTTGCCAGCTTATTTCTAGGAGCTATGCAGGCCGAGGCGCAGGTCGCTAGCGACACGCTGTCTGCCACTGTTTCCCGAGTTCAAAGCAGAGGAATCTATCTTGAAATTTCCTCCTCGATGTTTGTTGCCGGAGATACTGTCTGGGTCGTTCAGAAATCTGGTTTAGAAACGGCAGGGAAAGTAGCGGGAAAGGCATCAAATTCGCTTCTTTTAGCTTGGATTGCGGAGCCAGCAAATGTACAGGTAGGAGAACACGTCCTGCTTCGCGGGCCTCACCACATCATATTGGAAGGGGATCAAGGGCCTGAGGTGACAGAAGTTGAAAAGAAGAGCATATTAGGTGAGGCGGTTTCCACAGGTTCTGCTTTGAAAAAAAACCTCATCATTCTTAGGGGATATTACAATGCATCAATAACCGCCTCCTTTTCCAATATTCGGGGACAGTTCACGAGTAATCGATCCTCTTCCAGATCGTACACAACGCCAGTCAGTTCGGTTAGAGCGATCCTTTCAGGACTTCCACTTGGTACGGAAATTCAAGTTAGTCTTCGAGGTTCATCGCGTTTTAGTTCGGAGGAAATTGTTGGGCAAGCGAGTTCAATTCGCGTTTATGAGTTTAATGTTGCCAGACACCTTCGAACGTCTCGATTCGAGTTTGATCTGGGTCGTTTTCAGTCCTCACAAGTCGCCTCAAGCGGCTATTGGGATGGCTTTTCCACTTCCTACAGATTTGGTGGTCTCAAAGTCGGAGCATCTGCCGGATTTGAGCCTGATCGATACAACGAGTCGTTTCAGACTGATATCACAAAAATTAGTGCCTTTTCCGAATTGGAAACGCGACACAGTGGTGGATCAACATCAATCGTGGCTGCGGTTACTCAAATCGATAGTCCAGGCTTATCCTCGCCCTATTATTTCATGACTTTAAATCAGCGCACTCGCCTTGGTCAAGTGAGGTTCAGTACAGATCTCCAAGTAGATCAATCGCCGATTGATAAGAGCATCACCTTGAGCAGACTTTATGTTCGAGCGAGCACAAGGTTGTCTCCCGGCCTCAGTTTCAACACCCGATATGGGACAAGAAGACATTTTTCATATTGGTATCCTGGTGGATCGTACTCTTCTGAAAAACAACAGATTTCGGCAGGCCTTCTCCTTCAAAGAGCTGTCAATCAGTATGGATTAACCCTGACTTCGAATTCGTTTTCAGGAAAAGATCGCAGCAATTCGATAAGCGCGTCTTTTCGGACCAGGCCCTCGTGGCTCCCATTTAGGGTATCCAATACAACCAATGTTTGGACTAGAAAAAGTGGGAATACCTATTACAATTCGATCAATTTGCAGAAAGAGATTGGGCGCTTTTCTTTAGGCCTCGATTATTCTTTACTCGCGTTGGACGCGCTTGGACCAATGGAATTTTCACACATTGCAGGTGCTTCAATTCGAATTTCGACCGCGCGTTGGGGCAATTTCTCCATCCGCCAACGCACCCATATAGGATCTTCCATTTCGTCTGCCACACTCTTTTTTAACTACGGAATCAGCTTTTGAGTCCGACTTTAATTATTTGGATCGTTTTTTTCGTTTTGGCGGCACTGTTCGTCATCCCCTACGTGCGTCGTATTATGGCCAAAGAGCAAGCGGTACTTGAAGCACATCAAGAATCGCTGGACTACGGGCTATTTAGTCCAGCCTCCCTTCACCCTATTGTAAATCCGGATCAGTGTATAGGAACAGGAAATTGTGTTGAGGCGTGTCCGGAAAAAGACGTTTTGGGACTACTGTCCGGGCAAGCTATGCCGGTGTCTCCAGCCCGATGCATCGGTCATGGATTATGTGAACGATCTTGCCCCGTAAATGCCATAGAATTGGTGTTCGGAACGTCTAAAAGAGGAGTAGACCTGCCGCGATTACAAGAAAACTTCGAAACCAACGTGCCAGGGCTTTTTGTGGTAGGTGAGCTTGGTGGAATGGGGTTAATCAGAAATGCATTTGAACAAGGGCGTCAATGTATCGAATTACTGAAACTGAAGCCGGGACCAAAGGACTCGGGCGAATTGGATCTGGCCATTATCGGTTGCGGCCCCGCAGGACTGTCTTGCGCATTGTTCGCCAGCGAGAAGGGATATAGTTATTTGGTTCTTGAAAAAGATGGCATCGGAGGTACCGTTCTAAATTATCCCCGCAAGAAACTTGTGATGACGGCTCCCTTGATATTACCTGGCCCATTTAGTTTAATGGAGCGGGAGTACTTCAAAGAAGATCTCCTAGAAATCTGGAAGGGATTGGTGGACGAATTCAAACTTCACATCAAGGAGCATGAAATTGTTCATTCAATAGAAAAATCTGCAACTGGATTGTTTGAGGTCAAATCTAGCTCGGGTGTGATCAAAGCCCGCAACGTGGTCTTAGCCATTGGGCGGAGAGGCATTCCTCGAAAACTTGGTGTGGTAGGTGAACAACTACCAAATGTGGCCTATTCCTTAAAAGATGCTCGACACTATGAGGGAGATCGGTGCCTAGTAGTTGGCGGTGGAGATTCTGCGGTAGAGGCAGCTTTGTCGTTATCAGAAGAAATGGGCACAACGGTGTACATATCATACCGACAAGATCAGTTTTCCAGAATTAAAAAAGATAATTTGGACCGCTTGAAAAGCGCGATTTCAACAGGTGCAATTCTCCCTTTCATGCGGTCCAACGTGTTAGAAATCAAAAACTCTGAGGTCATTTTATCTCTGTCTGACGGAGAAACACAGTCGGTTCCAAACGATTTCGTTTTCATTTTTGCTGGAGGAACGCTTCCAACTGAATTTCTCCAAAACTGCGGCATCAAGATTGACACCGTGTTTGGATCAAAAAACCGAAAGACCAAAACAAACTAAGGTCAATGAGGATGCAAACGCCTCGCCATATATCAAGACTCAATACTGCGATTAGGTGGGAATCTATCGCAATGTTGTTATTTTTATGGCCGTTGGCAGCATTAGGACAAACGGGCACAGAATCTCCCCATGGCGAATTGCTGGATCAACTGACATGCATTTCGTGCCACTCCAATGATGCTTGGACGCCTACAAAAGAGGTGATGGACTTTAATCACAGCCTCGACGCAGGTTTCGCCCTTCTAGACTCCCATTCAAACCTTTCATGTATTTCTTGTCATTCAGATCTCAAGTTTGATGCACCAAAATCAAATGTTTTAGAATGTCAGAACTGCCACATCGACCCCCACTTAGATAGTGTCATTCAAGATTGTTCAACGTGTCACGATGCGACCTCATTTCGCGCCATTCGACGCGAACAAATCCACATCAACTCTAGTTTTGACTTAATTGGCGTTCATCAAATCATTTCCTGCGAGACCTGCCACTCGTTGCCCGGGCTGGAGCTCCTTTTCTCTCAACCGCCGTCGAGCAACAACGACTGCGCAAGCTGCCACACCTCAGACTATGAAGTTGCCCACGCGGGCTCCGGGTTTCCAACCACGTGTATCGATTGCCATAGCCAGACTACGTGGGCCGGTGCCGCATTCGATCACTTGACCCAATCAGGTGGGTTTGATTTGATTGGCGCGCACGACATCGTGTCGTGCGCAACCTGCCACTCGTTGCCCGGGCTAGAGCTTCTTTTCTCGCCACCGCCCTCGAGCAACAACGACTGCGCAAGCTGCCACACCTCAGACTATGAAGCGGCCCACGCGGGCTCCGGCTTTCCTTCCACGTGTATTGATTGCCACAGCCAGACTACGTGGGCCGGTGCTTCGTTCGATCATGATGCTCTATATTTTCCTATCTACTCGGGGACCCACAGAAATGAGTGGACTCAATGTGCAGACTGCCATACCCAAGCACCAGCTACTTTTGCTACGTTTAGTTGTATTGACTGCCACGAACATACTAAGTCTCGCACTGACAGCGAGCACAATGGCGTTCAAAATTACGTCTACGAAAGCCTAGCTTGTTTCTCTTGTCATCCTCAGGGACGTGAATAGACTTAATTAAATAAGTCTACTTCCCCATTTAGTTGAAGCGCGATAACCGTCATGGCCGAGTCGGCTTCGCCTTCAGGCACATCGATATACAAAATCCCTGGCACCTCGCTCCAATACTGCTTTCCCAGTATTTGTCCCTCTAGTTTCGTTCCATTCCCCACAATACGGATTCTATCGACCTTATTTTTAAGACCTTTCACCACAACTTGACCAGTAGCGGAATACGGAAGGAAAAGGTACAAGATTTTATTGTCCGCAGAAAGCGTGGTGGGTCCATAAAAGTGACCATACGGAATACCTCTTCTAGTCCCATAAATTGCTTCTCCGTGTTTCGAAGTCCAACGCCCCAATTCCTTGAGAATAGCCACTTGTTGATCTGGAATGGTACCGTCTGCTTTGGGCCCGATATCGAGCAAGAGATTCCCTCCTCCATTAAGCACGTCCGCAAAAGTCAAAATGACCTGGTAGGGCGTTTTATAGTTTAAATCATGCTCTTGAAAGCCCCACGAGTCGTTCATGGTCATGCACAATTCCCACGGCCCGTCCGATGGATTAATGGGAAGACCCTGCTCCGGTGTGGCGTAATCACCAAATCCGTTCAGACGCGAATTCAAAATGGTAGACGGTTGCCAAGTCAGTAAACTGTCGCGAATACCTTCAGCGTTCCATTCTTCGGCTGAGTGCTCCCAGTCTCCATCAAACCACCACAGGTCCGGCTGAAAGCGAGTACTGAGTTCGCGAAGCTGGCCAAGGTGAAAAGTTTTGAACCGCTGCCAACGTTCTGGGTCATCTTTGTAGCGGTACTCATTACTCCGAAACACGTCGTAGTCAGGATGGGACCAATCTAAATGAGAGAAATAAAGGCCGGTTTTCAAACCCTTGGATCGTAAAGCCTTGACAAATGGAGCAACCAAGTCGCGCCCTGCAGGAGTTGAATCCACAACGTTTAGATCCGACAATTCGGTGTCCCACAAGGCCACGCCATCGTGATGCTTGGTAGTCAAAACGGCGTATTTGGCTCCACTTTCTTTAATTAAATCAGCCCAGGCAATTGGATCATATTTGGAAGCGGTAAACCCCTTCAGCTGATCCATATAGTCTTCGTAGGACAAGTACTTGTTGAAAAAGGACCAGGATTCATCAATTCCATCCACGGCATAAATTCCCCAATGGATGAAAATGCCCAGACGCGCATCCGTGAACCACTCCATTTTAGGATCTGGTTCCATTGATGCCACAATCGGATCGTTCGCCGTTTGGGCCACGGACAGCACTGGCCTGCACAACAAGGCGACCACAAATAGTGACCAGAAAGAAAATTTAAAACAGGATTTCATCGATTTGACAGCATTGTTAAGGACTGCATGATACAATTTGACTATGATACAGGTTAACCATGATAAAGGGGGCGAGGCTTTGGTAAAAGCCGTAGGCAGCACGATGAGCTTGAGTGCGGATACTATTGAGTTCAACCAGTTTTCCAATTTGAATTTCAGGCTTGTATTGTAAAGTGTACTGAAACACTGAGAATTTCTTTCGTATATATTTAGGAATTGTTTGTCCGCATATATTATATCCAAATGGACATGCGTTTTGTAAAAGGACTCGGCCTTTCGCTATCGCTGATACTGGTTTTTACCGGTTTGGGCCCACAACACCCTGCACCTGGTCAAATTGGGGCATCTTCCGATTGGGCCGTTGTCGATGCTGTCTTCCAAAACAAATGCGTTTCCTGTCATGCCGGTCCTGAAGCTGCTCGTGGATTACGGCTTGATTCTTGGGAAAACACATTTTTAGGTTCAGATTTTGGAGAGGCTATCATCCCCTATGATGCCGAAAACAGTCTGCTCATTGAGTTGGCCACGAAGTACAAAAAGGGATCTCATCCGAACGAGCTAGGCACCGAAGCACTTACGACTGACGAAATCGAATCGATCAAAGCTTGGGTTCAAGCTGGAGCTCCTTCCCAAAACGGTGAAATTCCGTTCAGCAACCCGACGGATCCACGCCTTTACGTGGCCGATCAAGGTGCTGATATGGTTTCCGTTATCGACATGAACACCAATCAGGTTGTTCGTACGGTAAACTTGATGAAACTCGGATTTAACCACATGTCCATGCCACATCATGTTGCGGTGGAAGCGGATGGATCGTTCTGGTATCTGTCCTTAATTATGAACGACAAAATTCTCAAGTTCAACCGCAACAACGAGTTAGTAGGACAGGCCGATGCTGTGAGACCTGGATTGTTGGTCCTAGATCCGTCGGGAGACTATTTGTACGCAGGTAGAAGTATGATGTCAGTTTCGCCGCCAGAAAGTATGGTTCAGCTCAAAAGAAGCACCATGGAGGTCGAGGAAATTGGAGTTTTGATGCCTCGGCCCCACGCCCTGGCAATTAGTCATGATGGATCGTCCGTCTACCTGTCCAGCCTGGCTCAGAACCGAGTTGCTACCTTTAAAAATGAATCTGGGGACATGATTTTTGATGAGATTGAAGGCGATAGGCCCCATGTTTTCATCGGTTTCACCATCTCCCCTGATGGTAAAACCATGGTGGGCACCTCAGAAGTGACTTCCAAGGCATTTGTTTTCGACCTGACTGGACAGGAAAGTGTAGTCCTGACAGATACAATTGGCGTGCTCAGGGCGCCTTGGCATCCGGTCTACACTGCCGATGGAAAATGGGTGTACTTCGGCAACAACTGGACCAATACAATCACGATTTTGGACATGGAAAAGCATCAAGTTGCCAAGGTGATTGAAGGGGTGAACGGTTTGGCCCAACCGCATGGAAGCGCGACGTCTCCTGACGGCAGATACGTGTACATATCCAATCGAAACATGGCCATGCCAGAAGGGCACAGCAAACAAGATCACGTGTACCATCCCCGCTATGATTTTGGTGACAATGCCCACATCGGGACCGTTTTGGTCATAGACACGACTACTCAAGAAATCATCAAGATCATCGAAACGGAAGAGTACGCTTCCGGATTAGGTGCTGCCATCATCCGTAAATGACATGAGAAAATATCTGTGCCTTTTCGGGCTTATTCTTTTGACGGTTTCATCCAGCCAAGCACAAGAATATGTTATGGCCCCGGTCGAACATCCCGGAGCCCTACATGGCCAGATTGTACTGAACGGAACTCCACCAGCTCCCCTCCAACTTTTGATCACAAAAGATGCTGAAATTTGCGGAGAGGGATACCGAACACGAACAGAATATGACGTTTTGGCGACAGGTCAACTTCGAGGAGTCGTAGTTTATTTAGAAGGCGTTTCGGAGGGCAAAGCTTGGGAAGAAGCCACTTTGGGCGAGTCGATTAACCAACAGGTTTGTGACTTCCAACCCAACGTCCAAGTAATACAAAGAGGGTTCGTAATTGACATCATTAACAGCGATTCTACCCTCCACAACATTCACGGTTACGAATTGATTGGCCGTTCGAGACGTTCCATTTTTAATATAAGTCAACCTGAGATGGGGGCTATTCCACAGGCCATTAACCCCGTGAGAGGGAATCAGGTCAGCTTGGAATGTGACTCGCACGACTTCATGCAGGGCTGGATTTTCGTTACAGACACCCCATATGCAACCACGGTAGATGAAAACGGTCAATTCTCGATTGGGGACATTCCTCCCGGATCGTACCGCATATCTACCTGGCATCCCAAATTAGGCTCTCTAACCCAGGACGTGATCATCATAAACGAGGAAAGCAGCGAGGTGAATTTCGAATATCATATCGAATAGTTAGAGATAGGCCCATGAAACGCAACGCTTTGATCGTATTGCTGCCAGTTTTGTTGTTCGTACTAAACGGATTTTCAGAACCTATACCGATAGCTCGATCAGGACCACAAGAGCTCTCCCCTTTAGAAGACTTGGGTAGATATCTGTTCTTTGATCCCCGACTTTCTGGGGATGGCAGTCTGAGTTGTGCGTCCTGTCACAATCCAGAGTATGGCTGGACAGATGGCCAGCAACTTTCAAGAGCCTATCCTGGCTCCGATGGGTTTAGAAATACCAAATCAACCCTCAATATTTCGGATACCAAACATTTATACTGGGATGGGCGCCTACCTGGAAGCGATTTGGAAACACAGGTCCGAGATGCCATCACAGAAACTCATTTCATGAATCTGGACGGGAGGTTGATGCAGGAAAGGCTCAAACAAGTGCCGGAATACATTCAGATGTTTGAGATTGCGCTGTCTTCAGAGCCGTCATTTGGTGGTACTCTCAAAGCCATTGCTGCTTTCGAAAAAACACTCCGGACGGGGCCCTCGCCCTACGATACTGACAATCTTTCAGACGCTGCCAAACGAGGGCAGCTAATCTTTGAAGGAAAGGGGGCCTGTTCAAGCTGTCATTCGGGAGCCACATTTACCGACCACGCGCCGCACCGAACAGGAGTACCCGAAAACCCCTCCATACTGGGGATGCCACTTCGCCATGCGACGTATCGATCTTTCATCAAGGCGATGGGCGTGCCGGGTTATATGCAAGCCAAAACGGACGTGGGGTATTTCACCGTTACTAAAAGCTCCAAAGACCTAGGTGCCTTTATCACTCCAGTCCTGAAACAGGTGGCCGATACGGGTCCCTACATGCATAATGGAATGTTTTCTACGCTTGAAGAGGTCGTTTCGTTTTATGACAAAAGAGGCGACGGACTTGCCCTTACGGAGGTTGAAAAGGCCGACTTGGTAACATTTTTAGAAAGCTTATCTGGGCCCCTCCCTGAGGTTGAGGTTCCCCAACTACCTGCCTACCAACTCATTAACAACTGGAACGAGGCTCGCAATTAGGATGAACATAAATTCCAGAATCCCATTTTTTCCCGTTTTGGTCGGTTTGGGCTTAGTGCTTTTGATCGCCGGCTGGCAATTGATGATTCAACCGGATCCAATTCCCTTATCAGCCTTGGGACCGCCTCCCATTCCTGCTGATAATTCCCAATCTGTTGATGAGAACGGATTCCCTTTGCTCGACGACCCCAAGGTGCAACTCGGCAAATATCTTTTTTACGACAATCGATTGTCTGGCGATGCCAGCATAAGCTGTGCCGATTGTCACAGTGATAATTTTGGCTGGACAGATGGTGCCGACTTATGCCGCGGATACGCGGGAACCTCGCACTGGAGAAATTGCCAGACCATTATTAATTCCGCGTATTTCAGCAAGTTTTTCTGGGACGGGTCCTCCAAGAGCTTAGAAACCCAAGCAATCTCGGCCGCATCCGGAGCCGTAGCTGGCAATGGAGAACGTGACATGATGGAAGAACGCCTCCGTCAAATTCCGTTTTATGTAGAATTTTTTGATCAGGTATTCGGCACATCCTGGCCGCATCAAGAGGACGCCTGGAGGGCTATTGCTGCGTTCGAACGCGCATTAATCCAACCCGTCACACCTTTTGACCGATTTATGAAAGGCGATGTGCTGGCTCTATCCTCGGATCAAAAAGCGGGACTCGCCCTGTTCACTGGCAAGGCCGGCTGCATTTCGTGCCACGGCGGGCCGCTGCTTACCGATGAGAAGTTTTACAACATAGGCGTGCCTGAAAACCCTGCTTTCACCGACGACGCACTACGGCAAATTACCTTTCGCTACGAACAATATGCGAAAGGAGTACCTGAAGAAATTTATCGAAAGGTCAAAACAGACCTTGGACTATACTATGTGTCCAAGCGCATGGAAGACATGGGCAAATTCAGAACACCGATGCTCCGATATCTCGCCTATACCGCTCCGTATATGCACAACGGGGCCTTTTACACGCTTGAAGAGGTAGTGGACTTTTACAACGAAGGAGGCGGACCTGACCCTATCAAGGCCGGATTTGATTTTGGTACCAAATCTGAGCGGATCCAACCCCTGGGCCTGACCCAAACCGAACGAAGGCAATTGGTGGCTTTTCTGGAGAGCACAACCGGAGACGAAATTAAATCGGAACGGCCTGTGTTGCCACAATACGGTGCTGCAATTCCCATTTCTGAAGGTCAGAGGTAGATATGAATCAGAAACCAACCACCTGCTCCGCCCTTGGCGATGGCATGACTCGTCGCTCGTTTTTACTCCATTCTGGAGCCGCAACCGTAACCATAATGCTTTCCGGCATTCCAGGGATGGCCAAAGCAGCGCAAATTCCAGCGTGGGTCCAAACCTATGAGCGAGTTCGCTTGGTTCGACTTTCTGATATCAAGCGGCACACACCCATCTATTTTGAATACCCTGATTTAAGCTCATCCTGTTTTCTGGTCCAAATGGACGGAGAAGCTGGGTCTGGTGTCGGACCAGGAAAAGATATCGTTGCGTTCCACAATAACTGCACGCATATGGGTGGTCCTCTTCATGGCACGTACCGGCAAGAATACGGTGCGGTTGGTCCATGCCCATTTCACCTGACTTCGTTCGATATCCGACGCCATGGCATGGTAATAGCTGGCCACGCGACCGAATCCTTGCCTCAAGTAGTACTTGAAGTTGAGTCTGATTGGGTCTATGCGACGGCAATGATGGGTCTCATTTACGGCAGAGTTGCCAATATTTCCGAGGAAGGTCATGAATAATACTGATTTACGGCCCGCCCTCCTTAAAACCCCCTTGCCGCCAACAGGAGCAGACATATTCACCACCGCTTGTGACTACTGCATTGTGGGTTGTGCTTACAAAGTCTATCGATGGCCCGTCGGGTCAGAAGGAGGTGAAAAAGCAGCACAAAATGCTATTGGAGTCGATTTTCCTCGAAATCCGGGCGAGGGGAGTTGGGTCAGTCCCAACCAACATAACATTGTCTCCTTTAACGGATCACCTCATAATGTGGTGATCATTCCCGATGCCAATACCACGGACGTAAACCTTGGTGGAGACCATAGTATCCGAGGTGGTTCACTCGCGCAAAAGTGCTATAATCCTGACAATCCGACCAAGGACCGCTTAAAAACACCGTTAATGCGCATAAATGGTGAGTTAGTTCCGGTTTCTTGGGATCAGGCATTGGATACCGTTGCAGCTGTATCTCGTCATGTAATCGACACCTACGGAGAACATTCCTGGGCGATGAAGATGTTTTCGTACCAATTTTTTGAAAACACGTATGCCTTGACCAAACTTGCCCTCAGGCACATCGAAACGCCTGCATTTGCCTATCACGACAACCCGTCCACGGCCGAAGACACACCTGGATTCAGAGACACGGGATTCGACAATTTTGCTGCTTCGTTTGAAGACTGGGGTATGGCTGATACCCTGATGATCTCCGGAACTGATCCTTTTGAAACCAAAACTGTGATTTGGAATCAGTGGATAATGCCTGGAATTCGAAGGGGAATGAAGGTCATATTTGTGCTCCCTAGAAAGACAACAGGAGTGGCTTGGGCCGAAAAATCAGGTGGCCTCCATTTATGGCTGATACCAGGAACGGATACGGTTCTTCAGATGGCCATCTCTAGATATATTGTGGAACAAGGATGGGAGGACCGCCCATGGATTGACCAGTATACCTCTAATAAATGGGAGTCCGATTCCGGCTTTGGTCAAGGAACTAGAAACACACCTTGGCAATGGCGCACGACGTGGGGCGATTTTCAGACCAACGGCTTTGAAGATTATAAAAAGTGGCTTTTTGCAGTAGAAGAAGCTGAGTTAAGCAATGCCGCAAGGATCACTGGCGTACCCGAAGAAGCCATTATTCGCGCCGCAGAGCTGATGGCCAAGCCCAACATGGATGGCTCCCGTCCAAAAACGTCTATTGGTATAGAAAAGGGCAATTATTGGTCAAACAACTATCTAAACACGGCGTCAATCGCTGCCCTTGCCCTGATTTGCGGCACAGGAAACCGACCGGGCCAGATGATATCCCGATTTGGTGGCCACCAGCGAGGTGGAATTAGTGGTGGTAGATATCCAATTGAAAAGTCTCCCGAAAAATTTGCTGGACGCCGACGAAAACCTCTAGATCTCGATCGTTGGATTGAGTCTGGAAATGTTCGTTTTGCCTGGGCAGTTGGAACGACGTGGCTGGGAAGCATGACAGCATCCCAAGATTTTATGAAAACGTTTGTGCGGCTCACAACCGAAAGCCCTCACCAAATCCGGAGTGTAGAAACGGCAACTGCTGACCTTATAGCCAGATCCGACGCAGGCGGCATGGTCGTCGTGGATCAAGATATTTATCTCCGAGATCCCATCGGTTCAAAGTATGCGGACATCGTCTTGCCTGCCGCAACATGGGGCGAAGATAATTTTAGCCGAGCCAATGGTGAACGACGGATTCGGCTTTATTCCAAATTTTATGATGCCCCTGGCGAGTCCAAGCCAGATTGGTGGATTGCAGCCGAAGTTGGAAAACGATTGGGCTTCGACGGATTCCAATGGAAGGATTCAAATGACGTTTTTGAGGAAGCCGCTCGGTTTACCCGTGGTTCAAGGAAGGACTACATGCCGCTCGTTTGGTTGGCAAAACAAACAGGCAAAAAAGGGCATGATTTGCTTCGGGAATACGGCACGACAGGCATTCAGGGACCGATACGATACGAAAATGGCGCTCTGGTTGGCACGAAGAGACTTCATGATTCAACGTTGAAATTGGATACGCCACAAGGTCCAACCATCCATTCAAAAATCATGACGGCGTTTAATTCCCAAACGGGAAAAGCCAACTTCATGAAGAGCCCATGGTCTCATTTTTCGGACTTTTATGAGTTCATGAAACCTCGGGATGGCGAATTATGGGTAACCAATGGGCGGATTGGAGAAATATGGCAATCTGGATTTGACGATATGCTTCGGCGCCCGCAAATCATGCAGCGCTGGCCGGCCAACTTTCTTGAAATTCATCCCGATGATGCCGCTGAACGTGGAATTGAATCCGGCGACTGGGTGGTCGCAGAAAGCGAACGCATTCCCGTTCAAAAAGGTGGGTTCATTGCGGAAACGACTTCCGATGCCTCATTCAGTGGTTTGTTGAAAAACGGACATATTGAACTGACATCTGCTCGCGTTGAAGCGGTTGCAATCGTTACACCTGCGGTTAGAAAGGGAGTGTCGTTTATGTTTTTTCTTCATAGCAAGGATCCGGCTAACAGCCTCGTCGCGAGAGTGCCGGACCCCATCACTAGCAATTACCGCTACAAGTTGGGTATTGGTAAAGTGAGCAAGTTGGGAGAATCAGAATACAAGCACTCTTTCACTCAAATGAGTTTTGCCCCGCGAACCATTGTCTAAAACCGAGGCGCAGGGTGTTTTGCTGCGCCGGTCGCCTTGATTGCCATCGCAGCCTTCAACATTTTGGCACACGTATTTTAAGAACGGTACACCATATGCTATTCTCTTTAAGATCGGTTCAAACTGCAAAGGCACAAATGAATGAAAAACTGTCGTTTAGCGGCGACTTTAGGAGCCGCATTGAATTGGACCGGTCCTCTGATAATTCAGATGGAACGACCAGAGACGATCGAGATCGCATGCGTATCCGAGCTCGGTTTGGACTAACCTATACCTTTAGCGAGCGAGTTTCCTTTGGGATGCGCCTAAGAACGGGGAATCCTGAGTCAGCACAATCACCCCACTTGACTCTGGGAGACGAAATGTCTCCTCTTCCTATTCAATTGGACAAAGCGTTTGCCCAAGTTCGGTTCTCAGGCGGTTCGGCATGGTTTGGCAAAAACTCGAATCCTTTCTGGCACCAAAACGAAATGTTCTGGGACGATGATGTCACAATGGAAGGCCTTTCAGGGACGTACAACATTGGAGACCAATTGGATATTCGAGCCGGATATTTCATTCTTGACAGCCCAAACAGCAACACGTTTTCCGACCAAGCCAGCATGTTGGGTGGGCAATTAGTGTATTCTTCCGGACCCATTACTGGCGCCGTTGGTGTTGAAAAGGTTCGAGAAAACAGCTCGGTAGATGACTTAAAACTCGGGGATTTAGATTATTTATTCCTCAAAGCCAGCCTGTTTGGAACGTTTTCGATAGGAAAACAAGATGCAAGACTGGGTGTGGATGTCTCATCGAACATGGAGACCTACGACGACGCTCTGTTCAACCATGACCAAACGCTGGGCTACGTCTTGAGCGCGCGAATCGGCAAGTCTTCCTCCGCTGGCGACTGGCAGTTCGAATACTTTTACGCCCACATTGAGAAATATGCAGTGATTGGTGCATTTGCGCAGGACGACTGGCTTCGTTGGGGTTCGGCTACAACAACCCGATCTTCCAACTTTGCCGGCCACGAAGGACGGGTGGTATATACGCTAGGTCCAAAACAAAACCTGATGGCACGCCTGTTTACGGTCGAAGGAATTGCCAAAGAAAAAGCTTCTTCAATGACGCTAGAAACAGGCACACGTTTCCGAATTGACTGGAATATTGGCTTTTAAAGTTCCTCTTTTGGGTATATAAAGACGCCCAACCACCAACACGAGTTCGTTTTGAGTTTTTACTTCTTAAGAGTCGGCAAGCCAGTTTCTTTAATCCGATTAGTGGCCGCTACCAATTCTTTTGTAATTCCAGGCTCGTGAGAAGAGTGGCCTGCATTTGGAACGATGATTAGGTCCGATTCTGGCCAGAGTTCATGCAGATCAACAGCACTAGCAACAGGGCAAACGATGTCCCATCTCCCATGTACTATAAAAGTTGGGATGTGCCGGATTAAGTCGACGCGCTTCAAAAGTAGATCGTCGGGGTCAAGCCGAACGTTTCGGAAGTAATGAGCCTCTAGTCGGGCAAGGCACCAGGCTTTGTTTTCATTATGAAATACCAGCTCAAAATCAGGATTGGGCTCCATTGTGCAGGATGATCCCTCGTAAACACTCCAAATTCGGGCTGCTTTCAAGGCCTCCTCGCGATTTGGGCTGTTGAACTTTTTCCAATACCCCTCAAGCAGGTCGCTGCGGTCTTCAACGGGAAGGTGCTCGGCGAATATTTTCCATCTCTCAGGCTGAATAAGCCTCATTCCGTACAGCCACCACTGAATCTCTTCGTCCCGAAGTAACCAAATTCCTCGTATGGTGAGCGTCCGACACGATGTTGGTTTCTCTTGGGCATAGTATAGAGAAAGCGTACTCCCCCATGACCCACCGAACACATGCCAGGTTTTAATTCCCCTATGTTCGCGCAGCATCTCGATATCGGAAACTAGATCATCAATCGAATTATTTGTCAGTTCGCCCATAGGCCTAGACCGCCCGGCGCCTCGTTGATCAAAAAGAATAATTCGAAAAAATGAGGGATCGAAAAATCTTCTGTCTGTTGTTGAACAGCCTGATCCGGGGCCCCCGTGAAGGAAAATAACTGGTTCTCCATTTGGATTGCCGCATTCTTCCCAATACAAGGTGTGGATATCGTCGACTTTGATCGTGCCAGTTTCATACGGTTCGATTTCCGGGAAAAAATGAGGATTTGCCATTTATATATTGCTTCAGGAATAAAATCGAGAAAGAAAAGATACAGTTAGCAGCTAAGAAGTATGGTGATTTCCGGGGTTCGTCTCGTTAGATTAAACAACCAATTAGTGTAGAGTACCACTTGCCAGCATTCATCCATCATATTTGTACAAACGTCCCTGCATACAAATATGCTCAGGATGTAGTTGGCGAAGCAATGGCAAAACAACTCGACTCAGATGGGAAGGGCGTGCGTCTTGCGCGCAAAATCTATCGCAATTCAGGCATTGAAACGCGTCATAGCGTCATACCTGACCTATCCAATGAACCTGGAAAACGACTTTTTTTCGACCAAGAAGAACGATTTCTTTCTCCTTCAACTAAGGTTAGGAACGATGTCTATACTCTTGAAGCGAGGAAATTATTTTCCAAAACCGCCCAGGACTTGCTTGATGCCCAGGACTCACGTGATGCCAAGGACCCGCTTGATGCCAAGGACCCACTTGATGATTGCCCCCCATTTTTGCCCGAAGACGTCACTCACGTAATAACCGTGTCCTGTACTGGTTTTTTTGCGCCAGGACCCGATTATTTCATCGTTAAAGACTTAGGCCTAAAAAGTTCAACCAAACGTTTTCATATAGGGTTTATGGGCTGTTATGCTGCTTTTCCTGCTCTAAAAATGGCTCAGGCATTTTGTATTTCTGACCCAAAAGCCGTCGTTTTAGTCGTTTGCCTCGAACTATGTAGCCTGCACTTGCAGCCTTCTGAGGACATTGACGATATTATAGCCACCTCTGTTTTTGCGGATGGGGTTAGTGGAGCGTTGGTCAGCGCCCGGAAGCCGAAACCCAACTCAAAAGCACTTGAAATCGATTTTTTCGCTTCGACTATTGCCCCAGACAGCGAAGGCGACATGGCTTGGACCATCGGAGATCATGGGTTTGATATGGTACTTTCTACGTACGTACCGCGCATTTTGGAATCCAATGTTGCTGAAATAGTAGATGGGTTGTTGACTGAAAACAACCTTTCCAGATCCGAAATCAACCATTGGGCCATTCACCCTGGTGGCCGGGCAATTCTCGACAAAGTAGAAGAGGGATTGCAGCTTGCACCAACCGATTTGAATCCCTCTCGACGAGTCTTGAGTCAATATGGGAATATGAGTAGTGCCACGATTCTATTCGTCATTGACGATATGTTAGAGTCCGACGCAGTTAACGCCGGGGATCACATGTATGCAATGGCATTTGGCCCGGGCCTTACGGTCGAGAGCGCCCTTTTTTCGAAGGTTTAAATGCCAGCATTTATTCTTTCAGATCGCCGTGTAGATTTGTCCGAGTTGATGGACGATTCAGATTGTGACCTTAATATGCTTCGCGAGACGTATCGACAATTTTCGACTGTAAATGGGCTTTTGACGGGCTGGAGAAGAGTTTATGTGCGGTTTATTCGTCCCATTTTGCGTGATGAGTCAACCATATTGGACGTTGGGTGCGGAGGAGGTGATTTGCTCCTTCGACTTGCGGGATGGGCAGCAAAAGACGGATTCAAAGTACACATCACGGGTATTGAACCCGACCAACGGGCGGTAGACTATGTCAGGTCTATCGATCTACCTGAAAATGTTGTCGTAGAACAAACAACAACCTCTGATCTCGTACATGAAGGCCGCCGATTTGACATCGTAGTGTCAAACCACGTACTTCACCACCTTTCCCCTGCGGAATTGAGAGATTTTTTGGCGGAATCTAAGTTAATTTCGACAAAATTGGTCCTCCACAATGACATTCGCCGCGACGACTTAGCCTACTTCGGCTTTATGCCAATGTGGTTCTTTTTCCGGAATTCATTCATTGTACCAGATGGCCTAACCTCAATTCGCAGGTCCTACAAACCCAATGAACTTCGGCAAGTCGTGTCTTCCGAATGGACCGTAAAGCCGATGCCATTGTTTCGAAACCTCCTTTTTAGTAGAGCATGAATCCACGCGTTGAGGTATTAATCGTTGGGGGTGGACCAACTGGGCTTTTTCTTGGGTCTCTGTTGATCCAGTCTGGAATATCTTGCATGATTCTTGAGCAGAGAACACTCGCCACGTCTCATTCGCGGTCGATCGGCATTCACCCCCCGGCGCTCGAACGACTTTCAAAGATTGGAGTCGTAGATGAGATTCTTTCGCGCGGGATTCAAGTGAGCGGGGGCGTAGCATTCGTAAATGGACATAAGATTGGGGAGCTTTCGTTTAAGCATTGCCGTCCGCCTTTTCCCTTCATCGTGAGCCTCCCACAATGTGAGACCGAAGCCATTCTTGAGGCTAGACTACTTGAGCTAGACGCCTCTACCCTTCGGCGGGGCGTTCGGGTAGTACGAATGGAAAAATCCGAGAAAGGGGTTTCGGTTACAGCATTAAAAAATGAAGTGGAGTTGTGCTTCGAGGCCGACTATGTAGTTGGCTGTGATGGCTTGAACAGTGTAGTCCGAAATCTGGCTGACATCCCATTCAAAGGCGGTACCTATCCAGACACGTACGTTATGGGCGATTTTACAGACACAACTCACCTAGGAAATCAGGCGGGAATATTTTTAGGGCGACATGGCGTTGTGGAATCCTTCCCACTTCCGGGTGGCCTCCGGCGATGGGTGGTTAAAACAGATTCTCAATTGGAGAACCCCGAGGCTGCATTATTGCGCTCGTTGGTATCAAGGCGAACAGGCATAGAACCAGATGATTCGACCTGTTCGATGATTAGCTCATTTTCCGTTTCTCACTTTTTTGCCGACTCTATGTCTAAGGGGCGCATCATCTTAGCTGGCGATGCCGCACATATCGTAAGCCCCATTGGTGGGCAAGGGATGAATCTGGGGTGGTTGGATGCATTCTCTCTTTTCGAAGCCTTTTCACTGCTTAAAAAGGAAGGCTGGAAAAACTCCGCAGGACTCAGCGATGTGTTCGCTACCTATTCATCTAAGCGACTCGCATCGGCTACAACGGCTCGGAAACGGTCAGAATTAAACATGTGGCTAGGGCGTGGTTCCAAGTTTGGCGTCCTACAACAAATGGTAGCTAGAGTAATCTTTATGCCATTCTTAAGACGCCGATTTGCTAATCAGTTTACTATGCGGGGCTTGGAATAAGTTTTAATAGCGCATCATCATCAACAACCGGCCTTTTTGCTGAATCCACAAAACAATCCTTCCTCAACCCATCGGCATTTGACCTCCCATTTCGTTACTATTGGTGAACCCCTTCCTCGAGTTCCACTTCGTATTGTAACCGTGAAATGACATCAAGATTTCTTTCTTTCGTTAGCATTCTTTCAATTGGACTTCTAAATACGGCGAGCGCCCAGGAAGCTGTCAAACTGGAGCCAGGCATGGTGATTGAGACATCGATCACTGTATTGCCAGACCATTATCACTTCCCCGCGGACAGCTCGGGTGCAATTATCATTCGTGGAGACAGTATTACGGTCGATTTTGCTGGCGCCGTCCTTGACGGCGCCCTATCAGGCCAATTGCCGGATGAATTTGCTGGTACCGGCATTCGGATAGAAGGAGGCTCCGGTATCATCATCAAAAATGTTCGTGTCAAAGGATACAAGATCGGGTTACTTGCTACAGACACTCCTGGCATCCGAATTACAGAAAGCGATTTCAGCTACAATTATCGCCAACACCTGAAAAGCACCATTGAGCGAGAGCACATCGACGACTGGATGGGCTATCACAACAATGAATATGACGAATGGTACGGCTATGGCGCTGCCGTTTATTTGCGCCGAGCGGACGGTGCACAGGTGGACCACATCCGTGTTACGGGCGGTCAAAATGGCATAATGATTACGGAAGTGAACGATGGGTTGTTTTTTAATAATGAGATCACATTTAATTCCGGAATTGGAATCGGTATGTACAGAAGCAGCCGTAACCGATTACAGCACAACAAATTGGACTGGAATGTTCGGGGATACAGTCATGGCGTGTACAATCGGGGGCAGGATTCGGCCGCCATCTTGCTCTACGAACAGTCCAGCGAGAATACGATAGCCTACAATTCCGCTACCCATTCTGGGGATGGCCTTTTTCTTTGGGCTGGACAATCTACCATGGATAACGGACTAGGTGGATGCAATGATAACCTCATTTATCGAAATGATTTTTCGTGGGCCCCCACAAACGGAATTGAAGTAACCTTCAGTCGAAATCAAATCATTCAAAATAGAATAGAAGGATGTTGGCACGGCATCTGGGGTGGTTATTCCTTCGACACAGAAATTATCGGCAATTACTTTTCTAATAATGAAGAACACATTGCCATCGAACATGGTCAGGACATAACCATACGGCAGAATCAATTTGTCGGAGGCAAAATCGGCTTTTACGCGTGGGAAAGAGAATCCCAACCCACTGACTGGGGATACTCGCAAAATCGGGATGTTCGAAGCCAGAATTTTCAGATTACCAAGAATCAGTTTGAGGACGTACCCAAACCGCTACAGATTCGGAAAACAGATACACTCGAGGTAGCACTCAATACTTTTTCAAATCTCGCATCCATCGAGCTCACCGAGGCGAATGAAGTAGATATCAGCGTGAACGGATTTTTTGGGTACACAACACTCGATGGGCTGTCTCTAGATGGAAACTGGTCCAAATCAGTATTCAATCACATCCCAGAAAGTAAATCTTCCGAAGATGCGGTTGAACCACCGGCGTTGATAGACGGATGGCTTGGAGTAACTTTACCTGAGACGCATCCACAAACCCGCGAATACATATTGGTTGACGAATGGGGCCCGGTTGACTTCCGATCTCCAGAACTCTGGCCTCGATCACCCAGAAAACAGATCCAGCAAGAATTTGAGTTGGTTGGCCCTGCCGGCCACTGGAATCTGGTCAGTTCAACAGGAATCGACTCGTTTTCTGTAAGATCTGGTTCAGTACCGGGTAGTTTGACCCTGTGGAGGTCAGACACTGACGTTGTTGACATCGATATTCAACTTGAGTACTCCGGCTCGAGAGTGACGGACAGGTTTGGAGAGGTGGCTTCCGAAGGACAACCTTTTGACTTTGGATACAACTATTTTTTCGTCCCCATTAATTGGGACGTCAAGTGGTTCAACTATTCAGAAGAAACTGACCCGAGGGAGCGACCCGAAGCGTTTCGTGCCCTAATCAATGGCGATCCCGTTGCGAAAGAGTCCACTTCTGACCTAGGCTACCAATGGTACAGGAGTCCAGCAGAAGGCGTTGAACAAGACCATTTCGCCACTGTGGTAACGGGGCAGCTTTCCGTTCCTCAGGGCATGTACCGATTGGATTTGACCAGCGACGACGGAGTCAGAGTTTGGGTGGATGACGTCCTTGTTCACGATGACTGGACCTACCACGCTCCCAAGTTGGCAGAAATTGAGCTCGAGCTTGGTGGCAATCATACTATTCGAATAGAGCACTTCGAAATAAATGGCTATTCAACAATTGTAGCCTCTTTATTACGCATCAAGGAAGTACACTAAGCGATATTTCTTCCACGACCAAGCCTGCCGCCTTTGAAGGTTCTATTGTAGATGCAATCATAAGGGACGAACCGTAGGCCAATCCACCCACCTTGTGAGGTGCTGCACGGAAAAGTACTGACAAGAACGGGACTCATCGCCCCGCAATCTAATTGAACTTGCCGTGCGTGGTCGATTTTCAAATTTATTCTTCGCCGACAGGAAGCACGGTCCACGTCTGCGACCATCCAAACGTAGGGTCAGAACCAATGCCAAGCACATAGGTCCCTGGCTCATCGGGCGTAAACAGGTAATCCATTGTTTCGCCAGCTCCAATGAAGGGGCTCATATCCATTTCTACCTGCTGATTTAACGGTAGGTCCGCGCCATCCTTTGCATAGGCTCGCAGGGGAAAGGGCTCACCGTTTCTCGTTGCCCAAAACCTTGCAACACTAGCTGGCCCAATACTTATCAGTCGCAATCGATGCGATTCCCCAACGTGGGCCGTCATGTTGGGCTGCACGTCGGTACCATTGAGGTCCCATTCTTCAATTGAACTTGGAAGAGGGACTTTCCATCCCACAGAGTAAATGTGATCAAATACCGGATCAAACACCTCGCCCTCTTCAAGCACAATCATGGGCCCATAAAGGCCACCTGCCAGCTGGGGGATGTCGTTTAGATGACTGTGATACATGAAGGTCCCGGAACGCATGGCGGACAACTTGTAGGTAAACTCTGCTCCCGGTTCCATTATAGGTGATACCATGCCGTTCGATGCGCTCCACATGGGCACGCCATCCGACCAACTATCAATTTCGAGTCCGTGCCAATGAACGCCCGTCGGTATGCTCATATGGTTTTTGACGGTCACAAAGGTCGATTGGTGCTTTTTCAGCAGCAAAAGGGGCCCGGGAATTCCTTCGCGGAATGCCCCGGGGGGCTGATCCGAAACTATTGAGAAGGCATAACTCGAAAGCGAATCAGAGGAAAACTCATTTGCGTGCAGCGTCACGTATTTGGGTTCTCCAACCGAAATTAGATCGGAAGGGCCAGGTTTCACATTGATCCCGAGTACGAGGCCGGCCATGTGGTCGTGACCACTTTGATCCGCAGTTGGAAGACGAATATCGGGACTAACGTGGAAGGAAAGATGACAATGAAACAGCCAATTGCCTTCCCTGCGTGGTATCCACTCCATTGATATCGTGGTTTGCTCATCCATTAACTCCGTGACAACTGAGCGGCGATTCTCCGCTGAATAGATTTCATCCTTTGAAATACCGCCTCTCGACAGGACATCGTAATAGAATCCGTGCAAGTGCATGGGGTGGCCTCGTTTGGAGGCATTAATAATCCTCCAGCGCAAGGTGTCTCCAACGGAGGGCTCGATGCGTTCGGTGTAGGGCCACGACAGGCCGTTGATTGTCAACCCGACGACTCGTCCGGGGAGATACTCATCAGGGATCACGGGAGAATTGTAGATATTTATCACAAAGATCCGATCTGGAGGCGACCCTCCTGGCGGGTCTACGATGAATGCACCGGCCAACTGTTCGTATTCGCCTGTCTTACGACCCAGTCTGAGCCCCTTCTTTAGATAATAAAAGTACGTGCCAGCCTCTCCGACCAAGAAGTCGAATTCGTGTGATTCGCCCGGTTTCAATTCGACGCCGGAATCCTTCTCCTGGGGTCGGGAGATAAATCCGTAGACCGTGATGGTAGAGTCCGGATACGAGTTAGTAACTCTGGCCTTAATACGGGTACCTTCCTCAACGCGTATGAGTGGCGCTGGAATCGAAGGCGCCTTTCCACGTTCTGCGATTGCCATCAAACGGATGCCTGGGCCGTCTTCTGTTTCGATCCGCCAATCCGCTTCTACGATGACAAGATCGATGTCCAGAACACCTTCGCGATAGGTCCCACCTGGCGTGCGGTTGTCGTTGATAACAACTTTGGGCAGTCCCGGCGACGTACCAGCCGGAATCAAACCGGGATGATAACTCTGTGCCAATACCGGCGATGTTAACATACCGCTCGTTAAAAGGAGTATGGCCCAACAGCATGACCGAACAAGAGTTTTCATAGCAGGAAGGTGAAAGTGTAGAGGTGGTGTAGCATTGAAATGACGCCTCGCGCCGCCCAAGGTGCGACATCCCTGCCACAAATACAATCCACCAAGCCTATCGACGATATAGGTTGCGCTTACCCTTCGACTTTTTCTAAACAAAAGCGCCTCTTCTGCATGCAGAAGAGGCGCTTTACCCGCGTGGGGCCGGAGCCAATGAGCGGATTCGAACCGCTGACCTGCTCATTACGAATGAGCTGCTCTACCAGCTGAGCTACATTGGCAGGATCTGATTTTACACAGACTGACAAAGTTACGCTACTCCCGAAGCGCAGTCAAGGTAGGCGGGCACACCAATACCCTTTGTTTGGTATGCCGCTACGGGTGAATCTCGAACCTCTTACAATAACGGCACTGAAACTGGTAAAACCGTGCATGGAACAGGCATATACAAATCAACAGACGGAGGGAATTCCTGGACTAATATTCAGGCTGCAGGGCCTCCGGTCAGTTCTTCTGGCTTCTCCAGCCGTAAGGAGCGTGCTGGTCTTATTGCGAGGTAGTTCACTAAACATTTATCGGGGTATATTCCTAATCGGATCCCTACATATCACTACACGACTCAATTCACTTATCCACATTTATGCAGGCTCTTCGCGATCGACTTGCTCGAATTACAGACCTTAATCATTCAGCCGCTATTTTAGAATGGGATCAAGAGACCTATATGCCGGAAGGGGCCGAAGAAAGCCGTGCGCGGCAAGTCGCAACCTTGCGCTCTTTCTCGCATGAACTACTGACCGATGACAAAACTTCCAGATTGCTAGAATCTGCGTCGCCTGAGTCTGAGATCGATATCGATCTAATTCGGGTCACGCGAAAAGATGTGGAAAAGGCCACCCGTGTTCCGGCTTCATTAATTGGAAAAATGGCCGTAGCCTCGGGTCGATCCAAAGGTGCCTGGCAAAAAGCGAGAGCGACAAATACGTTTTCCATATTTGCACCCCATTTGGCGAATATTGTTGATCTTACGATTGAACACGCTGAGGCCCTAGGGTATCAGGATACTCCGTATGACGCGCTTTTAGACCTGTACGAAGAAGGAATGACCACCGCCGAGGTCACCCGCGTTTTTGCTGATCTTAAAGACCGTTTGGTGCTGGTCGTCAAGACAATTGCCGCGGCACCCGCCATTTCAAACGCAGCGGTCCACGGGAATTTCCGACATGATGCTCAATGGGCCTTCGGCGTGCAAGTTGCCAAACAATTGGGATATGATTTCCATTGTGGAAGACAGGATACGTCCGCCCACCCATTTTCAACTGCCTTTTCAATTACCGATGTCAGAATCACAACCCGAGTAGACCCCACGTTTTTTAATCCCGGCTTTTTTGGTACGCTGCACGAAGCCGGGCATGCGATGTATGAACAAGGAATCGACATGGCACTCGAAGGTACTCCTCTAGCTGACGGCACGTCTTTAGGCATTCACGAATCCCAATCTCGACTTTGGGAAAATTTAATTGGTCGAAGTCTGCCTTTTTGGAAACACTATTTTCCGCAGGCACAAAAGGCGTTTCCAGAAGCATTGGGCAAAGTGGACTTGAACACTTTTTATCGGTCGGCAAATACCGTAGCTCCCTCATTGATCAGGGTTGAAGCCGATGAAGTGACGTATAACCTTCACATTATGCTCCGTTTTGAGCTGGAACAGGACTTGATTAGAGGCAAAATATCCGTTGAAGACCTTCCTAGAGAATGGAACGATCGAATGGAAAACTGGCTCGGCATTCGTCCGTCAAACGACTCTGATGGCGTGCTCCAAGACATCCATTGGTCGTTAGGTGCCATCGGGTATTTTCCGACGTATGCCTTGGGCAATTTAATGTCGACCCAGCTGTTCGATGCCGCCAAAAGGGCTATTCCTGACCTCGATTCGAAAACCGAAAGAGGAGATTTTTCAGATCTCCTTCAGTGGCTTCGCAAAAGCGTTCATCATCATGGGCGGCGTAAATCGTCCGGACAAATATTGAAAGACGCGACAGGATCTGACCTTTCAGCGGACTCGTGGATGCAATATGTGCACGCAAAATTTGGAGATTTATACGGTTTCTAATATTGTCTACCAAAGGTCTCGCCACTCCTACAACTTCTTAGCATTGACTGGGTATAAAGCCTAACTAGGAGTTATACAATCACCGATCATTAATTACGCATAGCTGAGGCATATTTTATGGCTATCAATGTCGAACTTCATCTCGATCACCTTCAAGTTTCTCAAGACACACTAACATGGATTGATGACAAAATCAGTCAATTCGAGAAAGGACATCACGACATTACAGGAGCGCACTTATCGGTCAAACCACTTTCGGGTAAACCTACGGTAAATAGGTATCTGGCAACTCTCGTTTTATACCATAAACCAGAAAACATAGCTGGGTCCTTCAAGTCAGGATCTATTCCTGAAGCCATTCAGACCGCATTTTCTGCAGCGGAGCGCCAACTAAGAAAAGCTAGGAGTGCCGTCAAAGACCGTCGAAAACGGGCTGTTGGTAATAATTTGCTTCCCGACACCGCAGAGGCCGGAGACGCCGCAGACCTCGCCGCCGATATGGACTTAGAAGATTGAAATTGTGGCTGTAGGCAAAGCCAATTCAGTGTTTACTAATTGATGTACTGATCCGCCAACAACGGTACTCGGCAATTGCGCCGTCAGCACTACTATGCCTGAAGGAGCGATGCTGTCATCGGGTTCTGGTTCTGCAGTAATTAAGACTTTACCACCATCTAAGTTGAGTGGAAATGTGACGCCTGTGGGAGGATTAATTAAAAAATCCTCGCCTGGAAATGGCGGACTGTCTGGAAATGAATACAGATTGGTATCTAACGACGTGTTTGAACTAAACCTTCCGGTTGAATATCGAGCGCCTCCAGTTTCAATCCAGCCTTCATAAACCCAACCTTCATTCAATGTGGGGAGGGATAGTCCCTTGGTCATTGTTGCGCCAGACACCGTCAAAAACCAAATTCCACTGGCCTCATTGGACGTATCAATATCTGAAGGCGTCATGACCGTGAGCTGGCCCGTCTGCGAAGAGAGACTTCCGCCGAGTGCGGCGGAATGAGATGTAGTTAGTAATTCAGTTACTCCAGTTACATCCGCTGCCAACATGATCGATTGGGAGGGCACTTCGCCGGCGCCCGTTTTACCCTCAATAGAGATCACAATCAAATCTGCGTCCGTAATATCACCTTCAAAAACAAAAGATTTGTCACGTAATTGGCTTCCAGATGTTAATAATTGACCGGTTTCCGTCACGTTGAAGGCATCAGCGCTTAAATATACTCCCCCAACTCTGGCCCAAGCTTTGTACGTAAATCCTTCCTTTAGAGGAGTGAAATTTTGGGCATCAATGGTCATTCGCACTTTGGGTGCGGCCGCGGACGAGCCGCTATCGCCGTCACATCCAGCAGAAATAAGAATGAGTCCTAAACCTAAAAACAATGGGGCTATAAATCGTTTCATTTCTTCAAAATCCAATTTTACGGGTACCATGTCACGCAAACGGTTCTCTCCTCTGTGTGTTCTCCAAGAATCGATCACGGACGAAAATTTACCCCGAGAGGGTGAATTCTGCTTCTGGCTTTTTGGCACTACCTTATAGGTAGATCAAAGCTCGTTGAACCGACATATTTATGTTCCAACCTAAAATGCCTTCACTAGAACCCGTTCAGACTTGGACCCGTGATTCGTGGCGGCAATACGAAGCAGAACAGCAGCCTGCTTTTGATGACAAAAAACAGTTAGCGGAAGTGGTTGAGGAACTGAACTCAAAACCTCCTTTAGTCACACCCTGGGAAATAGACCGCCTAAAGGGACAAATAGCTCAGGCTTCCATTGGAAATCGGTTTTTACTCCAAGGCGGAGACTGTGCCGAGTTGTTTAGTGAATGTAGGCCCGACATCATCGCCAATCGATTGAAAGTCTTGCTTCAAATGAGCCTAGTCTTGGTCTATGGTCTTCGAATGCCTGTTATTCGGGTTGGCCGATTTGCTGGCCAATATGCAAAACCTAGGTCCTCAGATACAGAAGAAAATAACGGAGAAATTTTTCCGTCGTATCGAGGTGATATCGTCAATGCTCCAGAATTTGGAAGACAAGCTCGAAGACCTGCGCCTGAGCGAATGATCAAGGCCTACGAGTACTCAGCGATTTCCTTAAACTATATCCGAGCACTTGGTGAAGGCGGGTTCGCCGACCTCAATCACCCCGAAAACTGGGATTTAGGATTTGTAGAACACGATGAATTAAGGCGCGAATATCAGGGAATTGTGGACTCAATTCTTGAAGCGTTGAAATTTATGCAGGCGGTATCTTCTAATCCTATTGGGGATATTGACCGCGTTTCGTTTTACACCAGTCACGAAGCGCTCCTATTGCCGTATGAAGAAGCGTTTACACGACAGTCTGAACATTCTAGCAAAGCCTACAACCTTTCCACCCATTTCCCTTGGATTGGAAAGAGGACCAACCAGATTGATGGGGCCCACATTGAATATATTCGCGGTATTCAAAATCCCATTGGTATCAAAATAGGCAGTGGAATGACGCCGGAAACTCTCATTCCGCTCTTAGACAGGGTGAACGCGAACCATGAGGCAGGAAAAATTTCTTTAATCACTCGGTTTGGGGCTAAACATATTGAAAAAGGCCTCCGCCCGTTGATTAAGGCAGTTCAAACATCAGGACATACCGTATTGTGGACTTGCGATCCAATGCATGGAAACACGGAAGTTGTGGGAAACGATGTAAAAACTCGCCGTTATGAAAATATTCTGTCTGAACTGGAACAGGCGTTTGATATCCATGCGGATTGTGGCTCAATTTTAGGTGGCGTTCATTTAGAATTGACCGGAGAAAACGTCACCGAGTGCATTGGTGGTGCGCGCGGACTTAAGGAAGCTGATCTATCGCGTGCCTATCAGAGTGAAGTGGATCCGAGATTGAACGGTGAACAGGCGCTTGAATTAGCATTTGCCATCGTTCGAAAACAACGTGCAATGCGGCAAGAGGCCTCGGTATGACAGCTGCTATTTCCCCAGACGGCCTAGAAAAGAGGCTCCCGGAAAACGACGACCCTGCAACACCCGACCGCAACACAAATTTCGAAATTACGCCAATACCAGCCATCGTTTATTGCGCCAACTGCATGGATTCGACGAGAGGCAAAACAGCTCATGGATTAATTCGCTTCACGGAGCGTTTTGACGTCCGAGCCGTTGTCGACCCTATTTTTGCAGGCCAAGATGCAGGGACCTTTTTGGACGGCTCTCCCAACGGTATTCCAATTTTGGCAACGCTCGCCGAGGCGGTAGATAGACTTCCGGGGCCCGGCGGTGTATTTGTTGTCGGATTGGCCACGGATGGAGGAGTGTTGCCGCCTGATGCTCGCGTGGCGGTTGCCCGTGCCATTTCCCACGGACTTGACATCTATTCCGGGCTTCATGTTTTTTTGAGTGAAGACCACGACCTGGTTAACCTGGCCAAACTACATGGGGTCTCGCTTGTTGATGTGCGAAAACCCCCTCATCGATCGGAGCTTCATTTTTACGAGGGGAAGGTCAAGGAAGTCCAGTCCGTTCGAGTGTTGGTTTTGGGCACCGATTCTGCTTCTGGCAAACGAACCACGGCTTGGATGCTCCGGAACGCCTTAAAATCGAGAGGTTACTCGGCGGAGATGATTGGAACCGGACAAACCGCTTGGATGCAAGGAGCACGATTTGGCATTCTGCTCGACTCCTTGGTTAACGATTTTGTGGCGGGTGAAATCGAACATGTTGTTCGAAAAGCATGGTGCGAGGCAGCACCAGATGTCATCATTGTGGAAGGACAGGGCGCTTTACTTCACCCTGCGTATCCTGGAGGGCTAGAACTTGTCGCTTCCGTCAAGCCAGATGTAATACTGCTGCAGGATGTACCGGCCCGTAAAACATTTGATGGATTTGACCATCTCCCCATGCCGCCCATGATGCGCCAAATTCAAGCGCTAGAATTGTTAGCGGATCGACTAGTGGCTGCCATAACAGTGAATCCAAACGGGTTAACTCCTGAAGAGTCTAAATCAATTTGCGCGTCCTACGAACAAATGTTCGGTCGACCAACAATTGATGTTATTCGTGAGGGATGTGATAGATTGATCGATATCCTGGAAGACCATTTGCGAACGCGAAAACCAATCGGGTGAATCCGAATAGGTCTCATCCACTGACCGAACTACTTTCATGATAATTGTACGAGCAACTGTTCATTCGATGGCCATTCCGCTGACGGTTCCGTACACGATTGCATATGTAACAATTACAGATACTGTTAATCATTTCCTCGTTTTGGAGACGAATGATGGGGTTTGTGGAGTTGGATGCGCTGCCGCGGCTCCTGATGTTACTGACGAAACCCCAGAGATGTCATTCGCTGCGCTCAACAGCATCATCCCGCTGATAAACGGAAGGGCCCTTGGAGACCCGGAGTACTGGGCTTCAATAATTCGTTCCCTGTCCAATACGCCGTCAGCCATGACGGCGCTTGATATGGCGCTCGCCGACATGTCGGCGAGCGCGGCAAATCAATCTTTGGTTGAATGGATGGGCGGGCGCGAAGGCGCACTAAAGGCAGTTACAACCAGTGTAACTATTGGTATTTCTTCGCTACAAGAAACCCTAGACCGGGGCCGGCTCCTGATCAAGCAAGGCTTCCACTTCATTAAGGTCAAAGGAGGTCATAATGTTCAATTGGATATCGATCGATTAACTATTCTTCGAGACGAATTGGGTTCAGAAATCATGCTGGCTCTTGACGCCAATCAAGGGTATTCCTTGCAAGATGTCGAAAAACTTGACCGCGACGCCTCCACCCTGAAGCTCAGTTATTTGGAACAACCAACTCCAAAACTCGACTTCCCGTTGTTGGGATTGGCGGCGAGTGCAACCTCGATACCCGTCATGGCCGACGAGGCGGTTCAGACAGAGGACGACGCCAAACATATCGGCGACTTGGGATCAGTCCGGCTTATCAACATCAAACTTCAAAAAATGGGTGGATTTGGAGCCTCATCACAAATTGATGCAATCGCGGTGCAAGCGGGCATGCGGACGATGCTCGGCTGTATGGATGAATCGGCTCTCTCTATTTGTGCAGCGCTTCATTTTGGCGCAGCACATCCAAATGTTCAATTTTACGATCTCGATGGTCATTTTGACCTTTCAGAAGACCCGTTTGAATCCTTAGTGACCCTACATGCCGGTAAACTCCTGGCACCTACGAAGCCCGGACTGGGTTGGACGAAGCTGCCACCGTTCCATTACTAGCTATTGGTAACCGATCGCCACTATCTCGAATCATTTCGGCAAACTCTAATTGTTCACCTTGGCATTCCTCAACAAGTACGTCGACCAATCCGATAATTCTAGCAAGTGGAGTCCGAACATCGTGGCTCATATTTGATAAAAAGGCAGATTTTAGCAGCGAAAGCTCTTCCGATTTTCTCATCGTGTCCTGTACGTGGATTACCACTTTTTTAGCCACGCTTATGTCGAGCAAAATAATAAGGCGCCCTTCAGGCAGCCCCGAAGGGTTTTCGATTAGCTTAATATCTACCCTGTACCATTTTTCGATTAGTGCCTTTTTGAATTGAATTTAAGCACTAAAACGAGCATGAGTCTTTGATGCGGCCCAAAAAAGAGGAAGAAAGGGAATTCCAACGTAAGTGGCATTACTTAATAACACCTCCGGCTCAATCTCCAACATTATTAAATGTAGTCCATTGACAAAAGACCAATAACTAGCCGCACCTACGCACAAGGTGAAGTAAAGCGCAGTGGCGGTTCTTTTTACATTTCTAGATCGGATGGCCGTTCCGCCAGCTATGAAGCTCGCGAGAAAAAAAGGCCATGCGATTGAGAGTTCTTCGAAGTTCATTAAACAGCGCGAAAATTCAAGGTCTAGGCTGGTTGTATCTGCCACCCAAAGTCAAAATAAAGACCTATTTAAAAGGTCTTTTGGGATTTTCATCCTGTGCAGAACAAAGAGTTACGCAATAACCACGGTCTCTGGGTGTTCTACTTGTATAATCCATGCTCCAGCTAAAACTTCATCCCCATCGTATAACACGATGGCCTGTCCTGGAGTGATTGCACGACGAGGCGTGGTAAAACGAACATGGAGAATATTGTCTTCTTGCCAAACCACACACGGAGCTCCGGGATCTTTGTAACGAATTTTGGCAAACGCCTCTCTTTCCGTTAATAAATCGGGTGTTTTAACAAAATTGATTTGTCCTGCAGAAAGCGCCGTTCCCATCAATTCTTCCTTTGGTCCGACGGTCACCGTATTGGTATCCGGATCAATATGAGTCACATATATCGGCTCTCCGGTTGCGAGACCGAGTCCGTGGCGCTGGCCAATAGTATAGAATGGGTATCCTTCGTGCGTGCCAAACGGCTCCCCGGACGAAAGGACAAATGGGCCTTTTCCAGCCCGTTCGTCCATATATGGTACTCGTTCCCTCAGGAACCTCCGATAATTGTTGTCTGGCACAAAACAGATTTCATACGAATCCGGCTTGTTTGCCACTTCGTCGAGTCCATAGTCTGCAGCCATTTTTCGAATTTCAGGCTTCGTCAAGTTTCCAAGCGGAAATATGGTCCTTGAAAGGTTTTCCTGAGAAACGCCCCACAACGCATAACTTTGATCCTTATTGAGATCTAAACCTGTTTGTAGGATCTGGCGACCGGATTCTTCGTCTTTTCTAAGTCTGGCGTAATGCCCCGTGGCAATAAACTCACATCCAAGCGAGTCTGCTCGGCGCATTAGAGACTCCCATTTGATATGGGTATTGCATAAAACACATGGATTGGGAGTTCGGCCCGCCATGTATTCTTCGGTGAATCGATCTATGACCCAATCTCCAAATTCCTTGCGGATATCTACAATAAAATGTGGGAAATCATACTTAATGCCGATTGCCCTAGCGTCATTCATAGACTCCAGAGTACAACATCCCACCTCCTTACCGGAACGGCCACCACTTTGAGCGTAATCCCATGTCTTCATGGTGATCCCGACCACTTCATAACCTTGTTCCTTGAGCATAACAGCTGCCACAGAGGAATCTACTCCCCCGCTCATAGCCACTAGCACTTTCCCTTTATCACTCATATCCAATCTTTGACGGTACTTCGAAGAATACTCTATTTGTGCCCTTTGTTTTGGCCGATCACTACTACAGCACCCACCGACTCATAACAGTTGGCAATCACAATTTGAACTTCATTCAAAAAGTAGTTCAACTTGCGAAACATCTTTTGGTTGGCTTCGGGCCGCCGGCGCGCGGCTTCTGGCAATACAACGGCGGATTCTAGGATATGGTCTCTAAAATAATTGGTCGCTCGAAGTGCTTCTTGCAACGAAATGCCACTCATCACAATACTTTTGGCATAGATGCGTCCGATAACTCTAGCTTCATCCATCACTTCCTCGCTCGCTTCCTCATCGGTTGCGATGTATTGCATCAACAATCCCATTAGTCGCCGCCCAAGGAGTCGCTTTTCCTCTTTGTCCTTCGGCTCAATCGATGTATTCCAATCTGCTGTATTAGTCACTAAATCTTTTCGAGTAGCGAGCATCGCACTTTCACCGAGCTTTTCACCGATAGTGACTGACTTGGCCACTTCCGGTTTTTGCAATAACCTGTTGATTTCTGCTTCCGTGAATCGCCTGTGTCCGCCGGGCGTGCGGTTGGCTTTAATTTTCCCCCTTTCGGCCCATCGACGAAGAGTAACGGGATGTACGCCCAATAGCTTCGCAGCAGCTTTTAAGGAAAAGAATAACTCAGACATAACACTGCACTTCTTATTCGAACATTGATATACAATTCTATACAATTACATATTTACGTATTTGATAATGTATAGATTTGATTAGGTTTAATTTTTATGTGTCCCCTAAACCTCATAATACTTAACAATCTGTCTCAAATGAGAACATTTGCTCATATTTCTACCCGCAAAGTACGGATTGGACTGTGTGTGTTGATCACATTTTTGGTGATTTCGCCTTCCTTCGGACAAAACAATAAATCTGCCCCTCCTTCTGATTCTTTATGGTTCATCGAACTCCCAGTTATGGTAGTAACCGCAACTAAATCAGCCATTGAACTCCGTGATGTCCCAATACCAACGAAAGTAATCTTGGGCGAACAAATTCGCTTACGTGGCGGCCTTCGTCTTTCAGATCTATTGTCTGAAGAAACGGGGTTTTTGCAAATCCATTATTTTGGATCGGGTATCCAGCTTCAGGGATTTGACTCTGAATACACCCTCATTCTGATTGATGGCCAGCCCGTCATCGGACGAAATGGTGGTACGTTGGACTTGGACCGTTTTTCAGTGTCCAATATTGAGCGGGTGGAAATTGTTCAGGGTCCATCTTCTTCGCTTTACGGAAGCGAGGCCCTCGCTGGGGTAATAAACCTCAGAACCAGATCGGCCACCAAGCCATTAGCAGGATTTGCCAGCCATCGTATCCAATCGAACGGCACTCGCAATTCCAATGTCGCGATAGAGTCCATTATCAAAGGCCTCGGCAGTCGATTTAATTACGACAGGTACAGTTCGGACGGATATGACCTATCGCCCGATGTAATCGGGTTAACCGGCCCAAGCTTTGTAACCCACACGTCGACAGCTCGTTTTGACGACACGTTTGGAGAAAAGGTGACCGCATCCCTAGGAGCTCGGCTCGCCATTCAAAATCAGTCGAATGTGATCGGGTTTGATCAATCAGGGGTAGAGTTATCGTTTGAAGAGCGATTTAGACAAAAAGATTGGAGTCTTTCCCCCAGCTTCGTTTGGAAATTTTCACCCAAACATCGTTTTACGTTTCGGGGCCACCTTACATCGTTTGATTCGCACTCCGAATTGGACGACACGACTGGGCACTCCGTCGTTCAATTTAATCAAGGCTACCAAAAAGCAGAAGTGCAGCACGACCTGATCCTCCCAAGGGGCTTAATCGTCAATACTGGAGCTGGACTTATTGGCGAATTCGTTGAAGCGGACCGCATTTCGGGAGGAGCACGAACAAATCAGACCACCTTTGCCTTCAGTCAGCAGCAGTGGTTTCCTTGGAACTGGTTACAAATAATTACCAGCGGTCGCCTCGATCGGCACTCTGATTTTGGAATCCATTTCAGCCCCAAGGCCGCTGTCATGTATAAATCGGCTGGAAGCCTTCGAGTTCGAGGATCTATTGGCTCAGGTTTTAAAGCACCCAGTTTTCAACAACTGTACATGGATTTCACCAATGCAGTCGCAGGGTATACCGTCGTCGGTGCATCAGACGTAGCCGGTGCCCTACAAAATCTCGAATCACTTGGACAAATCCAAGCCTATCTGACCGATCCAGATACCTTCACGGACATCTTACCCGAAACGTCAGTCGCATACAATCTAAGTGCTGATTTCGACCTTACGTCTCGTATTCAAGTCCATATTTCTGCCTTTAGAAACAACGTCCGCGATCTTATTGAGACCCTACCAGTGGCCGCAAAACCCAATGGTCAACAGGTGTTTACGTACGTCAATTTGAGCCGAATCTATACCCAAGGTCTATCAACTGAAATCACAGCCCAACCCTTTCGATCCATCCATATCTCGATGGGGTATCAGTTTTTAAGCGCAAAAGACCGCCGCGTCCTAGAAGACATCGATCAAGGAATCGTTTTTGGACGCCAGAATGGTCGCGATTACAGGCTAAGCCGAAGTGACTACGGCGGGTTGTTTAATCGGTCCAAACACAGCGGAACGATTCAGGTGGCTTACACGAGCCCTGACAAACACACAAATATTCAAATCAGAGGCACCATCCGATCCCGATACGGCTACGGAGACCTGAACGGAAATTCCATTCTGGACGCAGCTTCCGAATACGTAAAAGGTTACTTGATCCTGAATACGTCTTTCACCCGAGACGTCACTTCCAGAATAACATTGCAAGCTGGTGTCAACAACCTTATGGGATACACGAGCCCACAATTTGTGCCCTCTCTTTCTGGCCGGCAGCTCTTTGCCGGGCTTTCCATTTCAACCAACTAATCCTTCCTTAAAAGACCAAAATGTCTAAATCATTATTTTCATCCACACTCCTTCTTGGACTGGCCCTCTTGGTGGCGGCTTGTGATAGTTCTTCAAATTCTGACAATTCAGATCCTGTTGTAGCCCAACGCGTCACTGAACTGCCAGCCGATCCCTACACTGGATTCGCCCCGTCGGGTCAGCCTATTACGGCTGGTATATACACGTTTTTTAGCTTGCGCACGAATTCTATTGTTGCGGCAACCGACTCGGCCTCAAATGCCTGGGATGTAGCCTTTAAAGGCACTTCAATCCTTGTTAATGGCGGTATCAGCGGCCCCGGAAATGGAGCTGCACAGGTACTCAATGACGTATTTTCTGACATCAAAATTGCCCCGGCTTCCGGTTGGGCTCAGGATTCCGTAACCGGTTTTGCCATCCCGACAGGTTCAGGAAATGGGTGGTACAATTATGAGCCTTCTACATTTACCATAACGCCCATTCCTGGCAGAGTTATTCTTATTCGTACGGCGGACAATCGTTATGCTAAAATAAGCATTCTGAGCTATTACAAAGGTCAACCTGCCATTCCGGACAGAACGTCTGAATCGCGTTTCCTAACCTTTGATTTTGTATTCCAACCAGACGGAACGCTCTCGTTCGAATGAGCCTTCTGCACTCTGGCGCTAGCTGGAAGTGTCTTATCCTTAGACTGACCACCATGACGACTTTTGTTCATTATATCCCTATTGCGACCACCATCCTTTCGTTGGCTTTTGGTCGTGTGCTATTCAAACACTGGCGCCAAAAGCCCAAAGCATATTATTTGCTCTGGTGGTTCATTGGGGTGGCCATGTATGGTGTTGGAACGCTCACAGAAAGTACGACGACGCTTTTAGGATGGAACGTTTTCGTTTTCAAAAGCTGGTACATAAGCGGTGCGCTCCTTGGGGGTGCACCGCTTGCCCAGGGAACGGTCTATTTGCTTTTTCGACAAAAAACAGCTCACTGGATGTCCGCGGGACTGATTATTTTTATTGTTACAGCGTCTGTCTGCATCATCTCCTCACCGATTGAGTGGGCCAATGTAGAATTGCATCGGCTTTCTGGAAGTGCGTTGGCCTGGAATTGGGTTCGCTTATTCTCTCCTTTTATCAATATCTATGCTTTTATTTTTCTAGTAGGTGGGGCTATTTGGTCCGCTATCCAATACGCTCGCAAGAAGCAAACAGATCAGATCAGAATGTGGGGAAACATTTTCATTGCCGTAGGAGCCACGCTGCCTGGTATCGGCGGTATGTCAGCTCGTTTAGGGCATGTTGAGGTATTGTATGTCACCGAATTCATTGGATTAATTCTAATTTGGGTTGGTTACAAAGCCATGTCAAGACGTACCACTAACTCTATCCACGAAAATCAGTAGTCGCCTGTCTGACCTTTTGCGAAACGGACGTTCCGTGCCCTATTTTGCGACGTGCCTCACACGCCTCATCATTACAGGTAGCTATGCATATTCTCGTGGTAAATGGTCCTAATTTAAACCTCCTTGGAAGCCGCGAACCGAACGTTTACGGAACTACGACGCTCGCGCAACTCGAAATCGATCTCACAAAAGCGTTCCCTTCGGTAGACTTTTCTTTTTTTCAGAGCAACCACGAAGGCGAACTCATTGATGCCCTTCAAGCTTCCAAAGCAGGAGGCATTGTTTTGAACGCAGCCGGATTTACGCACACTTCCGTTGCACTCCGCGACGCCATCGCATCAATTGATGTACCCGTTTTGGAAGTACATATCTCCAATATTGCTGCCCGGGAATCCTTTCGCCATCATTCCTTGATTGCGGCAGAGTGTATTGGCTCTATAGTGGGACTGGGCATTCAGGGATACCATTTAGCCGTCGAGTTTTTCCTTTCGCCGGACCTCAAATGAAAGGACATTAATGAGTTTTCAAACTCGCATTCGGCGCTTGGCATCTGAAACAGCCATTTATGGTGTATCGTCCATTGTTGGTCGACTGATCAATTTTTTGCTATTTCCGCTGTATTCGCATGTGTTTCTGCCTGCTGAATATGCGCCAATTATTGTCATTTATGCTGCCTTCATGTTCTTGAACATTCTGTTCCAGCATGGAATTGAATCGTCCTATTTGAAGTTTTCCACAGATCGACAGGAATTAAGTGGTCGAAGTGCCGCGTTTGGAACCGCCATGGTTTCATTGGTTGTTGTCGCTTCCTGTCTGTCCGCTATTATGCTGGTGTTTCGCGGCTCCGTAGCTGAATTAATTGGGCTCAACCAAGCTTTTCTCTATTTCCTGATCTACGCTGCAGCCATTTTATTCTTGGATTCGCTGGCCACGGTCCCCTTCGCTGATCTTCGCCTTAGAAGTCGTCCATGGATTTTTGCGACGATCAGGATCATCAACATACTCGTGAATGTCAGTCTAAACTTAATTCTGATATTTGGTTTTGACATGGGTGTCGAGTCCATTTTGATCGCCAACGTAGCTGCATCTGGAGTTACGGTTCTCATGCTCACACCTACCTGCCTAGCGCGCATGGGCCGCGTAGACACTAGTCTGTGGAAACAAATGATGCTATTCGGATTGCCGTTCGTGCCCGGCGGAATCGGATACGCGATCACTGAGACGGTCAACCGGTTTTTCCTTTCCGAAATGGATCCGAATGTTATTCAGAAACTGTACGGAATTACAGCGGAGACACATCCCCTTTTGTTTAAGCGAGCAACCCAATTTGGTCCCCAGGTTTTCGCTGAAGAAATTGTGGGGATGTACGGTGGAATCATCAAGTTATCCGTCTTGATGGCCTTGTTCGTTCAAATGTTTCGATACGCTTGGCAACCCTTTTTCCTTCTACATAAGAGCGACGAAGACGCTCCCCAACTTTTCGGGAAAGTGTTTAGCATCCTAACGCTAATCATGTTAGTGGCCTTTTTGGGTATTTCATTTCTTGTGGAGGAATTGGTCCGCCTACCATTGCCGGGCGGACGGACCTTAATCGCCTCCTCGTACTGGATGGGACTGATGATCATCCCAGTTGCGCTCACTGGCTATTTCTTTCAGGGATGGTATTATCATTTTTCTGCAGGCGCCTACCTGCGAGACAAATCCAAGTATTTTTTACACGCAACGGCCGCCGGAAGTGTTGTCGCACTGGTGCTAAACATCGTTTTTGTTCCTTCTGGGGGAATGATGGCAGCTGCTTGGGCCACATCTGCCGCCTATGCGGTCATGGCATTGACCCTGCTTTTCTTGATTCGCCGGCACTACCCTATTCCCTACAATTGGGGCCGCGTCTTGTCCTGCTGCCTATTGGCGGGCATGGTGTTTGGGCTGTGGCAGAATGTTGAGTCGCTCCAAATATGGTGGACAGAGTTGATTATGGTTGGCCTCTTTTCGATAGCTGGCGCCTGGCTGCTCGGACTTCCAATCACAAAACTGGTACGTAAATAAGCGGAATACATTCGGATTCTGGTGCCTGTCTTAACAGAATATCGAACGTGTTTTCTGAATTCGTCTCCCAAAACAATCCGTTCTTCCCAAACGGGGTGGGCATTGGGTCCGAAACGTCCTTTTGATTTAAATGCAGACGTATCAAGTCTTCTAAGAACAGACCAGGCGAAAAAACGGCAATGGAAAGTTCAGGAAGATCAGATTTTGCTGCCAATAGATAATCGTGGGAGATTACCGCGACCACTTTTGAAATGCCTTGGATCTCCATTCGGTAAATCCCAACCAGCCGGCTTGATCGATTTCGATAGGCCGGAAGTTTTCCCAGAATAAAGTCCAGCGTTACTTGAGCGGAAAATACATAGTGCTTTTCTGGAACTAGAAACAGCGAATCTGGAATCACAATGGAACGTCGAACTCGATTTTCAAAGACCATTTGTACCAAACGCGCCCCCGGTCTCGCGAAATAGGTAGAATCCTGAAACTGCGCCACCAACTGCATTTCTGGATCGATGCGAAGTAATGCTTTTGAATGAGCTTCAAGCGAGATACCTGGCCTCGCTTGTTGGACGATTTTGTGTAATGGATGGTCCAAATATGATCTGGGATCCGTACTAATACGCCGAGTTTTTTTAAGGTTGTCAAAGCCGTTTTCAAGCGGATTTGTTATCAAGGCCTGATAAACACACTGTTCACCTATTGGTCCAGCTTCTTGGCCACTCGCGTTGGCGTAAGGCAATTGCAAAAACACCATTAAAACCCAAATGGGTCTCCCTTTTGTCGTATTCATTATTTTCCTCCCTTCAAATGTCTAGGTAGAGGAAATAGGAATCCCATTTGTAACTATTTGTAACTATTTGTCTGCAAAACCGCTATTACCTTCAAAGTCGCGATCGCCTGCAAACCTTCAGACCGTTCTGATTGTCAAAAAACTGTCATCTGATCGCTCGGCTTCAGAAAGCCTCAGAAGGCATCCCCAGCACGCCAATAATCGCAGATACTTCAGGCACCCCATGCTAAAAAATTACCTTACGGTGGCCCTTCGGGCACTCCGACGCAACTCTACGTATACCGTCGTCAATGTCGTTGGTCTTGCTCTCGGTATGGCATGCTGCGCCTTGATACTCGTTCTGGTGTACCACGAATGGAGTTACGACCAATTCCATGAAAACGCGGATAACATCCACCGAACCTATTTTCAGTGGCAAAACCCAGAAGGGGAAAAGTCGTATCAGTCCATGATGCGGCCCGAATTTACCGAGGAAATACGAACCGAATTCCCCCAGGTCCTGCGCGCCAGTACGTATGTAGCAAGCTTTCAAAATCTAGAGTTTGGTGATCAAATTAGCTCCTAACGGTTGACGGAAGTACACAATGACTTTTTCAGCATGTTCAGCTTCCCACTGATCGCCGGAGACGTCACAACCGTTTTGTTAGCGCTAGATGAAATGGTAATATCGGACAAAGTCGCAACGGCAGCATTTAATGCCGGTCCAGATAGTTAGGCCTCCGTTTTAGGAAAAACGATTTCAATTACTAGAAACGAAATCAAGTATGATTTTTCGGTCTCTGGAGTTTTCAGGACCATCCCGTCTAATTCATCAATACGTTTGGACGCAGCGATTTCTTTCGAAAACTACGATAGGCTTCGAATTGGGGGAAATAATTGGGGTGGCGTACGTACAGCTAATCCCAGGCTCTTCCGCCGCAGACGTGGAGGCCGCCTCTTCTCCTTTTGTCGAGCGCGTGGGAGATGGAATTCAAGTCACTTTTGACGCTGCCATCTTATTTGCCGTCAACTCTTCAGATCTCACCAGCGAAGCCAAAGCAAGCCTTGCTGACTTGGCATTTAGTCTTCAACAATATCCAAACACCCACGTTTTGGTGTTTGGACACACAGACAACACGGGTGCAGCGGCCTACAACCAAACCTTATCAGAAAAAAGGGCATCTTCTGCAGCCATAATATTGGCTGACAACGGGGTAGATCCCAACCGCTTGGAAATAACCGGTTATGGAATTTCAAAGCCAATCGCATCCAGTGATACGGTTGAAGGTCGCCGTGAGAACCACCGCCTTGAAATTGCGATCTACGCATCAGATGAATACGTAAGGGAGTTAGAGTCTGGTAACTAATTCCAGACTTTTTTTGACTTAGAAGGTTCTCAAAACGGTAGTTCTAGAAAGCTGGGGCCGGTCAAAGACCGGCCCCAGGGTGCCTCAAATCCATGGATATTGATGCAAGACATTGCCACATCTCCGGGCGGGGAATGGAATTATTCTAAAGCGCCCGCTCCACAAGCGTTTGGACCAGCCTTAGAACAGACAGAATTGCAAGAGGGGTAGGGTGGACTTTATCCACCCTACCCCTCTTCATATCAATAGTAAATCCCGCCCCAACCTAGCTTAAACCCTAAATAAATACGTCAGCTTCATGAAGAAGCCGTCGGTCTGGCGGCGGAGGTCCTCGAAGCGCTTTTGGCCTACATCGTCCATAGTTGAGCCGTATCCGAGATAGAACAGCGTCCCAGGGTTCGGCCGGTAGCTGAACAACAAGTCGGTTCGGAGGTCGTTCGTTTTAGTAGCGCCAACAGCCGTACCACCTATCTGAATGGGGTTGCCTTGGCGGTCTTCCAATGCAGCGCGTTCGCGAGAAGAATATTGCCCGATAACCCGTACAAAAATGGCCTGAGAAAGCTGGTATTCCAGCTTGATCCGAGGAATGATCTCTTGCGAAAACTGTGAATCATCTAGCTTCCGCTCCAGAGTTAGGTGGGTCACCTGCAGTGATGCTCTGAGTGCCGATGTTGGACGCAGATCTACCACCACGCTATACCGGCTCGAACGACCGGGAGCAGCTTCCGCAAACAAGGGCGTCTCCCCCCAAGAAGCATTCACAGACGCTGTCAGCAGTTGCAGCGTTGGCGTAGTAACCCCTACAGAACCACCAAACTGGTCGTTCTCCATCTCTGGATAGAAAAACACATCGGGGCCGTTTGGATCGACCACGCTATAACCTGAAAAAGCGAGTGGACTATAGGTATAAAAATTGCGGGTAATCGAGCCGCTCAGGCGCCATCCACCCCGAAGGGTTGCCGATGGAAACAGCGATTCACCACCTTCAATCGCGCCGGCACCGGTGTCTTCGTAATTCCAAATCCTGTTAAAACCACCAAATCCACCCCAAGTCTCTAAAAAGGCTCCTTCTTCCCCGTAAAACGAAACCCGGTTAAATGCAGATGCGGCTATAATGCCTGTCCGGTTAACAAATCCCGCAGCCGCTTCAAAGTCGCGTGATATGCCGCTCAGCTTATAATTGTATCCCCACGCGCGGCCGGTACGATCCCAAGCTGCTTCCAGGAATGAACCCGATGTGGCGCCCGAGCCCGCGTCTGAAAAAGACGCAACTCCTTGCAGCGCAAGATAATATTTCTGGCCAAAATAAATCCGTGAGTCCGCACCAGCGAGTCGGGAGTAATTCCCTCCGTCTTCGCGAGTGGTTAGTACCGCACCAGCCGTGTTGTTGCCTTTAAGGTCCTTTCGGAGTCTAACAATCCCAAAAATGGGAGAATCAGTACCGGAAGCCGAATATTTTTGATCGTCAGCAGCCAGAATCGTGCCCACGTTTAGGCCCCCAATCTTGCCCGCAAGTTTAGCTCCAACCGACGGCGCGGCGATGCGCCGAGTATAGATCATCTGCCCCGGCGTATCGAATAACTCTAGATTCTCCAAAAAGAACGGACGCTTTTCAGGGAAAAACAGCGCAAATCGTTCGTTCAATACTACCTGTCCGATGTCAGCTTCAACCTGCGAAAAGTCAGGATTTATGGTGCCGTTAAGGGTTAGGTTCTGCCGAATCCCCCACTTTACGTCCCCTCCAAATTCAGTCGTATTGTCATATTCCCAGTCTCCTTTCGTGTTTTCTCCTCCATCAAATCGGCTGGTAATGGTAGGCACGATATCCAAGACTAAGCCCCTTTTCATGTTCGTAAGGCCTCGAAGCGTACCGGATTGCCCCAAAAATGTAGAACTTGCTCGTATGGCTGGTGCCCATGAGTCCTGAAAACCCGAGTGTTGCACTTTTCTTAAGACGTGCAATCCCCAATTCTGAACCTTCGCATCTTGGTAACGAAGACTTTTAAATGGAATGGAGATTTCAACTTCGTAGCCATTGGCAGTAAGCCGCCCAGCCGACGAATACTCGTAGTCAGGATTGATATCGATGTTTCCATCCATAAAGTTGATGGTGCTGGACCCGCCTCCAGAAGCCGATCCCCCCCCGCACCCCCACCAAATTGATCAGCACGCGTTCCATCGGACTGGACCCCTAACGGATTCGAAGCGAACACATAGCCAATTTTGTTGTCATTCTGGGTATCGATGATGACCTGAATTTGGTCTTCGCTGGCAATATTGTCCCTATTGGCTTGTGTTGCGCGAACCACGTCCCCATGCACTTCGGTAGCCCGAATGCCAAAGTGAATAGCCGTATCTGAATACCAAACGTACACTTCTGTCGGCTCCGCGGCGGGCCTACCATCGACCGGCTGATACTGTGAAAACCCACTTAAGAGGGCAGCCTGGCCCCAAACCAGATCGCTTAAGTCGCCGTCGATGAGCACTGTCGCTTCAATTCGAGGAATATCAACTTCAAGTTGATTCTGGGTTCCAATGTGTGTCACCTGCTGAAACATCATCAGGGTCACTAGAAGAAGTGCGTGCATTGGGTTACGATTTGGATTTGGTTGGATTGTTCAGTTTTTGGCTCGGGCACATTACGGGTTGTGCCTTAATACGATCCTTGCCCAGAGTCTGGTATCGATGAACAAACTCCCAATTTCGGCGAATAAAACGGAGGGGGCTATGCCGAGGCCAGGCATAAGGAAACCGGACATTAACCACACGGCCGATAATCGAGATAATCATTCCCTTCAACAGCGTCCGTTCACTCCTCATAAATCTTAAAGACCCTTTTCAAATAAGAAACAATGGTGGTGGCCACAATAGCCCCCGAAAACGCCAAAAAGATGTCTTTTTGCGCGTCCCAGATGTCGCCTTGAGTTCCGAGGTAAGCATCTCCCTGCTCTTGAAAGAAAATGTCGGCCACACCCCACTCGACGAGCTCGTAAAATGCCCCAAAAGACA
>CALFHN010000113.1 GCA_937876355.1 uncultured Bacteroidota bacterium | reverse complement strand
GGAATCATTGACATGACGCGCCGAGATACGCTCTTATTTGATGCCGAAGCTGGATTTCCGGATGATGATCGGATTCGTCCCACCGATTTTAGTGCTTCGACCGTGACCTATGTTCGGATTCGATAGAAACTTTTCCTGAACACCTGTCCGTACTTGCCGATTTTTAAGCCGGCGACGAAACGCCTACTCTTGTTCAAAAAGCGCTAAAACAGCTCCGGCCGGATCTTGAATCACGCAGTATTTGCCTTGACCGCCCATAATCCGGATCGGCGCAAGAGCCTTTCCGCCGCGTTGAACACATGCTGCGATGGAGGCTTCCACATCACCCACGTATACGTACATCAACCATTGTGGAGGGAGATCAGCATTATTTCCGCGTGCATGGCATACACCTGAGACCGGCGCTTTAGATTCCGGGCTTGTCATTACATAGTCGTTGTAGCTTCCCATACTCAATTCAGAAGACTCCCAACCAACGACGGCTTCATAAAAACCTTTTAATTCGTCTGCCATGTTAGTGGTCAGATCAAACCAACCAACACTACCGATAGGAGCCTTTTCGTTATTCAAAACTGGCCAAAATTGAAAAAGCCAAAATGGATTGAACGTTAGTTGTGAATTACTCGATTTTTTAGAATTTGATCAATTCTGCCGAGGTCTTCAACAAATCTAGGGTCGGTATCAATGCGCGCCTGAATCGCTTTACAAGCATGGATCACGGTAGAATGATCTCTTCCTCCAAACCGACGGCCAATAGCTTCCAGCGAATGTTGGGTCATGATCTTACAAAAATGCATCGCGACCTGACGAGCGTCCACAATTGGACGCTTTCGACTCTTTCCAATGAGTAAATCAGGACTCATTGTGTAATATTCAGCGACAATGTCTCTGATTTGAGATGCCGAGATACTCTTTCTGGTCCGATTGTCAATCAGATCTTGTAAGGCTTCCTGGACAAAAGTCAGGTCAATAGGCCTTTTTGTAATTTGCTGGGTGGCCAGTAGGCGATTGAACGCTCCTTCAAGTAAACGAATATTGTCTTTTACATTGTATGCAATGTAATCGATTACTTCGCCTGTTAGGTCCAAACCGCTGTCCAGTGCATGCTTGCGAAGTATTGCGGTTCGAGTTTCCAGATCTGGCGGTTGAACGTCTGCTGATAGTCCCCAGCGGAATCGAGAAAGTAGGCGCTCTTCAATACCCGCAATTTCTGCTGGGCTCCGGTCGGCGCACAAAATTATTTGTTTACCGCGCTGATGGAGGTCATTGAATAAATGAAAGAATTGTTCTTGAGTCTTTTCCTTTCCTCCAAAAAATTGAATGTCATCAACAATGAGTACATCAATCTGACGGAATGAATGTGTGAATTCAACCAGCGTATTGTTTTGAATCGCATGAACAAAACAATTGGTAAAAGCCTCACTTGTCAAATAAAGGACTTGAGCTCGTGGGTGTTGCCCAACAATATGGTTTCCAATGGCGTGAGCTAAGTGAGTCTTTCCAAGACCTACTTTGCCATAAATCAAAAATGGATTAAAGCTGGTTTCGCCGGGGCGGTTTGAAACGGCAACTCCCGCGCTACGTGCTAATCGGTTGCAGTCTGCCTCGAGAAACGAATCGAATGTGTATTTCGGATTCAACGTCCGAGGTAGAGATCCAGGAACCGTCTCAGGCCGAATTGTAAACGGCGTTCTACCCTGATCTTTTCTACTGGGTAGAGCCGAACCTGGATTTTTGAAGCCGTTACCTTTTTGAAGTCCAGAATATTGATTTGATGAGCTCGTTTTCGAATTTTGGCTTGGAGCGGAGTAAGACGGAGCAGAATCGGAGTTCTTTTGGCTGGAAAATGATCGGGGTCCGTTGGTTGACTGCTTGGCCTGCGTAGTATAACCTCGGCTAGACTGCTCGTGCACAGCTTCCACCAGTGGTTCGCTGGCAATGATGAAGCTATATGAGGCGCCTTTTCCGGCACTTTTCTCAACGGCATTTTGAATAAGTGAGCAGTATTCACGGTCCACCCAATCACGATGAAATTCAGAGGGAACACTTAAGGTCACATGCGCGGCATCGCCCACGTCGGTGCACGAAACAAACTGAACAGGTTTTAACCAAGTCTGAAATTGTTGAGTGGGAATCAAAGATGCCAGCTCAATCTTTTGCTGAAGCCATGACCGTTCGAGTGGTCTTTCCATGAGGAGGATGCGAGTCAAAAAAGTGTGTGGGACGAAATTGGGTGTCTCTATGTTAGGCTGATTTGTGTCGTTTGGCAACCCAAATAAGGGCGTATTTATCCACTCCTCACACTACTTATCAACAGAGAGAATGTGGAAAAAAAAAGATGAGTTTATTTGCCAAATTCACGTGCAATTCCGGCCTTTTTGTGATAAGGCAAACTCAATCGGCCCGGGTAATAGAGGGGGTCTCGCATAATCTTAAAGCCCAAATCCATTTCGGATTTCAGTGGCGTGATCGCTTGATTTAGGCTTATTTATGACTTTTTGGACGATTCCAGCCTCATCTATCAAATAGGTCACACGCTTGGTGCCCATGTACTTACGGCCGAACATAGACTTTTCGCCGTAGACCCCATACGCTTTTAGCATAACCTGGTCTACATCTGCGATCAAGGGGAAAGGGAGGCGATGTTTACCTGCAAAATTCACATGTTTGTCCACAGGGTCATCAGATACGCCTATGATCGAAATTCCAACCGAGCTTAGGTCCTCAAAGTGATCTCTAAGATTACACGCTTGGGTCGTGCAAACGGGTGTATTGTCGCGCGGATAGAAATAAATTGCGAACTTTTTTCCGATAAAATCAGCTGAGGAAATAACCGTGCCATCTTGGATGGTGCCGGAAAAGGCCGGGGCGAGATCTCCTTCCTGAGGAGGATTTGAAAAAGACATTATTAATCGGCTAAGAAATGAATACATGTTTATGTCTCAACACAATCTGCTTTGGTCGGTTTCGATTACCACCAAATTAGAACGGGACTTTCATCGCATCAGAAATAAATTGCATCAAGGGCGAACCCTTTTTCCAGGCCTCTGAGAGGAACGGTAAGAAGTCTGGCCTGAGTGCAATTTCTTGATCGAACTGAGCGACCGCCATAAAATCCTTTCGCTTTAAATCTACAATATCCTCATGATCCGCGTCCATTCCGTTGGGGGGACGCTTCAGCGATTCTCCCCGTAGTTCAAACCCGGAGTTTACTGCGGCATCTCTTACTTCCCTCCAGCGGCTACCGTCAGACAAGATAGCTGAGCGGATCTGATTTAAAACCGGATTTTCCGGATGCCAAATTCCTAAGCCTACAAACACGTTTTTCGGTTCTATGTGTAAGTAATATCCAGGGGCATGGACATCTTTTGCTGATTCATGTCTGAATTGAATGGATGCGTGTGTTTTATACGGGTCTTTGTTCTTTGAAAATCGAACATCACGATAGATCCGGAATAAAGAGCCGCCTGTAGCTTTTGGAATCGCTCTAAAATGCGGACTTATATCCGCAAGAAGCGGACTAAAGTCGGCTATCAGGTCCAACATGGGTTCTTTGAGGTGCTTTTCGTATCGACTTTTGTTGAGATTAAACCAATCCCGATCGTTGTTAGCTTTTAATTCTAGAAGGAAGGAAAACAATTCTGGTGTAACGTAAGGGTTCGACATGCGAAAATTAGATTGAAGCTAAAAGGAAGGGCAAGACAGTGCGAATTAGGCCGGATTTTTCGATCCAGCCAGTTTGGCGCCTATAAAAGCAGCAGGTTTTGGAGTTATCACCCCAAATACCCACATTCAGACAGGATGAGGGATAGTTATCATGGTAACAATCCCAAAAATGATCAAAAGGCTTCCTGTGATCAAGCTGAGCCTCTTTTGATTTATGGTGCTGGGATGCATCTTCTAACTTGCACACTAGGGGTCGGAATTGCAATATGTGCAAGGGAGGCGACAGCGTACGGCAGGGTACGGCAGCGTACGGCCGGGTACGGCAGGGTACGGCAGGGTACGGTAGGGAATCAATCAGCGTCGCTTTCCTTGATGGAGCCAAAATGATGGGCAAGGTTTCTGGCTAAATGGGTACCCACCTCTTTCGCGATGTCTTCTACACTGGCTTCTCGTACTCTTTTGACGGATCCAAACACCCGGATTAGTTTTTTTGCTGTCTTTTGCCCAATCCCTTCGATCTCTTCCAATTCGTTTTGGAGCGTACTTTTGGCGCGAAGTTTACGCTGAAAAGTGACCGCAAAACGGTGAGCCTCGTTTCGGGTTCGTTGCAAAAGTTGAAGGGAAGCACTGTCTTTTGGGACAAAAACGGAGTCTGTGTCTCCCGGGAAGTACACTTCTTCCAAGCGTTTTGCTAACCCGACAATTGGAAACTTGCCGTATGCCGCGACCTCTTCTAGAGCCAAAACTGCACTAGATAACTGCCCCTTTCCGCCGTCAATAACTACAAGATCCGGCCAAGGTCCATTTTCTTGAACCACGTTTGCGTAGCGCCTGCCTACAACTTCTCGCATGGATTGAAAATCGTCAGAAACTCCACCACCCACTGTGCGGACCTTAAATGTCCGGTATTCTGACTTTTTTGGAATGCCGTCTATAAACACGACACATGAGGCGACGACGTCAGTGCCGCCCAGGTGAGAGACGTCAAAACACTCAATTCGTCTTGGCAATCTGGGAAGAGATAGGTCCGCTTTCAACTTCGTAACTGCGTGAGGCACCTTTCCTTCATTTTTCTTTTGGCGTGCGATTTTGTATTCCTCTAGCATCAATTGGGCATTTTTCTCTACAATGCCAATTAGCCCTGCTTTGTCACCCCGCTGGGGCACTATAAATAGTACTTTTTTACCTTTTTTCTCGCGCAGGAGCTCTTCCACTGGTCCAGAGTCTGCACACGGAACCGATAGGACTACTTCATCCGGATAGAAGGAGGATTCTGCATAGTATCTTTCGACGATCAGTTGCATCAATTCCTCTTCAGGTGTCTCATCAATACGAGTCAAGTATTGGGTCCTTCTCCCTACGATCTTGCCATCGCGCATCTGAAAGGCAATGCCGCACGCTGCATTTTCTTCTCGGTCGGTGTAGATGGCAAAAAGATCTCGATCGGCCAGGTCTCCGGCCACTACTTTTTGGCGCTCTGAGTATTTTTGCAAGGCATTTACTTGATCGCGCAGTTTAGCCGCCTCCTCAAATTGCATGTTTTCTGACATGCGTTTCATTTCATCTTTGAAAAGAGCGACCAGCGTGCTCGTCTTACCATTGAGAAGTTGTTCAACCTGTTTGATGGTCGAAGCGTAACTTTTATTGGACTGCAGTCCAACACACGGAGCATCGCACTTTTTGATGTGAAACTGAAGACAAACCTCGTATTTCCCGGCACGAATAGGCTCCGGAGCAAGGTTTAGTGAGCACGTTCGAAGTCGGAATATGGACCGAATCGTATCCAACATAATCCGCATGCTACGGACTTCGGTATACGGGCCAAAATATTTCGAACCATCCTTTCGCGGTTGGCGAGTAGGAAAAACACGGGGAAAGGGCTCGTTTTTGACACAAATGTAGGGATAGGTCTTATCGTCCCTAAGGTTAATATTGTATCTAGGGCGGAGGCTTTTGATTAGATTGTTTTCCAACAGCAAGGCCTCGGCCTCGGTGTCCGTCACGATTACCTCTACATCCCAAATTTTTGAGACTAGGATTTTTAAGCGGCCTTCTCGATTCCGGCTGTCGTGGAAATACGAATTAACCCGGGCCTTAAGATTTTTGGCCTTTCCGACGTACAAAACCTTCCCGTCTTCGTCTTTGTGTTGATACACCCCTGGACGGGTGGTCAAACGAGCCAATTTTTCAGCTAATTCCGAATGCATGATTGCGGGTTTGGATGTACTCTTAAGGTGCGATTAACCCTTCGGGCGATTGAAGGTTCGACCGTCAAGGGCCAGAGTTATACTGGGCTGCACAGTGCACTTTGATTCTATCCGCCCGTAATCGATAGCACGCAATTTATTTTGGCCGAATTTAATATGACAGATCAAGTTGAATCGATTTTAGATATCCTGCACGCAGTTTATCCGCTTGCGGACTGTGCTTTGGAGCACACCACCGCTCATGAATTGCTTTTTGCAACCATCATGTCAGCCCAGACCACGGACGTAAACGTAAATAAAGTGACGTCCACCTTATTCAAAAAATATCGAAGCGTGCGGGACTTTGCCGATGCAGATTTGGAACTATTTCAGGATGAAATTCGATCAACCGGATTCTTCAGAAATAAAGCTAAAAACGTGATCGGTGCCGCTAATATGATCCTGAACACGTTCAAGGGTGAAGTGCCACAGTCCATTGAAGAATTAACTCGCCTGCCTGGGGTGGCGCGGAAGACAGCCAACGTGGTACTTGGGACCCATTTTGGCATACCAGCGGGATTTGTTGTGGACACGCACGTCAAAAGGTTGTCCTTTCGGCTCGGATTAACCGCCCAAACGGATCCAGTTAAAGTGGAAAAGGATCTTATGAAGATTATTCCACAGTCAGAATGGATCTTTGCGGCCCATGCCATTGTGCTTCATGGTCGAGCAATTTGTGACGCCAAAAAACCCAAGTGTCAAGAATGTGCTTTGCGGCCTGTGTGCCCCCAAAATGGGGTCTAATAGGCTAGCTCGAATCTGCGAGCCAGTTTCACGACGAGATTGAGGCTACGCCCATTTCAATCAGTACGCATCGGCATGAATCCCCTTAACAGCTCGCCCAGAAGGATCCGCGCCTCCTTCAAATGATGCGTCCCATGCAAGGGCTTCAGGTGTACTGCAAGCCACTGATTTTCCGCTTGGAACACATCTGGCCGCCGATTCTGAGGGAAAGTGCTCTTCAAAAATGGATCTGTAGAAATAGCCTTCTTTGGTATCCGGTGGGTTAACAGGAAACCGAAATTGAGCTCGGTTCATGTCTGCGTCCGTTACGCGCTCCGCTGCGTGGGCTCGTAGTTGATCAATCCAGCTGTATCCTACGCCGTCCGAAAACTGCTCCTTTTGACGTTTTGCGATAGATTCCGGAAGCATGTCGGCAAACGCATCCCTCAAAATCTGCTTTTCAAGCTTCCCCGGGGTAATCAATTTGGCCGATGGACTCAATGACATGGCGATATCCAGAAACTCAAGGTCTAAAAACGGGACTCGAGCCTCGATGCCCCAGGCGGCCATACTCTTGTTGGCGCGCGCGCAATCGAATAGATGGAGTCGTTCAATTTTACGGACGGTTTCCTCGTGGAATTCGCGGGCGTTAGGCGCTTTGTGAAAGTATAAATATCCACCGAAAATCTCGTCGGCACCTTCTCCTGAAAGCACCATCTTAATGCCCATGGCCTTGATTTTACGTGCCATCAAGTACATTGGTGTGGAGGCTCGAATGGTGGTCACATCGTAGGTCTCGATGTGGTAAATCACATCACGGAGTGCGTCGAGGCCCTCTTGGACAGTGAAGGTGAGCCCATGATGGACGCTTCCAATGTGATCCGCCACCGTTTTGGCTGCAGCTAAGTCAGGGCTACCGTCTAGTCCAATCGCAAAAGAGTGAATCTGAGGCCACCAAGCAGGAGAGGAATCATCGTCCTCTATTCGGTTTGCGGCGTAGGTACAGGCCAAGGCCGCAATAATGGATGAATCAAGGCCCCCTGAAAGCAAAACTCCATAGGGTACATCGCTCATTAATTGACGATGAACCGCATCAGAGAGTGCTTCTCGAACGACCATTGGATCCTCGGATCCATTTTCAACGACATCATAGTTAGTCCATGCGGGGGTAAAATAAGGCCGGGTTTCTGATCCCTCTTTGCTAAATAAAATGTGCCCAGGAGGAAAAGGGAAGACTTGGGGGCAATCAGATTCCAACGCTTTCAGTTCAGAAGCAAAATAGGCATGTCCTTTAGAATCATAACCGGAATACAATGGGATGACGCCTATGGGATCACGAGCCACCAGGAATTGCTGTTCAACGGTATCCCAGAGAATAAAAGCGAAAATCCCATTTAAATGATGAACACAGTCCGTTCCGTACTTCATAAAAAGCGGGATGATTACTTCGCAATCGGATTCGGTTTGAAAGGCATAGTCCGTTAACGTGGACCGCAATGCTCGATGATTGTAAATCTCGCCGTTCACTGCCAAAACGAAACGACCATCCGGGCTTACCAGTGGCTGCGAGCCGTGGGTAAGGTCGACGATAGACAATCTTTCGTGCGCCAGTATTGCATGGTTGTCACTAAAAATTCCGGACCAATCAGGCCCACGATGCCTTTGCTTTTTGCTCAATTCCAGAGCTCGTTCGCGAAGGGTACTGTCTGAACCAATTGGTCCTAAGATGGCAAGAATGGAGCACATGGAGTTGTGTATTTCAATTATTCCACACAAAATAGGTTTGAAAACAACTAATTTGGCATGTTCGGTAAAAATTGTTTTGTCGTTTTTATACCATATATATAACACCTCCTAATTGGTAGCGCTTCCGGATTCTTCACATACCCAAAAGGTTGACTTGTGCTTAATAATGGTCGTAAAATTGACCCAGATAATCAAACGCCCGACAACTCGGGAATTCATGCGTAGGTCTTCGAAATTTATAGCATCCATTCTAGCAACTAGGCCTGGGTTTCCCTTTGAGCCACGTAGCGCTAGAGCACGTGCCGTTTCGACTCCTTCTAGTTCGATTATTCTGATTGACGTTCTCGTGGCACAGCTTGTGGAATCTTTGGCATTGATTCTACTGGCTGTCCTCGTGATTATTTCTATTCTCAGCATTCTAACAAGCTGAACTAACGTCAATCCTATACGCTGAAGGCATATCTAAAATGGGGTTGACATCACCCCAAAAAGATACGCTTCATGTCCAAACGACTCAGCGATACGATTAAAAAAGGCTACACCCGTGCTCCTCATAGGAGTTTACTGCGTGCAACCGGTGCAATCCTAGACGATTCCGATTTCGATAAGCCGTTCATTGGCGTTTGCAATTCGTATATCGACCTTATTCCCGGTCATGTTCATCTTCAAGAGTTTGGAAAAGTTATCAAGGCTGGCATTAGGGAAGCTGGCGGGGTTCCATTTGAGTTCAACACGATTGGCGTAGACGACGGTATAGCCATGGGGCACATGGGGATGCGGTTTTCTCTACCGTCTCGAGAGTTGATCGCAGACTGCGTAGAAACCGTAGCTCGGGCGCATTGTTTGGACGCGCTTATATGCATTCCGAACTGCGACAAGATCGTTCCGGGCATGCTGATGGGCGCCCTTCGATGTAATATTCCTACCATTTTTGTTTCTGGTGGGCCGATGAAGGCCGGTCAGTTGGAAGATGGTACGAAGATTGACCTTGTGTCGGTTTTTGAAGGCGTAGGTCAATTTCAAAAAGGCGATATCGACGAAAAGCGCCTTTCTGCCCTGGAACAACATGCTTGTCCGACGTGCGGATCGTGTAGCGGCATGTTCACTGCCAACTCCATGAATTGCATTATGGAGGCATTGGGTTTGGCCCTTCCGGGAAATGGTTCAATTTTGGCGATAGATCCAAGGCGCGCGCTTCTTGCGCAGCAAGCCGCGCGCCGCGTTGTCGAATTGGTTTATGAAGACCTCAAACCCCTAGACATCTTCACCGATGCCGCATTGGACGATGCTTTTGCCCTCGATATGGCTATGGGGGGATCGACCAATACGGTACTGCACATGTTGGCCGCAGCTTCCGAAGCAGGCCTGGATTACGACTTGGACCGCATCAACGCCATTTCGGCCCGTGTGCCATACATCTGTATGGTTTCGCCGGCTACTCCCAACGTGCATATGGAAGACGTCGAGGAAGCCGGTGGTATCTACGCCATTTTAGCTGAATTGGATCATGCCGGACTGCTGAACTCGGACCGCCCAACGGTCTCTGGAAAGACCCTAAAAGAGTGCCTGGTAGGTGCAAAAAAGAATCGACCAGATATAATTCGTTCGGTGGACAACCCCTTTAAAAAGACCGGAGGATTGTCCGTCCTGTTTGGAAATTTGGCTCCTGAAGGGTGCGTCATAAAAACTGGCGCCGTTTCAGACGACATGATGACATTTTCCGGTCCGGCTCGAATATTTGAAGATCAGGACGCCGCCTCTGAAGGCATTTTATCCGGACAGGTCCAGGAAGGAGACGTCGTGGTTATCCGATATGAAGGACCGCGTGGGGGCCCGGGAATGCCCGAAATGTTGCAACCAACATCAGCCTTGGCTGGGATGCGCATGGATAAAAAAGTAGCCATGATAACCGATGGACGATTTTCCGGAGGTACACGAGGCCTTTCCATTGGACATTGTTCGCCCGAAGCAGCTGCCGGGGGCCCGATTGCGGCAGTGGAGCCGGGCGATTTGATCACTATCGACCTTCATAATTCAAGTATTGAACTTGGTATCTCGGACGAAGAATTGGCTTTTCGCCTTTCTCAACTCCCTGCCTTTGAAAGTAAAGTCAAAGGCGGATACCTGGAACGATATGCCTTCATGGTTTCGAGCGCTTCAACCGGAGCTGTCTTAAAACTTCCCACCCAACCAACACCTGTATTGGCTTAAGAAAGCCGTTACGTGCACACTATGAACATCGCAACAAAGGTACTTGAGAGAGCGACCGAATCTAGAACATCAAAAAACGCCCCGAAAGGTGAGTCTCACACGGGAGGCGGCCTCTTGACAGGCGCAGAAATTTTCATTCGGTCCCTCGAAGCAGAGGGAGTGGAAATCGTGTTCGGGTACCCTGGTGGTGCGGTAATTGGTATTTACGACACGATGCACCGCCTCAATCCTACGTTTAAACATGTCCTGGTTCGCCACGAACAGGGCGGAACGCACGCTGCCGAAGGGTATGCTAAGTCCACCGGAAAGGTCGGGACGGTTCTCGTTACCTCAGGACCGGGTGCCACAAATTGTGTAACTGGGATTGCGGATGCCTACATGGATTCCATTCCAATTGTGGTATTTACCGGACAAGTACCAACCAAATTGATCGGAAACGATGCTTTTCAAGAGTGCGATACGATTGGCGTAACGCGAAGCATCACGAAGCACAGTTTTTTGGTTCGAGACGTGAATGATTTAGCCGCGACCATTAAAAAGGCGTATTACATTGCTAGAACCGGGCGCCCGGGGCCCGTAGTTGTCGATCTACCTAAAGATGTGTTAATGGCCACTGCTCCATTTCACTATCCAGCATCCATTGCGATCCGGGGATATTCATTCGCGCAGAAAGGCAATAAGAATCAACTTCAGATTGCCTCAGACATGATAAGAGCGTCAAAAAAACCGCTTTTTTACGTAGGAGGTGGGGCTATTATCGCGGACGCAGCAGAAGTGTTAACGCGAGTTGCTCGTCGAATAAACGCTCCAGTTACCACCACACTTCATGGCTTGGGGGCGTTTCCTGAAAATGACTCGCTTTCAGTCGGGATGTTAGGCATGCATGGAACGTGGTATGCGAATAAAGCGGTTCAAAATACAGACCTGTTGATTGCCGTTGGAGCGCGATTTGATGACCGAGTAACAGGCAAGATCGAAGCTTGGGCCCCGCATGCCAAAATTATTCACATCGACATAGATCCGGCATGTATTTCAAAAAACGTGCCTGCCGATTGCCCCATTTTGGGAGATGTTAAACTTGTTCTAGAGCAGCTTGAACCACTTGTAGAACCAAAGGATACTTCGGAGTGGCTTAAACAAATCGATGTTTGGAAGGCTGAATGCCCCATGTCCTTCAAGAGTGACGGCAAACTTCGCCCACAAGAAATTATTCGTGCGCTTAGGGATAAAACAGGCGGGCACGCTACGGTTGTGACTGACGTAGGTCAAAATCAAATGTGGGGAGCTCAGTTCTTTACCTACGTCCATCCCCGAACCCACATAACGTCGGGGGGCCTAGGAACAATGGGCTTTTCTTTGCCGGCAGCTATGGGCGTGGCGTTCGGTCAGAAACCAGGTGGTTTGCCGGTTATTTCTATAAATGGGGATGGAGGCGTGCTGATGAATATCCAGGAATTGGGTGTCGCTGCTGCTCACAAATTGCCATTAAAGGTCGTGATTCTGAATAACTCGTACCTAGGCATGGTGAGGCAGTGGCAAGAGTTGTTTCACGAGGAGCGGTACAGCCATACAGATTTAACTCCAACCAACCCTGATTTTGTCAAGTTGGCCGAGGCTTTTAATTGTGTCGGTTTGCGCTGCGAGCGACCTGAAGACATACAATCGACCATCGATGCTGCCTGGGAGGTTACGGACCGTCCTGTCGTGATGGATTTTAAGGTCATCATGGAAGAAAAAGTATTCCCAATGGTGCCTTCAGGCGCTACCACAGACGAAATGATCACGGCCTCTGCTGAGGACATCAATTAAAATGAATACACAAACACATTTTGCACAACCAACCGTTGTTGCTAAGCAAACGTTAACCCCGCAGCAAATCTTTAGAAAGCAGGTCGCGGGGGAATCCCTTCACCCGGGTGTTTCTGATTCGGTTCACCGCCACGTCCTAACCGTCTTGGTTGAAAATACGTTGGATGCCTTAAACCGGGTTGCCAATTTGTTTTCTCAACGCGGATTCAACCTGGAAAGTGTTTCTATGGGGGAGGCAAAAGATCCTTCTCTGCGAAGAATGACTATTGTAACAATAGGTAATGACCGGATAATCGCACAGGTTATTAGACAATTAAACAATCTTATTGACACGATTGAAGTCGAAGACGTAACCCTCCATGACCATGTTGAACGCGAGTTGTGTTTAGTTCAGGTCAGATGTTCTGCTCTGGAACGGCCTGTACTGATAAGTGTCGTGGACATATTTAGGGCTACGGTGGTCAATATTACACCCGATAGTCTCACGTTTGAAGTGACAGGGCCTCCTGCTAAGATCAATGCATTCATTGGCATGATGCGTGATTACGATGTTCTTGAGGTGGCCCGAAGTGGACGGGTAGCGATGCGGCGCGAACTCGCTTTTGAACACTAAGCCTTCGGCCTCTTCTTCTTAATTAAAAAAACAAAACGCAGACACAATTATAATGAAAATGCACTACGACGCCGATCTAGGCCTTATTCAGAACAAAAAGGTAGCTGTAATTGGATACGGAAGCCAAGGACATGCCCATGCCCTCAACCTGCATGAAAGCGGTGTTAATGTGGTTGTGGGACTTCGTGAAGGTTCGGCTTCAACCGACGAAGTCCGGGCAAAAGGGCTCCAGACCATGACGGTGTCCAACGCTGCAGAATGGGCTGATGTGGTAATGATATTGATTCCAGATCAGCTCCAAAAATCGGTGTATAAGGAGTCAATTGCCCAGCACATGACGCCTGGAAAGGCCTTGGCCTTCGGTCATGGTTTTAATATTCACTACGATCAAATTGTACCACCGCCGGGGATTGATGTATTTATGGTCGCTCCAAAGTCTCCCGGGCATCTCGTGCGGCGCACTTTCGAAGAAGGTAAAGGAGTCCCTTGTCTGGTTGCGGTTTCGCAAGACGCCACAGGAAATGCCATGGAACTGGCACTAAGCTGGTCCAAAGGGATAGGAGGGATGCGCGCCGGTGTAATCGAGACGAATTTCAAAGATGAAACCGAAACGGACTTATTTGGAGAGCAGGCAGTACTTTGCGGAGGAAGCGAAGCACTTATCAAAGCGGGCTTTGAAACCTTGGTGGAAGCAGGATATGAACCAGAATTGGCCTATTTTGAATGTTTACACGAATTGAAACTAATCGTAGATTTGTATTACGAGGGTGGCCTTGAGATGATGAATAAATCCGTCTCCGACACTGCAGAATATGGCGGATACTCCAGGGGAAGTCGGGTTATCACGGCCGAGGTCAAAAAAGAGATGAAAAAAATTCTGGGCGAAGTACAGAGCGGAGAATTTGCACGAGAATGGATCGCAGAATGTGATGCCGGTTGGCCGAATATGTCGAAACTGAGGAGTGCCTCGCTTAATCATCCGATGGAAACCATTGGTAAAAAGCTGCGCAATATGATGTCTTGGATCCGAAAAGACGCTAAAGAAAAAGAAGAACACGTTTCTGCCTAAGCTTATGAAATCATCGCGTCATATAGTTTTGCTTCCGGGAGATGGTATAGGCCCCGAAGTAACAAATGCAGCCCGATTAGTCCTGGAATCGGTAGCCGTTCGGTATGCACTCGAACTCACGTTTGAAGAATGTGAGTTCGGGGGAGCGGCCATTGATTCTGTTGGTTTCCCGCTTCCACCGGAGACGCTCTCTGCGTGTAAAAATGCCGACGGAATATTGATGGGAGCAATTGGTGGACCTCGGTGGGATCATCTTAAAGGCGAGGAAAGACCAGAAGGCGGCCTTTTGGCGCTTAGATCTGGCTTGGGCGTATTTGCAAACCTGAGGCCGGTTTCGGTCCCCGCTTCGTTAGCTCATTTATCGGTTTTACCACCTAAAAAAGTGGAAGGAACGGATATTTTGGTGGTTCGAGAGCTCATCGGAGGCATTTATTTTGGCAAGCCACGCGTTTTGGAAGCCGAATATGCTGTGGATACGATGACGTATTCGGTGGCGGAAATTGAACGAATTACGCGAGTGGCGTGCACGTGGGCACGTCGACGCAAAGGACACATTACCTCAGTTGATAAAGCAAATGTCCTCGCGGTTTCTCGCCTTTGGCGAGAAACCGCGACTCGTATTGCCAGGGACGAATTTCCTGACATTCAGATGGACCACCTTTATGTGGACAATGCGGCCATGCAACTGGTACTTAACCCGCGTCAATTTGATGTTATTCTGACTGGAAATCTATTCGGCGATATCCTTTCTGATCTCTCATCGACGCTTGCCGGCAGTCTTGGTTTACTTCCATCTGCTTGTCTTGGAGGCATCACGCCTCTTTTTGAGCCGGTTCATGGAAGCGCTCCGGAATTGGCAGGGAAGGATTCAGCCAATCCCGTTGGAGCCATCCTGAGCGCTGGGATGATGCTAGAAGAATGGGGAGAATCAGAGGCAGCAAAAAGCGTTCGTCTCGCCGTCGAGAATACGCTCAAAGCAGGGTATTGGACAGCAGATTTGGTCTCAGGCGGCCGGGGTTCGATAAGCACATCCGCCTTTGTATCGGAACTTATCACACACATTACTACGGTAGAAACCGTTTCATCATAGGTAGCATTATGGCTTGGGATTCGGTAATTATTTTTGATACTACACTGAGAGATGGGGAGCAAGCGCCCGGCGCGGCGATGACCATCCCGGAGAAGGTCGAGATAGCACATCAATTGTCCCGTCTGGGTGTTGACGTAATCGAGGCTGGTTTTCCTATTTCGTCCCCCGCTCAATTTGAGGCGGTTCGGCGCATCGTAAAAGAAGTTCACGGGCCAACCATTTGCGCACTTGCCCGCGCCAAAAATGCAGATATCGATGCGGCAGGAAAGGCACTCGAAGGTGGTGCCAATACGAGAATCCACACCTTTATTGCCACTAGCGACATCCACCTGAACGCTAAGTTTGCCGATGCCAGGTATGGAGTAAACCTGGCGGGAAAACGCCAAACCATTAAAAAGATGGCTGTTGAGGCGGTTGAACGGGCCAAACGATTTACAACAAATATTGAATTCAGTGCCGAGGATGCGGGCCGAACGGATACCGATTATTTGTGCGAAGTAGTCCAGGCCGTTATAGATGCTGGCGCCACAACTATAAACCTACCTGACACTACTGGTTACTGCATTTCCGACGAATACGCTGATTTAATTCGTCGAGTCATGAGCGGCTGTACTTTTGGTAAAAACATCATTTTTTCTACGCATTGCCATGACGACCTTGGGCTTGCCGTTGCCAATTCGCTCGCTGGTGTTCAGGCGGGAGCTCGTCAGGTTGAGTGCACGATAAATGGAATCGGAGAAAGGGCAGGCAACGCAGCCTTAGAAGAAGTAATCATGGCCTTGGTCGTGCGGGCGCCATATTTCGAGCTGAAGACGAATGTAAATCCGGCCCTCCTGACACAATCCTCCAAGATGGTTTCGACCTTTTCTGGCTTCCTAGTTCAACACAATAAAGCCATTGTTGGTAAGAACGCTTTTAGCCATGAAGCGGGTATTCATCAGGATGGTGTTCTAAAAGCCCGCGAAACGTATGAGATTATGCGTGCTGAAGACGTTGGGCAAGCTGTCGAGTCCATTCGCCTTGGTCGGCATTCCGGCCGTCACGGCCTGTTTAGTCGGATGGAGCAACTTGGCATTCACTCAACTGACGCGGAAAAAGATCTTATTTACGATGAGTTCGTACGCCTTGCGGATCGCAAAAAAGAAATCAATGATTCTGACTTATTTAACCTAGTCCACGATTACAAAAACGTGAAAACTGAACCACACTATCAATTAGAAAGCTTCCAGGTGTCTGTTGGTACGGACCAAGAACCCGAGGCCAAAGTTACTATTCGCGATTTACGACGCGATGAAACAATCGAAAAAGTAGCCACCGGCGATGGGCCGATTGATGCTTTATTCCGGGCTATTGATCATGCCGTCAATGAAGGTCATGATCTGGTCAATTATTCCATTCGGTCAGTGTCTGAAGGAGCGGATGCCTTCGGGGAGGTTACGGTTCTCATCGGGCTTAATGGACCACTTTTCGCAGGAAAGGCCAGCAGCACCGACGTGATTCACGCCTCTGCCGAGGCATACATGAACGCTTTGAATTCATTGGCTTCGCACCGCGCAGAGGAAGAGTCTATTCAATTCGTAGCGACCGGAATCATGCAGGCTTTTGGAAGCGGCACTCCAGAGTAAGGATTAATGGCACAAACAATTACCCAGAAGATATTAGCCCAGCACTCCGGCCGCGCGCGTGTTACGCCAGGTGAGAATATCTGGATCGATGTGGATATTTTGATGACGCACGATGTGTGTGGTCCTCCCACCATTGGCATATTCAAAAGAGAGTTTGGGGAGTCTGCGAAAGTTTGGGATAAGGACAAGTTGGTCATTTTGCCCGACCACTACATCTTTACAGAAGACCCCCATGCCAGGCGTAATATTGAGATTCTGAGGGAGTTTGCAAAGGAACATGATTTGCCGCATTATTTCGATGTGGGTACAAGTCGTTATAAAGGCGTTTGTCATATTGCACTGGCTGAAGAGGGTTTTAACAGACCTGGAAATGTGCTTTTTGGAACAGACAGCCACACCTGTACCTCCGGTGCGTTCGGTTTATTTTCGACAGGAGTTGGCAATACCGATGCGGCCCTGATCATGGGCACGGGAAAAATTTGGGTGAAAGTACCCGAAACGATGCGTTTTGTGTTTGAAGGTGATCTACCGCCGTACTTGATGGCAAAAGACCTGATCCTTTCTGTCATTGGAGACATTGGATTTGAAGGTGGTACCTACAAAACGCTGGAATTTGATGGTAAAGCCGTTTTTGACCTGTCTATGGAAGAGCGCATGACGCTAACCAATATGGCTATTGAGGCAGGCGGGAAAAATGGAATTATCGCTCCGGACGAGAAAACATTCGAGTATGTCAGAGCCCGAACCGATCATGGCTTTGATCCGGTATACGGCGACGCTGGAGCTACTTTTTTCTCTGAGCGAGTGTATGACGTTTCAAAAATGGAACCAGTGGTCGCCAAACCCCACCGGCCGGACAATCTCGCCAATGTTTCTGAAGTAGCGGGTACAAAATTAGACCGGGCTTACATTGGTAGCTGCACGGGCGGAAAGATTGAAGACTTTATGGCCGCGGCGAGCATATTGGAAGGCAACGAAGTGCGCATCGATACGTTTGTTGTACCAGCCAGCTCAGAAGTAACCCGCCAACTTCGCGAGCGGACCATGAACGGCAAAACCATTTGGCAGGTGTTCCTTGATGCCGGTTGTAAAATGGGCCATGCCTCTTGTGGAGCTTGCCTTGGAGGTCCGGTCGATACGTTTGGCCGAACCCACGGCACGGAAGTCGTCATTTCCACCACGAATCGAAATTTTCCGGGCCGAATGGGCTCCAAACAAGCAGCCGTGTATTTGGCCTCGCCATTGACAGTGGCTGCTTCCGCAATCCATGGGACTATCACCGACCCACGAGAAGTATTGGTATGAAAGACATCATTACGGGAAAGGCCTACGTGGTCGGAGACTCCATAGACACGGATCAAATTATTCCGGCTATACACCTCGTCTACAGTATGACGGTGCCTGAAGAACGTCAATTTTACGGTAGATATGCTCTTTGTGGCCTGCCAGATGGGCAACAAGGAATTCCAGAAGGTAACGTCCCCTTTACTGCCCCGGATAAGTACAAAAGCGACTTTACGTTTGTGATAGCAGGGACCAATTTTGGATGCGGATCCTCTCGTGAGCACGCTCCGTTCGCCTTGCAAGAAGCAGGTTCAGAAGTGGTAATCGCCGAATCGTACGCAAGAATATTTTATAGGAACGCGGTTGATGGGGGGTTTGTCATTCCGTTTGAAACGAGAGTCCGGCTGATTGATCAGATTAAAACCGGGGACGAACTCACATTAGATACTAAAACCGGCATTTTAATCAATGTCACTTCGGGTATCGAGTTTTTGTTAGATCCTCTCGGGGATGTGGCTGAGATTCTGAAATGTGGTAATGTTTTTGAATATGCGCGTCGAGCAGGCTTAATGGCCTAATGGCCTAATGGCCTGGGCCGACAGGAGTAGCAGCTGTACACACGGGTGCATTATTGCACTATTGAACGAGCGGACCGACAAGATTTGAAGTGGGGAAGTCAACAAAAAAAGCATCGTCAAAATCGTTCTCCAAAACCCTTTCAAGGGCAGATGAGATCTTGTTGATCGCCATTTTGGTGCTCGGCCAGGACGCGTATAGCACCACTATCCGGTCGGAATTGCTCGTTAGGGCAAAAAAGAAAGTGACCGTCGGAAGTCTTTGGGTTTCACTCGATCAACTTTTTTTGCGAGGTTACATTCATAAACAACCTGTCAAAAACGAACAACAACTAGGTGGCAGGCCAAGGATTTTTTATCGATTGACACCGTCTGGAATAGATCAACTTAAGCGGATTCAACAGTTCCAGCAGCAGGTTTGGCTAAATGTACCTGTTCTAGATTCGTATGAAATTTGAAAAATGGTTAGTCCAAACGTGGAATTAACCTTATTATAGCAGGTAATGATTATTTCAGCACATAGTACTACCAGTCTTCGCCGACGAATCCGAATGGTATCCCGTGGGATACGCGGATTCGTAGCAAGTTCGGTAGCCTGATGTAGAGAGTATACATCAACCGACTCAAGCGCCGATCCGTATGGACCCGGCGCTTTTTTTATGTACCTCAAGCGTGCTTTTTAGCTCGATTTTGCCATGTCTATTGTAGTTGCTTTTAGTGGGGGGCTCGATACCTCCTTTTGTGTGCCGTATCTCCGGGAAGAGCACAATGTCCCCGTATATACGGTAACCGTTAATACAGGGGGTATCAGCGAAGATGAACGTTTACAAATTGAGAGACGAGCAAAGGAATTGGGCTCGGCCGGGCATTATATGGTTGATGCACGCGATGAACTCTTTGAGCGCTCCATACAATACCTCATTAAAGGAAACGTGCTGCGCGGGGATGTTTATCCGCTATGTGTTGGACCCGATAGAGTGGTTCAAGCACAGGCGTTGGTCAACATGGCCCGAAAGTTAAATTCTTCGATTGTCGCACATGGATCTACCGGGGCTGGGAATGACCAAATTCGGTTCGATGTCGCTCTTTCTGTACTCGGAGACGATCTGACTATTTTAACCCCAATACGGGATCTAGGTTTATCCCGAGAATACACCACAAACTGGCTGAAAGAACGAGGCTACGCAGTATCGGCTTCTACAACGACGTATTCGATTAATACAGGTTTGTGGGGGACGACTGTCGGAGGCAAGGAAACACTTACAACTGAAAAAAATCTTCCAGATAGTGCATGGCCTTCGCCCTCTCCCAAGGATTCGCCCGATCAGGAAGAAACGGTAACTGTCGGCTTTGAAAAAGGAATTCCGACCTCGCTAAATGGAACGGAAATGTCTCCGGTTCAACTTATAGAAGAGTTGAATCGATTGGGTGAGGCCAACGGAATTGGTCGAGCTATTCACGTGGGAGACACCATCTTAGGTATCAAAGGCCGAGTTGGATTTCAGGCAGCAGCGGCTGCCATTCTGATTCCTGCTCACCGCGAATTGGAAAAGACCGTTTTGTCGCGTTGGCAGCAATATCATAAAGCTCAACTTGGCGATTTTTATGGAATGATGATGCATGAAGCACAATATTTTGACCCTGCTTTGCGGGATATTGAAGCATTTCTAAATTCGTCCCAAGAAACGGTAACTGGAACTGTTGCGCTCAGTGTCTACAAGGGAAATGTTTCCATTCAGGGCACGATCAGCCCATTTTCATTATTCGATACCGGAGTCGCTACATACGGAGAAAGCAACCAATTGTGGGATGGGCGAGATGCTCGAGGATTTGCGCGTATTCTTGGATTGCAGTCACTTTTAACACACCGAGTTCGCTCTTCATCAGAACCAACATCATGACACAAATGAATACCATGCAGGTAACCTACGTTTGTTCAACCGCCGCAAAAACTGGATTGCACAAAGATGTGACTGTATCAGACTACGTGGTTGCTCAAGAAGGATATTGTATTGTAGTAGAGGCCTTGGAGTCTAAAGCGATATATAATCAGATAGAATGTTCGGATGGTGAGTTCCGAACGATTGCTAAAGGTGACATTTTCGTCGGCGTATTGGGCGAAAGAAAGGCCTTGAAGGGCTATAGCGGTCAGGTCCCCAGAATTGCACTTCCGGGAGATACGCTAAACGTGCTGAACCTGGGAGGAATCATTGGTAATTGTACCAGCGATCATCCGTCGCTAGGTCCAGCCCTCAAGGTTCGAGTTATTGGCGCAGCAATGGTTCAATCCGAAGGGATGTGGGTTCATGCACGTTTACAGGACCATGCACTTCCGGAGGTCGAAAACTTGACCAAATCTTGTCCGCTCATATTTGTAAGCGGTACGGCCATGGACACAGGCAAGACTTGGGCCTGTTGCGAATTGGTTCAAAGATTATCCAGAAAAGGGTATAGAGTGGCTGCCGCAAAAGCAACGGGAGCATCTCTAATGCGCGATGTCAGGCTGATCGAGCGCCACGGTGCTGTGGCCATTGCAACCTTTACGGACACTGGAATTGTTTGCTCAGCATCCAAAACCATGGCCAAAAACGTCAAAGGAATCATTCACCACCTCAATATTACCGCCGATCCAGACGTTATTGTGATCGAACTGGGCGATGGAATTATTGGCTACTACGGTGTCGATGAGTTGTTGCAGGACAAAGAGTTACAGTCCTTTTGCGCGGCCCATATTGTGACGGGGGTCGATTTGGCCGGAATATGGGCGGCTCAAACGTTATTTAAAGACAGGTATCATGCTACTATTGCTCTGGTAACCGGACCGGTAACCGATAATGGTGTGGGGCGTCAGTACATTCGTCAAGTGATGGGAATTCCGGCCATCAATGCCCGCGAAGATCCTCAAGAAATGGCTGACCTAATCACTACCTATCTAAAACCACCAGCTGCTCGTGAGGTCTTAGCATGATACGGGTTGGAATTCTTCATGGGGCAGGTTATGTAGGCCGAAAGCTGATTGAACAGGTTTTAGTACATCCTGAAATGAGGTTGGACGTGGTGACGAGTCGGTCTCACGAAAACCAGCCGGTATGGAAAGCACATTCCCATTTGCGAGGAATCACTGAACTTGTGTTTTTGGCGGAAATAGATGTCGACCTTGATGTGATTTTTATCGCGGCTGCGCATGGACAAGGGGCCGTGGCCACCGGGAAACTAGTAGACGCTGGATTTAACGGGCTGATTGTCGATATGAGCGCCGATTTTCGCCTGAAAGATGCTGCTACCTACCTAGCGCGTTACGGCGCGCCTCATCCGAGGCCGGATTTGCTTAATACAGCATGGTTTGGCTTACCGGAGATTACCGGACCACCACCAGCAGGTACAAAGTTAATAGCCAATCCGGGTTGTTTTGCTTCTGCTATTTCGTTGGCTCTTTATCCACTATCCCAGACCGGTATTACCACTGCTGTCTCCGTAACCGCCCTTACTGGGGCGAGTGGTTCTGGCGCCGTGGCTAAGGCGACGACTCATTTTCCGAGTCGAAGTGGAAATGTGAAGGCATATAAAGTGTTCGAACATCAACACGAAGCAGAAATAGATCAACTGGCTCCGGGGCTTAAATATTCTTTCGTACCCGCCTCAGGACCTTGGACCGATGGAATATGGGGCGTTGCGCAGCTGGACTTGAACAAAGAAGGCGAAATCGGATCAACCTTTCATGCCGCATACGACCAATGTCCCTTGATTCGGCTATGGCCAGGTCAATTACCTGAATTACATTGGAGTGTGGGTTCCCCTTTCACTGACATTGGCTGGGTTCAAAAAGGGAGCCAGGTGGCCATCGGTTTTGCCATAGATAATTTATTGAAAGGGGCAGCCACTCAAGCCATTCAAAATGTCAATTTGGCTCTGGGACTGGATCAAACGATCGGATTACTACCATAAAACTGGGCATTTGCCCGTAACTGAATTAAGACAAAACTGTCATGACATCAGCTGAATGGATGGAGTTGGAAGAAATCTCGCAGCTCAAAACGTATCGAAAATGGCCTATTTCGCTTGAAAAAGGAAGTGGTGCTTGGGTCGAAGACACCGATGGGAAACGATATCTGGATCTCTATGGTGGTCACTGCGTCGCATTTTTGGGGCACAATCATCCGGCCGTGGTTCAAGCGGTGAAGGATCAAGCAGACAAGCTTCTGTTTTATTCAAACGCGGTGTATTCCCCGGCCCGAGCACGGGCCTCGGCAGCACTTGCTGCATTGGCACCCAAAGGGATGGGTAACATATTTTTTATCAATTCTGGAGCCGAAGCCAACGAAACGGCTATGAAAATGGCCCGCAAGGCTACCGGTCGTTCTGGAATCGTGGCAATGGAAGGGGATTTTCATGGTAGATCGCTGGGAGCTCTTTCGGTAACCTGGCAAGCTGCCTATCGAAAAGGACACGAATCGTCTTTTGGTCCCGTCACCTTCGTACCCTTTGGAGATGCTGAAAAAACGTGTGCGGTTATCTTAGAATCCAAACCTGCCGCGGTCATTATCGAGCCCATTCAATCTACGTCCGGAATGCGAACAGCTCCCGTTTCATTCTTCAAGGCGGTTGCAGGCGCTTGCAAAGAGGCGGGGTCGATGCTCATTATGGACGAAGTTCAAACTGGGGTCGGTCGCACTGGTGCTTTTACCTATAGCCAAGTGGTCGGAATCGAGCCGGATATGATTACGCTTGCGAAAAGCCTGGGCGGCGGCGTTCCCGTTGGAGCCGTCCTGATTAGCGACGAAGTAGCCGCAACCGTTAATTACGGAGATCAAGGGACGACGTTTGGAGGAGCTCCGCTTGCCATGGCAGCAGTAGAGGCTACGCTAAAAGCGCTCGTCGATGAAGGCTTGACCGAGCGCTCAGTTCAGATTTATGACTTGTTCGAAAAAGGATGTACTGAGCGCGGTTTAAGGGTACAGGGTGCTGGATGTTTGGTAGGTATCGATTTCGGCCGGCCCATGGGAGTCTTTGTAACGGGCCTCAGAGAGAAAGGCATTCTAGTCGGCGGATCGGCGGATCCAAACATTATGCGTTTGATGCCTCCTGGCGTACTAACAGACGAAGAAATAGAATTGTTTTTCACTGCTCTGGACCAGGTTACGGCTCTTGCCATGGAGGTAGTTTCCTAATGCATCTTCTCGATTGGAACGACGTGGCAGATTCAGACTGGAATGTTTGCATAGAACAAGCACTGCTAAACGGGGCCGATCGCAGGCGTTTGGAGAATTCTCACAGTGGGAAAAACGTAGGGCTTGTGTTTTTCAACGACTCACTGCGTACCCGGGTCTCCATGGAGCTGGCATCGTCTTCTCTTGGCGCCACTCCTGTTACCATTACGCCAGGCAGCGGCACCTGGGGATTTGCTTGGGATAAGTCCAAGCCCATGCTTGGCCCGGAAGCAGAACATATTCAAGAAGCCGTAGGGGTATTGTCTCGCTACGTCGATCTACTGGGCGTCAGGCTTTTTGCATCCGGTACCAATTGGGATAACGATATGCAGGACACCATGTTGAAGCAGTTTGCGGCGGCGTCGACCGTGCCTGTTTTGAATTTGGAATCTGCAACTCGGCACCCTTGCCAGGCACTGGCCGACGCCGCCGTATTAACCCGCCACTTTTCAGGGAATACAACGAGAAAGAAATTTGTCCTTTCGTGGGCATATCATCCTAAGGCTCTTCCAATGGCCGTCCCCCATTCAACATTGTTGATGGCTGCCCGGTTAGGAATGGATGTGACGGTTGCACGTCCCGAGGGTTTTGAGCTGGACCCAGATGTAATGGCCAAAGCCCGGGATTCTGCAGCTAGGAACGGCGGATCTGTAGCGGAATCCTATGACCTCCCCAAAAGCGCGGACGGAGCCCACATTGTTTATGCAAAGGCTTGGGGCGGACACGCAAGGTATACTGATCCTAGTGCAGAAGCCGAAGAGAGGCATCGACACAAAGATTGGCGTGTAACAGAAGGTACCATGGCCGCAACAGACAAAGCTAAATTCATGCACTGTCTCCCGGTAAGAAGGGGAGTAGTAGTAGACAACGAGGTCTTGGACGGAACAGATACTCTTCATTTGGATCAAGCCGAATTTCGGCTACACGCACAAAAAGCCATCTTGAATTGGATGTGGGACCAAGCGGGACAGATTCAACGACCAAAACTCGACTTTCGACCATGAAACGAATTGTCGTAAAAATAGGCGGAGCGCTACTTGGACAACCTCTAGAGCCATTGTTTGAGGCATTGGCCACGCTTCAGCAGGAATCTGAAGTGGTGTTAGTACACGGTGGAGGGCCTCAGGCCACCGCAATGGCGAAACGACTGGGACACAGCCCAACCATCATTGAAGGACGCCGCGTAACCACTGATATCGATCTGGATATTGTTAAGTGGATGATTCGGGGGCAACTGAACGTAGAATTAGTAGCGGAGGCTTCAAAAGCTGGCATTCGCTCTTTGGGCCTGAGCGGCGCCGATGCTGGGCTTATTCAAGTTTCCAAAAGAGGGGTATGGACAGTTGGCACAACTGACGTGGATTTTGGCCACGTCGGAGACTTTCAAAAAGCGGATCCGACGGTTCTGATGGCACTTTTGCAGGCTGGTATCATGCCTGTGATATGTCCGCCGGGCATCGATCAAGAAGGCCATTTGTACAACATCAACGCTGATACGATTGCGCTGGAAGTGGCCAGTGCCCTCAATGCGAATGAACTGCTTTTAGTAACTGAAACGGGCGCAGTTCTGAATAACGAGATGAAGCCGCTAAGACGACTTTCATACCAGCAAACACAGGCTGGCGTTGAGGAGGGATGGATTGCAAGTGGAATGAAAGTGAAAACTGATATCGGTTTTGCGGCACTTGAGCGAGGCATTTCATCAGTCTGGATTTTGGGACCTGAATCGGTAGCTTCAAGGATTCGCGGAACTCAACTTCTCGGAGCACACCATGCATGATCAAGATGTCTGTATTTTACATCGCCGATTGGTTTCCATTCCGTCGCTGAGCCATCAAGAAATGGAGGCTGCCAATTTTATGGAGGCCCATTTGCGAAGCGCGGGTCTAAAGGTCTCTCGCATAGACGATAACGTGATTGCAGAATGGGGCGATGGTGAATTGGAAGAGGGCGACCGTGTGTTGCTTCTCAATTCGCATCTGGATGTTGTCCCACCTTCAGTGGATCATCCTTTTTCACCCTTCATCCCAACAATTTCTGAAGGTAAAATTTTCGGACGAGGGTCTGTAGATGCCAAAGCCAGCGTTGCGAGTATGGCCACTGCTTTGTGTCGACTTGCCAAGGATGGGTATGTGCCTAAGGGGAAAATTGTGGCGGCCTTCACAACGTGCGAAGAAACGGGTGGGGAAAATAATGGTTTTGAACAAATTATAGGTCAGCTTCCAAAGCCAAGCGCAGCGCTTATTGGTGAACCCACACACATGCAGCCGTGTGTCGCACAAAAAGGTCTTTTGATTTTGCGTCTTGAAGCACACGGCAAATCGTCTCATGCGGCAAGGGCAGAGGAGGGCGAAAACGCTATTTCCATGATGGTACGAGATCTGGCCCTGTTAGCGCATTTTTCCTTAGACAGGATCCATCCTTATCTCGGAAAGACCACCATCAATGTGACCATGGTAAAAGGCGGTTCGGCACGAAACATGATTGCTGATTCCTGCACTGCGTTTTTGGACATTCGATCGACTCCATCGTATGACCATGACGAAATCGCAGCGTTGCTTCAACGTGCGCTCGAATCCACCGTTCACATTCATTCCAAAAGATTTGTATCAGTAGATACCAACGCGGCCGAAGCGATTGTAGGGGCCTGCTTAAAGGGATCGCCCGGATCAAAAACGTTTGGTTCGCCAACCATGTCCGATTGGATTCATGTGAAGGGAATTCCAACTGTAAAAATTGGCCCAGGCGACAGTCGGCTTTCTCACACCGCAAACGAGCACGTGGGAATCGAAGAACTCGTCGACAGTTGCGCCATTTACGAAAACATTATCAAAGCATATTTCGAGAGTACCGATGTCTGATCGCCCCATTTGGTTTAAAGGAACAGAGGCCGCATCATGGGTGACCCGATTTACTGTCGGCGATGACCCCATGTGGGACATGATGTTGTTGCCCTTCGATGCGGCCGCCTCATTGGCACATGCGGCTGGGCTGGTTACAGCTGGAATTCTCACAGAGGATGAGTTAACCCGATTGGATGCCGCTTTCACCGAATTAGGAGACGCGTTTGAAAACGGTGAAATCGAAATTTCTATTGAGGACGAAGATTGTCACACGGTCATCGAACGGTTCCTTACTCAAAAAGTGGGTGATGTAGGCAAAAAAATCCACACCGGGCGTTCTCGCAATGACCAAGTAGTAGCGGCTCTGCGCCTATGGCTTCGTTTTAACCTAAACGATTTAGCTGCTGAGGTCGAAATGTTGATTGAACAATTGGCTGACATGGCAGACGTCAATCAGGACCAATTTCTCCCAGGTTACACCCACATGCAGCGCGCTATGCCGAGTACTGTTGCTCTTTGGGCTGCCGGATATGCGGAGGTTTTGATCGACGATCTAGATCTGATTCTGCAAGCCAAGAAACGAATTAATGCCTCTCCACTGGGCAGTGGGGCCGGTTATGGGATTCCCCATATCGATCTTCCGAGACAAGAAGTGGCTGATATTCTGGGTTTTGAGCGTCTACAAGAAAATGTGACCTCTGTGCAGCTCAGTCGAGGAAAATATGAGCTAGAAGTGGTGCATGCCTTGTTGCAAGGAGCCGCTACGATAAACCGACTCGCATCGGATATCGTACTGTACTCATCATCCGAGTTTGGTTTTGTTCAGTTGAATGACGCATTGACCACCGGGAGCAGCATCATGCCGCAAAAGAAAAATCCGGACATAGCAGAACTGGCTCGAGCCACAATGCACCGTCTTTCTGGCGAATTTCAGGTCCTTCTCGGAATTCCCGCCAATCTACCGTCCGGGTATCATCGTGATTTACAGCTCACAAAAGGGGCCGTAATGAAGGCTGTGCTCATTCAAAAGGATCTATTGGAGGCAACCCGAGGTCTTCTTACCGGACTTTCATTTCAAACGAAAAATTTAGATAAAGCGCGGGATCCCGATCTATTTGCAACCGCGGCAGCGTTATCGGAAGTTGTTGGCGGTAAACCGTTTCGCGAAGCCTATCGAGATGCCGCTGAAAATCCGTCCAAATGGGTAGAACAAGCTAAAATGAACCTATCTGAAGCATACACAACGGTGGGTACACCCGGAAACGTTTCTACTAAAAGCATCCGGTCGCGCCTTGGTCAAATCATGAAACGATAACTTATCGCGAGGTTGCTCTCGTTGATCAGACTTGGAGGGTTGATCAGACTCGGAATAAGTAGCTTAATTTTAAAAAGAAGCCATCGTTTGTCCGTTCTAAGTTCCTGAAACGGTATGTGTTTGGTTCTCTGGACGAGTTGCCGTATCCCACAAAAAGGACCGTTCCTGGATCCGGTCTAAATGAAACCAGCCAATCTACCCTAAATTGGTTTCTTCGGAATTTGGTCGATTGGTGGTACTCTCCGGTGTTTCTATCCAGAATGAGAATGGGTTCATCCGTTCTGGAATCGTCTCGAAGCGCATCTACAAAATTGGAGTCGTACTGGCCGACCAGTCGCACAAAAAGATAGGGGGTTACTTGATATTCGGCCTTCAAACGAGGGACACGTCGGATATTTACGGTTGAATGATCGCTAGCTCGGTCGTACTGCTGGTGGTTGTACGAAAAATTGATCCTGACTTGATCTGTGGGATTGAAATTGAGACCGAGAGTAATAAACAGAATGTTGGCCGAAGACCATTCCGAAAAATTATCATCTCGGCCGCCAACCAACGTTAGATTTGCACTAAAACTGTTAAGCCTAGGCGTGGTTAGGTTGGACCAAAATCCAAAATTACTTAGACGCTCGGTTCCAACGTAAGCGGTCGTATCCACCACTACTCCATTCTCCTTCCGTTCTATATAGAAGTCATCGTACAGGTATTCTGGATACTTAAAAGACTCCATAAAAAAGGATGTGTTGCCCGACCATCCACCCTTGAAGCTGTAATTGGAGTTCAGATGGAATTTTTGGTCGTTGGGGGTTTGTCCCTCCGTGAATCGGTCGTAGTCCCACGTTCCGTCGAGCGAAAAACCGAGTTGTAGTCGTTCGACAAAATCACCTTGGTTTCCGGTCCACTGGCGGTAAGGTTGAAAATGCACGTTGACAATCCCGGTACGGTTAATAAAACCCGATTCGGCGTTAAAATCCCCGTGATATCCATAAGCAGAGAATGTCCCACCGTATTTTTGTCCCGAAGCCGTTGAAGACAGCCGCCACATCGGAGCAGAAACCACCCCGTCTGAGTTTTGCGACGTACTTGTGTCCTCGGTAAAACTCATCCCAGCTTGATAGGTAAAGGAATAAATCTTGGCAAACGTCAGGCGTCCGTCAAGAGCAGCCACTCCGTTCCAGTGATTGTCGCTCGATTTATTAGTCAAAACCAGACCAACAGTGTTCTGACCTGACAAATCCCTTCTGAGCCGAACGGCATTTGAATATCCCGGGTCAAAATCGGATAAGTACAATTCTCTATTGTCGACTGCTGAAAGAGCAGCAATATTGGTACTGCCGATTTTCCCGGTGAGCTTCATAGCGCTCATCGGATTGGATACGCGTCGGGTATAAATCAGATTGGTAGGGGACTGAAAAAGTTCGATTCCATCCAAAAAAAACGGTCGTTTTTCTGGGACAAATACCGCTTGTCTAGGGTCGTAGGAAATCTGGGCTACGTCTGCTTCTACCTGAGAAAAATCAGGGTTAAACGTACCGTTTAAGGTTAAATTGCTCGATATTCCCCACCGAACGTTTACGCCGAACGGATCCCGAGCATTTGGATCAAATTTCTCCCCTTTTCCTCCCGCACGATTCATAGTCCCCGTCATTTCCGGGTTGATGTCGAGCACGAGCCCCCTTCGCAAATCGGTAAGCGCGGGAAGCACCCCATTTTGAGACATAAAAGAAGCATTGTCTTGCCTCGTTGACGTCCAGGTGCTGGTATAACCAGAGTGTTGAACCTGCCTAATGATATTAAAGCCCCAATCCTGCGTCAGAGTATTCTGATATCGAACACTCTTAAACGGAACGACCACCTCGATTTCATACCCGAAATCAGTAAGCCGACCCTTCGAGTGGTACAAAAAATCAGGACTTAAATCGACCGAATAAGAAGTGCTTGCGCTTCCACCGTGAGTCCCTCCATCCGAATCCTTTAGCGTTCCATCTGCTTGCTGGCCAAGCGGATTGACCCCAATCATAAAAGCTTGTCGCCGATCGTTATATGTGTCCAGAATAAGCTGAATATGGTCATCTGCGTTAATCTTATCCCGATCGGCGAGCGTTGCTCGAACCTGGCCATGCATTTCATAGGCGCGAATGCCAAAATGAATGGCGGTAGGCGAGTACCAGACCATCACGACTGTCGAATCCTGCGCCAAACGACCGTCTACTGGCAAATAATCACTGAAACCAGAGAACCGCGCCGCTTGACTCCATACGGCCTCATCCATTATTCCATCTACGTTGATTTCAACCCCTTCGATACGAGGGATTTCAACTTCGGGCGGTGACGTCAGGCGGGTGGGATCATCTGAAGCCGAAGCTACTGATGTGACAAACAGGAAGGCCACACCTATGGCAAATAACTGTGTAACAGATGAAAAAGAACGGAAATACGCCATAGCGATGATTCGAGTGGATTAAAGGCGGAAAAGGTATTGGAGCTTGAAGAAAAACTGCCTGTTGGTTTGCTGAAATAGCATAGGCTGGCCATCGCGGGCTGCCGGGAAATCTTCCATTCGATGGCTTGATCCTAAATGTACTACAGTAAACGGACTTACCCGATAGGTTACCAATGGGTCAATCTCGAGGCGTTCTGAAAAATCATTGTACTGTACAATGATGCGAGACAACAGTTTACGGGAAAACTGGTAATTGACTCGTGACCGGACGATAAACCCAGAGTAAAAATTGTCTTCGGTCTCTTTATTCTTTAGCTGAGCATAATTGAGGTTCGTACCGACCGTCATTCTGTCGGTGGCGCGAACTGTTACTTCGGCGCTTCCGCTAAACATAGACCCAACTTCCGGAGCAGAAGAGTTTCGGTAAATTGCATTACCAAATTCAGTGCTGAAACCGGCTTGGACACGCTGACTGAAATTGCTATTCACTCTGATATTAGCTCGCTTTAGGCTGGAAAATTGCTCTCCAGCGTATAGCTCATTTGAGGAAAAGGCAAACGCATTGATAAAAGTTTGCCGCCCTAGTTGTGCATTAAAGCCTGCAAAGAGAGCCTCGTCCTTGCGCACATTTTCGTAGTTCCAAAATCGATTTGCCCCGGCAAAAACGGTCATTCTACTCATCCATGGGCTGTTTTGGATATAAAAGGTATATCTGTTCTGCAGCCTAATTTGGCGGGCATCGTTGTTTGTTACAAAACCGTTATCCGTCCGAAAAGTCGGGCTAAGCTGAACATAAGTCACGTCAAATCCATAGTTACGTCCATTGCGTTCAAATTTGGTATCCAACGCATGGCCCGTAAAGTTTTCTCCATCTAACGCTGCGCTATGATTGCCCCGGTCAAACGTTATACCGTCCAGACCATTGTTGGTGGACAACTTGGCATCGTTCATTTCAGAGGTTTGACTCAAAAGTGCCTGCCAACTGAACGAATATTTTGTCTTAAACCGAATAGAGCCATCAAGCCCGAACAGGGAGCCAGATCCTCCTTCATCCATCCGGCGGTCTGTTACCATGGCGGCCACAAACGAATTATTTTCAAAACTACGCCTAGCCCTTAGAATGTTGGAAACTGATTTTCCTCCAGAGACGAGTCTGCTGCTTTCCTCAAATGGCATCAAAATCGGAGAGGTATTGTCCCGAGCTCCGATGTAACCAAATGACCACGACCCAATCCGCCCCGTAAGCTTACTAGCTGCAATCGGATCATTGATGGACCGAGTGTAGACGGCCTTGATCCGAGTGGCAAAAAGGTCCGCACCTTCCTGGAAAAATGCTCGCCGTTCAGGAAAAGACAGCGCAAAAGCTGAATTAACGTCGATTTGAGCTACATCCGACTCAATTTGACTAAAGTCGGGATTGATTGTTACGTCGGCTGTTAAATTGGAGGATATACCATATTTCAGGTTCAATGAAGGTTCTGCTGTCATTCGTCCGTTGTCAAAACCGTTCGTTGGATTTCCGAAATCTCGGCCACCAGATTGACTTCCAGTTAGGGCCGGCAGAATCTCAATATTCCTGCCCGTTTTGATTCCCGACATTCCGGCCAACGTGCCAAACTGACAAGCCATACAAGGATTACCTCTGTCAATGGATGCCCAGGTATATTGACTTCGATCGTTTCGCGGTCTTGTGATCCAAAATGTCGCTTTCCATTCTTGAATATCCGCCTTTGGAAATCGGAGACTTCGAAAAGGAATAGCCATTTCAATTTGGTAACCCGTAGTGGTAATCATTCCCGCTGATTCATAAATCAAGTCAAATCCTACGTCCTCCCGTTGACCGACAGCGGCTCGGGTATCTCCTTGTATCCCCATTGGATTTGCGGCGATAAAGTAGGTTACCTGCCCATCTCCTTGCGTATCGAGCAACATTCCGGCATAATCGTCTTGAAAAATCTGGTCTCGATCATTCACATGAGACCGAATGGTGGCGGGATCGTCCTCAATCACGTAAGCGACGTACAGATTTTCAGCGTCGTAGGCCATGTATGCCTTTATTCCAATGGGAGGTTTTCCGTGTTCATTGGGTTGGTGTTCTGAAAAGTTGGTTGCAACCGCGGCGGCGGACCAAGCCGCTTCGTCCATCAGGCCATCGATTTCGATTTTGGTTGAAATGCTCGGAATATCCAGCCGAGGTTCCACATTGGGCCGGAACGGAAGTTGAGCTATCATACTTGCTGAACCTTGTTCAGCTGGTTGTGCATAAACTGGCTTGAAAAAAGCCAGTCCTACCAAAAACAAAAGACTGAATAACCGCAATGGGCCTTTGGCGAACGAAAAAGCTCGTGTCGCATGGTGTACTAATATCATCGTTTCGCTTGTCGAAGATTAATTGACGGACTTGGCAGAACGAAGAAGAAACGCTATGTAGATCCTCCCTCAAGAGGCGGACTACGGGCTATTTTTCCACGTGTTACATCTAAGAGTGGCTTAATCCGACAAAGTTGACCTCGGGACGAATTATTGCCCTGAATAATTATTTCGAGTTCACGTGTTCGAAACTTCTCTTCTTTTTTATTTCAGACTTGCATATGCGGTTTTTGGGCCAGAACATACAGAAAAGAAAATGAGAGGATAAATCATGAATGATAAACTGAAAAAACAATTGACCATGGCGGTCTTAATATTGGTAGGCCTTTTTGTAGTATTCGCCATAGTAGGTCAATTCGCCTAATACGGGGAAGGATTCACACGTACTTGGGTTGGGCATTTAGCCTCGGATCAGTACATTTCGTATCTGATTCGCCCTCTTTTCAAAATTTTCCATCCCAGATAATTCCGATGAAGTTTTTTCTCGATACCGCAGATCTCAATGAAATCAGAGAAGCCAATGAAATGGGCGTTCTCGACGGTGTAACTACAAATCCATCGCTCATGAGAAAAGCAGGTGGTTCTAATTTTCACGAGCACATTCGGAAGATTTGTGATATTGTTGATGGGGATGTTTCTGCTGAAGTTATCTCTACCGATTACGACGGTATGATGCGAGAAGCTGCTGAACTCGCTAAGATTCATGAAAACGTAGTAATCAAAATCCCCTTGATTGCTGACGGTATTAAAGCGATTCGTTCGCTTTCTATGGAAGGAATAAAAACAAACTGTACGCTTTGTTTTTCGCCTACGCAGGCATTGGTTGCCGCCAAAGCTGGGGCAACGTACATCAGTCCATTTGTTGGTCGTTTGGACGATGTTGCGACGTCTGGAATGGACCTGATTGAACAAATTGTAACCATCTACGACAATTATGGTTACGATACGGAAGTCTTAGTAGCGTCGGTTCGGCATCCTATGCATGTAGCAGAGGCCGCAATGATGGGCGCTGACGTCTGCACCATTCCTTTTAGTGTTATTGGACAGTTGATTAAACATCCATTGACAGATATCGGACTTGAGAAATTCCTAAGTGATTGGAAAGCATACCAGGCATCGGCAGGCTCAAATGGAGTTAGCGCGTGATTAAACGCGTTGTAGATTACCGGGAGTCCGCATGATATTTACGTCCCTTGGTGCTTCCGAAGATATTGGAGCCAGTTGCCACTATATCAAAATAGACGGCACTGGAATATTGTTAGATGCCGGAGCCGACCCTGAAAAAGAAGGGGCGGAAAGTGTTCCAGATTTACAGCGCATTCAGCTGAATCCAGATTGGCCCGTGGACCATGTCATTGTGACGCATGCCCATCACGATCATCTTGGATCGCTTCCTGTTGTGGTAAAGATGTTCCCGCATGCTCGGGTCCATATGTCCGGTGCAACCAGGAGCTTGGCCGACATTTTGCTTCCGGCATCCGCCCGGCTTCAACGTCGAAAAGTTGAAGAAGGCAGTACCGTTGTACCACCTTTGTTTGCTGAAGATGACGTCGAAGCGTGCTCTTATCTGTATCAATCTCATGCATTAGAGACTGAATTTGACCTATCGGGGCTGAAGGGGCGCTTTTCCATTTCGGGAGAACTATACGACGCGGGCCATGTGCTGGGCTCGGTTGGGGTACACATTTCTTGGATAGAAGATGGGAAAGAGCGCACGCTCTTTTTTACGGGAGATACCGGGCTTCGGAATCAGACCATCATTCCAGGCGCCAGCTATCCAGACGATACAGTTGATGTGCTACTTTTGGAGTCAACACTCGGAGCGGACCCTGATTCAGAATCGTTCGACAGAAAAGGCGAAGAAAAAAAACTCGGAAAATCGATGGCGCGGGTCTTGAAGCGGGGCGGGGTCGTATTGATGCCCGTGTTTGCTTTGGGCCGGGCACAAGAGATGTTGGCGCTGATAGATCGTTTTAAAAATCGCGGTCTTATCGATGAGAACATTCCAGTGTACACAGCCGGAATGATGCGAGCCATTTCGGATACGTACGACAAAGAGCGCCTCACCACCCCGCGACTGAATGAGGAATTTCTAGTTTATGGAGTAAAACAGAGACGTCTTCCTCGCACGCAAGGCGGCCTCAATGAGATGCTCAAAAAGCCTTGTATTCTAGCCGTCGGCAGCGGAATGATGTTTGAACGGACTATTTCGAACAAGATTGCACAGGCGCTTGTCGAAAATGAAAAAAACGGAATCTTTTTGGTTGGTTACGCCCGTGAAGACTCTCCTGGTGCGCTTTTAGCCGATGCCAGGGCCGAAAAGAAGGGTACCATGGTTACACTGGCTAAATCTAAAGGGCCACAGGCAGCAAACTGTGACGTAGAGCGATTTCGATTTAGCGGACACAGCAACCGAAGGGACTTGTTGGTTTTGGTTGATTTACTTCAGCCAAAGACCATCGTTTTGGTCCATGGAGAAAAAGCTGCAAAAGAGTGGATGGTTGACAATATCAAGTTCTTCTATCCAGAAATTGACGTACAGATGCCCATGCAAAACGACGTTCTAGAAGTCTGAGGTCGTTTTATCGAGCGTGATTCACGAAGGGCATTATTTTGAATCGGGATTTGTTTTGGGCAATGTTAATCAGTCCAAATTGGAATCCAGATAACTTTCTGGCGTAGTTGAGTATTCCAATCGTGATGCCTTTTTGTTCTCCTCTTATACGGTTGAAGGCTGAAATCGAAAGGCCACGCATCTCGCCTCCTGGCTCAATGGTGAAATAGGCCGGAGCCAAGGAAAGAGCGTACACATCTCTGCCACCTGCCGCGATTCCTCCGAGTGCAATTCCTTTAATGTCACGTCCAGCTCCGGCGCCTAGCCCTGAGACTACAATACCTTTTAGGTCACGACCGGCGCCCGCGCCGAGACCGCCGAATGCAACGCCTCTAACATCTCTTCCAGCACCGACTCCCAATCCTCCAGCTGCAAACCCCAAAGCAAGTCCACGAACGTCTCCACCGTGATCCTTATAAGGCATCCATATGGTGGCATTGATTCCGGTCACACTTCGCATGGCCCGATCACGAAAATTGAGACGAATGCCGGTTATTTCGCGAGAATCGCCTATAGAAAGCCCAACTCCATCTACAGTCAAATCCAAACTGTTTTGAGCGGATGCCGGCAATGAAAGAGCCAGCATAAAAAAAGAGAACAGGTAACAATGCGCATAATAGTCGAGAGGTTCTTTTGATTTACTCCTGAACGGATTTTACGCGACTCTAGTTACATTCCTTTTAAAATTGTCAAGTAATCAGCCGCACGTAAGTCCATTCGATTAGAACCGGTTGAACCATTGGACTCTGAGTTTGAGGCCAATTCGTCAAAATAGGCTGGTTTAATATCCATGGATGACCAAGGCGGGAGGGGTAACGATTCGACGAATGCCTGAAGACGATCAAAAAAAGCATCTCTTGGAATGTTTAGCACGTCTGAAACACGGCCCAGTGGCTCCGAAATATGGTGCTGTTGATATCGCAAGACTGGGGTCAAAAGAAGCGTATTCAACAATCCGTGAGGCAAATCGAGCAGCCCACCTATACTCTCAGAAAGGCAATGAACCGCCCCGACATCAGCATTTCCAAATGCCATTCCAGCTACAGTTGATGCCAACATGACTTGTTCTTTGGCTTCAATAGGCCCATGCGGATCGCACGCCGCCACTAGGTTTCCCATTAACAAACTAATCGCGTTGAGTGCCAAGGCATCAGACACAGGATTCGCAGGCTTTCCAACCACCGCTTCGATTGCATGCGTAAACGCGTCCATACCCGTAGAAGCTATGAGTGAAATGGGCAAAGATCGGATTAAATCAGCATCCACAATGGCATATGCCGGAAACATGGCATCACCCTTGACACTGATTTTCCGCGACTGCTCTGGCACACTTATTACGGATACCCAAGTTACTTCCGATCCGGTTCCACACGTAGTTGGGATAGCCAAAAATGGAATCGCAGGATTTTGGAATCGGTTTTTGCCCTCGAAAGAAACGATGCTGCCTTCGTTAGTTGCCAGCATTGACACGGCCTTTGCTGCGTCTAGTACGCTCCCACCACCAATTCCAATGATCACATCGTAGCTTTCGGCCCTAGCCTGAGCTCCCAACCTGTCCACATTTCGGCTTTTGGGATTTGGCTGAACTGAATCGTCGAGGTCATGCGGGCCGCAAAGCTGCTGCACTTCAGCAAACCAATTGGTGTTCCGTACCCCCACATCCGTCAGAAGCAAACAGCGCTTGGCTCCGATACTCTCCAAAATCTCTGGAATGCGAAATCTTGATCCGGGCGTTATCAGCACCCTTGTGGGTATTCGGAACATGATTTGATCTATTTTACGGCCGGAGTTCTGGCCATTTTAGCCAGATTTTCTGCTTCTCCCCACATGGTTTGGGCCGAAATGAGCATAGGATCGATACTATTAAAAACCGGGTACCAAGCCTCGCTTCGATATAGACGTTGCGCGAATCTAGCTTTAATGATGACGGAAAGAGTTTCTCGTTGCATATCCAGATCGTTTTGAGAGAACGCTGGCTTGTCATCTGTCGATTCACCGCCAATTTGGAGTCCATTTTTCTCTGATTGGACTAAAAACTGACTCCACATCTCACTGTCCACTGTAAACGAGGCAAAAAATTCTTCTCGTTTGGAAGCCCATCGAGCTCTGAATTCTAATCCTTCGGTATCCAGAATATGGCTCGCAAAGAGGAATGCAAGTCCGCGCCGGAGCGAATACTGGACAATAGGGGAAACGAGTGCAGAAGTCGAATCTGGTGCCATTACAACGTCAGGCATAACACCCCCTCCGCCGAATACATCCCGTCCGTGTATCGTCTTGTAATGCAACGAGTCAGGGATTTCAGACAAGTACTTTGTTGGGTTATAAGTAGCTTCCTCAAAGTCCGCGAACTTGTCTTTATAATAATCCTCGAAATTACCGATATCGTATGGAGTCTGAATAAGTCGTCCTGAGGGCATAAAATAGCGAGCAACGGTCATTTGGATTACCGATCCGTCTCGCATCTGAAACGGGCGTTGAACCAATCCTTTACCGAACGTCCTTCTTCCGACAATGAGGGCCCTATCCTGATCTTGAAGCGCTCCTGCAACAATTTCACTCCCAGAGGCCGTGCTTTCATCAACCAAAATGATAACAGGTTCGGTAATTAGCAGACCACCTTTAGTAATCAGATCAATTTCGTTTTCACGAGACACTCGTCCTTTGGTGGAAACGATTACGCCTTCGCCATCCAACATTTCATCCGCGATTTGGACTGCGGTTTGTTTGATTCCGCCTGGGTTGCCTCGCAAATCCAAAATGAGTTGTTGCATTCCTTCACCCTTCAATCGCTGAACATGTTCGGCAAACTCCTGATGGGTAGTCATTGCAAATCGGCCGATTCGAATGTATCCGGTGATTTTGTCCAACATGTAACCAGCATCAATCGAATAGAGAGGAATGTTGGCTCTAGTGAGCATAAAATCGATTGGCGATTTAATACGTGGCCGTACAACTGTAATTTTGACAGTTGTACCGAGCGCACCTTTGATCAAATCTTGTATGTCAAGCGACCCGAATCCGACGATACTTGTGTCATCTACCGCAATTAGACGGTCACCTGGTAAGAGGCCTGCCGCTTCGCTGGGGCCATCGGGAATGGTAGAGGTAACTTTAGAGGTGTCGGCCAGGGGCGTTTCAAACCAAATGCCGATACCACCAAACACGCCTTGATACTCTTCGCCAACCTTTTTCATGGTCTGAGCGTCGATATACGAGGAATGTGGGTCGAGTTTTTTCAACATCGCCAATATGGCTTCCTCCGTCATCGTCGCAGGATCCACAGCTTCCACGTATTGACGGTTGATCAAAATGTAAGCGTCTTCCAATTTTTGAAGCTGCTCCACGGTATCATCGCCAGTGATAAGCCCGTCTATTGTAAGGCCAAGGACCGTCCCCATTGCAAAAATAATGAGAGTGGGTAGGAGGTAACGCTTGAATACCGGCTTCATGTAGATCGGGAACGAATTTTTAAAAAGGGCCTGGACAGGGCGTTCTTAATTCGACGAACCTACTTTTTGTTTCCCACAGACCATTTGAATTGCGACGCAAAGCGCCCTAATTGGTAAAATGTAACCTTTCCGAAGTGATAGTCGTTTGGCTACTGAATCCAATCTTTAATCTGATCCAATTTCTGTTGAATCCAGTCGAGTTCAATCTCTGTGTAAAACAACACCAGAACCGGGTGTTTGGTTATTGTACCCACATGTTGGGGGACAAGAATCTAGCTGCAGATTTGACTCAGGACGTTTTTATCAAGCTTTGGGAGCATAAGGTGAGATTGGACCCAGATCGTTTGATAGGATGGTTGTTGACCGTTGCTAGAAACAGTTGTATAGATGCTATGAGAAAAATGAAAGTTCGAAGATCAGTTACTGAATCGGATGAATTCAGCCTCGATTCGCTTTCATCCGGCGAAATAGGGCCTGATCGATTGGCAAGTAATGCGATGTTTTCGGTTCGGTTGAAGAAGGCTTTGGATACGATAGGCGAACCGTACAAATCCATCGTTGTCCTCAGGGAAATTCAGGACTACAAATATGAGGAAATAGGCGAAGTGCTGAACCTTCCTCTGAATACAGTAAAAGTGTACTTACACCGGGCTCGAAAAGCTTTGAGAGAAGAATTGAAAAATGAATTGACGGAGGCAACCACGCATGACTATGCTTGAACATCATGATCGTGAATGGCTCAATAATCACATTGAAGCCTATACAGACGGAGAGCTTTCTGCTAAAGAGCTAATTCGTTTCAACGACATTGCAAATGCGGATCAGCACATTTTTGAAGATGTCAGGTTAGCTCGGCAGATTGCTGCTTCGCTTCGATCGGTCCCTCAAGATCAATGTCCCGAGCATGTACTTTCGGGAATAATGGCGCATGTGCGTCAGGATATTCGGTCTTCAGCCTGGGGCAGGTTTCAATCCTTCTTTTTGAAATTAAATGTTGCCCACTTTAGGCCAGCACTAGCTGTAGCTATGCTGTTCTTAGTGGTCCTATCCTCAACACAAATCGGAAATCCAACAAAAGAACCAACTGCTCAAGTTTCGCAGGCTCTAGATGAAGTGAAATGGACATTGGCGTTTTTGTCTGAAGTAGGGCGCACAACCGGCACTACAGTTCGGTCCGATGTGATAGAAGATCAAGTAATAGGTCCCATGAGCCGAAGTCTGACAACCAGGTCAGGAAATTGAAATTTGAACGTTTGTGAAAAGAATCACTATGATTAAGAATAATAAACTTTGGCTGCTTGCCATTTTAACCATTACCCTCTTCAGCATTGTGCCAAATCAGGCATTTGCGCAACAAGGTGTTCGATCTGATCCTGGGTTTGTGGATCTTGATGGAGTTGGGGGATTGAACGAATTTTTCAATCGAGATCCCAAAATTGACGTAAGCGTTGAGGGTGCCCTTATGAAGCTCGTCGCCGAAGCCTCGCGTCTCGAAGACCCGGAATTGGCCAACTTATTGTTGAAGCTAAAAGGAGTATATGTCAGAGGTTATGAAACGTCGCGTTCGGAAAGTGAACGTGCTCGAGGGCACGCCAATAAAATTGGTCAAGATTTGGTAGATGCTGGTTGGAGCAGTGTAATTCGAGTCAGAAATGAGCAAGAACATTTTCAAATGTTTGCCCGGTATAGGGGCGAAACGATCATTGGGATGGTGGTTCTGTCAATTGATGTTGGGGCCCACGAAACGACTTTCTTAAATATTGTGGGTAATATCGACCCAGGCCAAATTGGCCGCATCGGACAAAAATTTAATATTGGTCGGGTTCCAAATTTGGATTAAGAAACTCAACCTGACTCCTTCCGTATGCGCTAGATGAGTTCACATTCGAATTCATTTTTTCATCCTCATCGTTCAATAGAGAGAAGCGCATATCATGAAGCCAGTCGTACTTTTTGTTATTGGAATCGTCCTAATTATCGGAATTGCATTGGCCTCCGGATTTGGGACCTACAACAACCTTATCGAAGCTGATGAAACGGTTACTCGATCATGGGCCGACGTCGAGTCTCAATATCAACGCCGTCTTGACCTGATTCCAAATTTAGTTAGCACGGTGCAGGGCGCTGCCAATTTTGAACAAGAGACCCTCCAAGCCGTGGTGGAAGCTCGTGCGAAGGCCACATCGGTTAACGTCTCAGCTGGCGACTTGGGAGATCCGGACAAAATGGCCTCTTTTTTAGAGGCTCAGGAAGCTCTTTCCGGATCCTTGGGAAGGCTATTGGTGGTAACCGAGAACTATCCAGAACTTCGCGCCACAGAAAGTTTTAGGGATTTGACGGCGCAACTGGAAGGCACAGAAAACAGAATCAGCGTTGCTCGCAGAGACTATAACGCCACCATCGCGAATTACAATGTTTCAGTTCGAAAATTCCCTGCCTCTATCGTCGCGGGAATGACTGGTTTTGAACGTAAAGTTCCGTTTGAAGCGCAGTCAGGCGCTGAAAAAGCACCCAACGTGTCCTTTGAATAAATTTGGCCCAATACGCGTCGTTATTGCTTTTGTCGGCCTTTTTTGGTTGCTTTTAGGACCATTGGCAGTCGCTCAAAACGTTCAAACCATCGCTCCATCTGGGAGATGGGTGACGGACGCTGCAGGTTTTTTGAATGCATCGGAACGAACTATTCTTGAGAGAAAACTTTCGAGTTATGCGGACTCTACTTCGTCACAGATCATTTTAGTAACGGTTCCAGATCTGGGCGGTTACGATTCTCAGGAGTACGCTATGGCAATAGGCCGTGGTTGGAAGGTTGGGCAGGCTGGAAACGACAACGGTGTAGTAATTTTGATTTCAAGAGCTGAAAGAGCTATTCGAATCGAAATTGGATACGGCATGGAAGGTGTAATACCTGATGTATTTGCTAGTCGAATTGTTCGTGATGTAATTACCCCGGCCTTTAAATCCGGGGAGTTCTTCCAAGGGCTAAATGGCGCCGTCGACATCATGATGGCAGCTGCTTCCGGAGAGTTCGATGCGGAGGAAATGGCACGCGAGCCAAGCAGACCGATTAATCCCGCTGCTTTATATCTGATCTTTATTTTCGTCTTTTTTATCGTCTCAGCTATGCGAAATAAAGGAGGGGGGAAAGGTGGAAAGCGAACCCACTACAATAACATTCCCATGATTCTGTTGGCAGGTGCCTTGGGCGGCCGCGGTGGTGGTTTCGGTGGCGGCGGTTTCGGCGGCGGCGGTTTCGGCGGCGGCGGCGGTTTCGGCGGTGGTGGTTTCGGCGGCGGCGGCGGCGGTTTTGGCGGTGGCGGCGCAGGCGGGAGCTGGTAATAATCTTCTATTTATGTCCCGACTAGATCGACTTAAGGCGTTTTTAACAGAGGATCCGACAGATTCCTTCGTTCAGTTTGCTTTAGCCTCTGAATACGCAAAACTTGGAGAACTAGACAAAGCGATAGGTGTTTTTGAACAGTTGAGGACCTCTGACCCTGCTTACGTGGGTTTGTACTACCACTTGGGTAAATACTTGGAAGCAGCGGATCGAACCAATGAAGCGCTCACCGTGTACAAAGACGGTATCGCAATGGCTTCGAAACTATCGGATCTCCATGCCAGAGCAGAGTTACAGTCTGCGTTATTAGAGGCAGAAATGTCTGATGATCTATGAGATGTTTTTTCTTGCGGGTCTTATTCCTTTTACTTGTATCGGCACCGATTCTGACGGCTGCACAAGATGTCCAAACCTACACTGTTAAGCCCGGCGATACTTTATTCAGTATAGCCCGAGCACATAATATTTCTGTTGATGACCTTCGCCGATATAATAAACTTGAATCCGGGCCAATTCGCTCAGGGATGACCCTCATTGTTTCAGAAGAGAAGAATTCCGCTTCAGACGTCATTCCTTTGGAAAATGACGAAGACACAGAAAATGCAGTCGATTTGGTTGAAATGTCGAGGTCCCAGAGGACCCTTCCCTCGATAGCCGACGAACTTGAGATGAGTGTGGAAGAGTTACTGCGCATAAGCCCAGAAATTCAACAAGCGATTGATCGTCTCAATCAAATTACGCCGGTTGCGGAGAAAACGACAGAATCCTACGTCGTTAAGGCGGGCGAAACGCTGTTCAGTATCGCGCGCACCTATGGGATGACGGTTCGTCAATTATCTGACCTTAATTCCATGACCCAGACGTCCATTCGTGCTGGTCAAAAGCTTCAAGTCCCAGGAAATCAGCCTGCTGGGACTACGGTTTGGGCGTTAAGTGGCGAAATTAATGCCGTTATGTATCCTTCGACGTTCGTCGGCCGTATGATGGCAAGTGAAGTGGTATACGATGACGTTATGTTGATCGTAAGCCACGCAACACTGCCTATTGGAACGCTAGTCATGTTGGGGAAAGTTCAAGAGGGGCCAACCGTTTTGTGCATCGTAGGAGACGAAAGTTTGTCGGTATCTATGAACGTAATCGATGTTTCAGAAGCAGTAGCGGATGCCATTGGTTTGGCAGAAAACGAGCGTATTGAAGTGTATACGCTAAAATAAATGACCGAGGGGAATGAATGGAAGAGAAAACGAGGGTAGGCCCCACTAGCTACCTAACGGTAACAAAAAGTGCCACATATGGCTTTTTGGCGGCGTTGCCTTTATTTGTTTTATATGAGGGACTGATACTATTTGCTAATGGTGATCGGATCTCACAGATTCGAGTAGGCGCTGATATTTGGGTAAAACAGATTCTGGCAATGGTTGGCGCCACGGGAATGATTTCTTTGGGCGTAGCCGTGTTGGTGATTGGAATTTCAGTTTTTGTGGTTGAGCGCAAAAAGAAAATTCCGATTAAGCCAACTTATCTGGGGTGGATGATTGGAGAAAGTGCACTTTATGCGGTTGTTTTGGCATTTCTCATATCCAGTATTGTTGGTCTTATTTTTTCATCTGCGCTAAGTATTTATGTGCCCGCGATTATTCAAGACTCTTCGGTCGGCCAGCCAGGAAAAATGATGATGCTAGTCCTTTCAATTGGGGCAGGACTGTATGAAGAACTCATTTTTAGGGTCATTATGGTTGGCGGCATTTTCTGGGTTCTGAACAAGTGGCTAGAAAAACGGAATCTTGCCTACGTAATTGCGGCAGTTATTGGAGCGTTTATTTTTAGCGCAGTTCACTACGTCGGTCCACTTGGAGATGCATTTGCATTGTCTTCTTTTACATTTCGGTTTTTATTCGGGCTAGCTCTAAACGTAATTTTTCTGGTCAGAGGTTTTGGCGTGGCTGCGTGGACGCATGCTTTGTATGACGTCTTAGTAGTTTCGCAATTGCTTGGCTAACACG
>CALFHN010000112.1 GCA_937876355.1 uncultured Bacteroidota bacterium | reverse complement strand
CTCAAAACAAATCAAAACCCAAAAACAATCAGAATCCCAACATATCCGTTTGAAAAGAAACGGTATTGGGTCGATGTTGATTGGGAAGGGAGCGCTCCCCGCGCTCCCTCCATTCCCAAAACTCCACCCCAGGTCTTTGCGCATGCAGAAGACTTTGGTCTGGTGCGTAAAGCTTGGCGGCGGTCCAGTGAGCCGTCCGCCGAAGATGTCCCCATTGGTATCGTTATGCTGGTCAACCGGGAAAGCGCCCGCGCAGTACGTAATGTGTTCCCCGGTAGCTTGCTCATTGAGGATGATCGTTACCTGGACGACCAAGGACCCAACCATTGGACCGCAGATTTCACCCTGCCCCAGGTTGGTGAGGAATTAGCCGCCCGCATCCTTGAACACGTTCATGGTCCGGTGACGCTGATTGACCTTTGTGACGGCGGGGGACAAGAAGGCGGGATCGAGACACTTCCGCTCGGCCGTCTGGCGTTATTGCGGAAGCTGATAAAGGACCGGCGTCAGGGTTTTCGCATCCTGCATGTGACCGGAACAAGTTGGCACGGCGCCGCCATGGCCGGACTCGTACGGGTACTTGGCGTCGAGCACCAGGATGTCCGAGCCCGAACGGTATCGACGGATCGTCACGACACAGATTCCTTGCAGATACTTTTGGCAACGGAATTAACCCCCGAGGACAACAATTCTGAGATTCGGTGGCGAGACGGTGTCCGCTTCGAACCCTATCTACAAACCGACCCGCTACCAATGACTGAAGGTGTCGAAACAGCTTTGGCGGACAGCATTGATCCAAACCGTCCCGTGGTCGTTTCAGGGGGTACACAAGGTATCGGCCTGTCCTTGGCGCACTATCTCGTTGACCGGGGTCTTAGACGACTGGTCTTGATCGGGCGAACGGCATTACCGCCACAGTCGGATTGGCCTCGATATCTGGACGATGTCAAAACCCGCCCGGAATTGAAAGCAAAGCTATCCGGTCTTCAGGCGCTGATAGACCGGGGGGTGATGCTCAAAGTCTTCGCTGGTTCCGTGAGCGATGAAGCTGGAATCGCTGACTTGCTTGCGATGGTTCGAACAGAAATGGGCACTCCACAAGGTGTCATTCACTCGGCTGGTGTGGTTGACGAAGAAACACCCTGGTTCCTGGACAAGGCCGTCTCGAGCATCGAACGTGTCATTAATCCTAAAATGGTCGGCATCCAGGTTCTGGACCGGTTGACGGCAGATGACGATTTAACCTTCTTCGTTGCCTGTTCGTCGGTCGCATTTTTGCCCGCTATGGCCGTTGGGCTGAGTGACTATTCCGCGGCCAACGCTTTCATCGACACCTACGTCGAAAACCAGCGGGAAAACGGGCGACACCAGTTCCATGCGGTGCAATGGGTCGGCTGGAGCGACACTGGCATGCATAAAAAGCACAGTCCGCAGGCCGTCGAGATGGTACGGAAAACGATGCAGGATAACGGCGTAGCACTCTGCGACAGTCCCGAAGGTTGCCGCATGTTCGCCGCGATGATCGCGGCCGATGTTGGCGTGGCCTTGCCGAGCCGAGTGAATATGGCGGCCTTGCAACCACGTCTTGAAGGCCTCATACGACCGCAAAAGGCTTCCGTGGCACCCCTCCCCCGAACGGCAAAAAAAACCGGGCCGGTTGATGTGGATCTATTGAGTGATGATGAAATAGACGCGTTGCTCTCGATGCTTGAACAGTTTGAGCAAGCCAGCCCAGACACGAAGCCTTCCGCGCCCGAAACGCTTATGGAGGCTCCTGAAAAGGTTCGTTCGGTACCCCTAATCATTGTCGATACCATCTCCCGAATCATGGGCCTGGAGCCCGAAGACATGGACGCCGACACCCCCTTCAACGAAATCGGGCTCGATTCAATCTCGGCGGCCAAGGTGACGCAAAGCCTGGAAAAAGAACTGAGTGTGGTTATCATACCAAAATGGCTGTTCGACTATCCGACAGGCAATGAACTGGCGTCGTGTATCGCGACTGCGGCAGCGGAATAGGAAGGGCAAGACATGACCGAAAATCGCACCCGCTCAGAACGGATCGACCGACTAAAAAAACTCCTGCGGGATCACCCGCAAGCGGGCCCGGATGTGCGCGACTGGCTTGACAAACGGCGCAAGACAGAGGCTTCGGAGAGCGCACCCACCGCCGCCACAACTGCCGACGCCGAGCCGATGTCCGGCGATATAATCACCGACCCGGACCCCCGATTTGTCCGCGCGAGTAAAGGGACTGATTTTAGCTTCATCTTCTTTTCTGATGCGGATGACCGGACGGCTGCCGAGCAATATGACCTAGCCCAGGAATTGGCAGAGTTTGGGGACCGCGAAGGGTTTAAAGCGGTATGGTTACCGGAACGGCATTTCCACAGTTTCGGTGGCGCTTACGCAAGGCCTTCAGTTCTGGCTGCGGCTTTGGCCAGAACCACAAATTCTATTCGGCTACGAGCCGGTTCAGTGATCCTGCCCCTTCATCATCCTCTGGAGGTGGTCGAAGAATGGGCCATGGTCGACAATCTGAGTGGCGGGCGCGTCGACCTGGGCTTTGCCAGCGGCTGGAACCCGAATGATTTCATCTTGTCCCCGCACACATTTGAAAATCATCGCGACGTTTGGTTCGAGCGCATTGACGAGGTGAAAGCACTCTGGCGCGGTGAAAGTCGGACGTATCGAAACGGTTTGGATGAGGAGGTTGCGGTCAAGGCGTTCCCAAGCCCGGTGCAGACAGACCTAGACATATGGCTGGTGATTACCAAGCGCGACGAGTCTTTTGTCGAAGCCGGTAGGCGCGGGCTCAACATTTTGACTATGCTGATGGGCATTACACTCGAAGGTCTCTCCAGAAAAATTGGCCTGTATCGTCAAGCCCGCGCAGAATCCGGATTTGATCCGGATAAGGGCGTCGTATCCTTGATGATGCATACTTTTGTCCATCACGATGAAACGACCGTTATCGACACCGTGCGCGAACCCTTAATGGACTATATCCGGAAAGGTCTTGGCGGCCACACGTCCGCCATGCGCGGCGACGACACCCCAGAAGACAAAGACACGGACCGAATCGTCAACTTCGCATTTGAACGGTACTACAGGACAGGCGCGATATTCGGCACGCCGGAAACCTCTGTGGAGAAGGTCAACGCCGTGCGAAACGCTGGTGTGGACGAGATTTCCTGCCTGATGGATTTCGGCCCAAGCCACGCTAAGGTTTCGGAAAGTCTCCCCTATCTAGCCGCGCTGAAGCA
>CALFHN010000111.1 GCA_937876355.1 uncultured Bacteroidota bacterium | reverse complement strand
GGCGGCTTGGGGATGGCAACGGTCGTCGCGAATGCGATTTTCGCCGCCATTACCGGTGTGTCGGTCGCGTCGGCATCTGTGTTTTCGAAGATCGCTGTACCGGAAATGATACGGCATGGCTATACCGGCCGCTTCGCCGTCGGCACAGTCGCCGGCTCATCCGTTCTCGGTATGCTGATCCCGCCAAGCGTGTTGTTGATCATCTATGCGCTGATCGTCGAGGAATCCGTCGGCGACCTGTTTATCGCCGGCATCGGCCCGGGGATACTTCTGACCATCGTGTATTGCGGCATGATTTACCTGATGGCGCGCTTCCTGCCCAAGATGGTTTTTGCAACAGGCACGTTCAGTGACCAGGCTACCGCACATGAGAGCGCGGAGTCGGGAGCGCACATCGTCGGCAGCGCGTGGGGGAAAACAGTCCCAATCCTGTTGCTCATTTCGTTGGTCATGGGTGGGTTGTACGGCGGCGTTTTTACGCCCGTCGAATCCGGGGCAGCAGGAGCTTTTCTGGCCCTCATCTTTGCCGTTATCCGTCGCAAACTGACATTCCAGATGCTCTGGTCAGTGTTGATCGATACCGGCAAGGTTTCCGCCACGCTGCTCTTCCTTATCGTTTCTGCCAGCATGTACAGCCGCATGTTGGGGATGTCCGGACTGCCGGGCGAAATGGCGGCGATCTTCAATGAGCTTGGCGCCGGCTTCTATGGAATGCTGGCATTTTATATTGTGGTCGTGATTATTCTGGGAACCATCGTCGACTCGGTATCTATTATGCTGATCATGGTTCCGCTGTTTATAGGTGCCCTGAAATTCTATGAAATCGATCTGATCTGGTTCGGTATCGTAACGGTCATCGCGACGGAAATCGGCCTGTTGACGCCGCCATTGGGGTTGGCCGTTTACGTCGTTCACTCCACACTGGCCCGGTCTGACATATCGCTGAAGGAAATATTTCTGGGGTCGGCCCCGTTCGCCCTGGCAATGCTTTTTGCGCTAGTTGTTATTGTTTTCTTTCCCTCTATTTCCACATATCTGGTGCACGCGATGAAGTAGCGTTTTGCAACAGAAACACCTTGGAAGCAGATGGTGTGGATGGCTCCCGCTCCCGGCATCTAGGTGCCAAAGTGTGGTTGTTATCTTCAAGAAGGACCGCGCCGCCGCGCTCGCCGAATGGCATCAGCTTGCGGCAAAAACTCGGCATTCTCTGCCAATTCGGAGACTGGTTCGTGTTGGACTGACAGCATCAATCTCCCAAACGTAATTTTGGCAGATGGACTAAATCTCGGTTTGCCTGAAACGGCTAACTTCGACAAGCGGCTAATGTCTCCTTCTGGCACTTAACGGAAGTCAGCCGGGCTAAAAACTTCGTCTGCTTTGCCCCTGGTAACGGACATGCGGTGGATGGATTTCTGAATAGATTTTGGAAATGTCCACTTTTTCCCAGGTGCGGGTGTGCCCAGCGTCGTCGTTGACAGCCGGGTTTGACCCAGAACGGACATGCAGTCTGATGGCTCCCTGCAGGAGCACACATAGACTTTCCCCTAATACATGCGACGGGAGGAAATGGTGGCATATTTGGAGTGTGGCCCTTTGGATAAAGTTGATCTTTGTCAATGTGAGACAGCGACCAAACGGCTATTCTGCGCGCGAGCAGTAAACTCCAAGGCGCTGAATATGGAATTCGTTCGACAGGTGAGCCGCATGCTGCATGAGGAACACATGGCGGCACTTCTTCTCCTCGAAAGACTCGAGTCTGCGTTGCATCGTACTGGCCGCAGCGAACTTCCCGATATGGCTGACAATGACTTCCTCCGCCTGATGGGCGACCTGAAGGCGGGGATCGAGGCGGAAATTTCGAACCACTTTGCCTTCGAGGAAAAAGAATTGTTTCCGTGCCTAAGAAAGGCAGGCGATGGTGGCATGGTTGATCTCCTTTGCGAAGAGCACAAGGCCATTCTTCCATTAGGCCACCGACTAGCCGAACTTGCGCATTCGGTCCGGTCGGGTAGTTTAACCATTGATGACTGGGGGACATTCCATCGGTTGGGTGGCGAATTTGTGGAACGCCTACGGTCCCACATCGATAAGGAAGAAATAGGGCTTATTTCATCGGTAGAAGGAACGATCGACGAGGAAGAGGATATGCATCTCGCTGAACAGTATGCATACAGCCGCTAGGCCGTGCCGCGCAAAGGCATGGGTAACAAGCCCAAGAATCACGGTCGCTTATACGCGTCTACGGTAATTGCCACCGTTCTTGTGGTAGAAGACGACCCTGACGTTCGCCAAATTGTGGTCCGGACTTTATCCGATTTGGGTTGCAATATTATCGAAGCGAAAGATGGCAAGGCCGCCCGACGGCCTCCGCAAAGCCGGCCTGCCGGAGTGACTCGCCGCGACGGACAACATCGCGCAACGGTTGATGCTATAAAAGGGCACGCAACGTCGCTTGTTGGCACTTAACGGACTCCAGCGCCCGCGCCATTTACTTCCGCTTCACCCCCAACTCCGGACATCCCGACGTCCGCTTTCCCCCAAGGAAGCAACCCGACTAAATACCCTGACAACAACAGGGGCAAATCCAATGCGAGCATACGAAATCCTTGAGAACCGAAACCCACCATCCAAACCGCTCACGCTTCGAGCGATACACAAGCTGAAGCATGACGGCAGAGCGCGGGAAGAATCTGAAAATCGCCGGCTTGAGCTAATGCCAAGGATGTATGGCAATCCGGCAAGGCGTCGGGAGGAACTAGAACTCGAGCGGCTTGGATTGGAACTAATGCAGATGAGAGCAGAGATTGCCGCGACCGTGGCGGAGATAGGGTTGAAGTCTCGTGAGGCGGTACGGCAAGGACCGGTTATATTTCCGAGAAAGGCAAGGACCGCGTATCCCGCTTCGCGGACCATTGGGTTCGCCTGCGTTCTGGGAAGATTATACCAACGCAATAAACGGCGTCACCAAAGTCAAACCGACCTACAAGCGTGCCCAACCAGAATCCATGCGCTGGCTCGTCGAGCAGTATTATCAATCCTCCGCATATAAGGAAATCAGTGCCGGCTACAGGCGAACCCGCCGTGGGATATTGGATAAATTCTGCGAGGAGCATGGTGATAAACGATACACACAACTCCAGCCACGCCACATTCGAAAGTTCCGTGATGCCATGATGGATCGCCCAGGTTCAGCGAATAACCTGCTCAAGGCGCTGCGTCAGGTTTTCAAATACGCCGTGAACTATGACTATCTCGATACCAATCCAGTCGCCGTGGTCGAGCGGTTAAAGATCAAGAATAAAGATGGCTTCCACGCTTGGACCCTCGAAGAAATTGAACAGTTTGAATCCACGCACCCTATCGGATCAAAAGCACGCCTGGCATTTGCCTTTCTTCTGTACACCGGTCAGAGGCGTTCAGACGTTGTCCAAATGGGGCGGCAGCACGTCAAGGATGGTTGGATGACCGTCGTCCAGCAGAAAACAGGCAAGCGCATCGAAATCCCAATTCTGGATAATCTGCAGAGTATTATTGACGCCAGCCAAACAGGTGACTTGACCTACTTGGTGACGGAGTACGGGAAGCCATTCACCAGCAACGGGTTTGGAAATTGGTTCCGCAAGAAATGCAATGAAGCTGGATTGCCGCAATGTTCAGCCCACGGGGTCAGAAAGGCTGCAGCATCCCACCTTGCTGATATCGGATGTACGGTCCACGAAATCATGTCCATCACCGGGCACGATACAGTTACGGAGGTTCAGCGATACACGAAAGCCGCCCAGCAAAAACAACTCGCCGAGCGGGTTCGCCAGCGTATTGATGGACATAAGTAGAACAAAAAGTCCCAAACTCCTTATAAAGTTTGGGACAAATCGCGAATAACCCAATG
>CALFHN010000110.1 GCA_937876355.1 uncultured Bacteroidota bacterium | reverse complement strand
AAAAATCCAACAGAAAGCCCGAAAAGCCCAAGGGCAAACTTATATAAGAACGACGGATGTTTGTTGATTTTGGACAAAAAGAGCCATAACCACGCAAACACAGGCGCCATTATAATGATAAACGTAGAGTTGACCGACTGGAACCAAGAAGCAGGCATCTCCCAACCGAACATCACCCGATCAACGCCCGAGGCGCCAAACAAATTCATCGAGGACCCAGCTTGTTCAAATCCGGCCCAAAAAATGGCAATTAGGAGAAACAGCCAAAAAATGATACCGAAACGCTTTTTTTCTATCGCAGTGTGCTTGCTGAATGCAATCAGGTAAACAAAAAATGCGCCCACAATAAAAAGAATCGAACCACCAAGAGTGGCCGCTATTTGTTGAAGAGTCACATCGATAACGCCGCTGCTTACTAAGTAGGCGAACAACGCAATCACGGCCGCGACACCTGCAGTGATCATATAAAACTTACGTTCCTTCTCTTTACGTCCTTCATATTCCGGAGCTAACCCAATGTCGCCCATATGTTTAAACCCGGCACGGAATTGAATAAGCCCAGCAACCATTCCGATGCCAGCCAGAGAAAAGCCATAATGCCAATTGATGCCTTCGCCAAAGTATCCGCATAGAAGAGGTCCTAGGAACGCGCCAAGGTTTATCCCCATGTAATAGATTGAGAAGCCAGCATCGCGACGCGCACCGCCCTCCGGATAGAGTTCACCAACCGCTGTTGAAACGTTAGGTTTGAGCAATCCAGTACCGATAACGATCAGAATAAGGCCGGCGAAAAAGGTCTCGTCCGTTGGAATCGCCATACTAAAATGGCCTGCCGCAATAATACAGCCACCTATAAATATGGCTTTTCGTTGGCCCCAAATATTATCTGCAACCCAGCCTCCTGGTAAGGTTGTGAGGTAGACCAATGCGGTATACAGTCCATAGATGGCAGCCGCGGTCATTGCGTCCAACCCCATCCCCGGGTTTTCCGAGATTGTGGTTGCCGTCAAAAACAGGATTAGCAATCCTCGCATTCCGTAATAGCTAAACCTTTCCCACATCTCTGTAAAGAAAAGGGTCGCTAATCCGCGGGGATGACCAAAAAAAGTCTTCCCAAGTGGAGGGGCAATTTGATTCATATCGTCATTTCCATCTGGTTAATACGATTGCGTACTAAAATATTGTCGAATCAAGATAGAGAATTGAAGGATTGGTGTCTAAACCAATTTTTCAGCCTTCCCTCCAATTAAGCACCTTATATTTGTTCGATTCCAATATTAATGCCCAAAGTACCGGATAATCGAGTTTTTTATGTCCGTATCACAATTTCAAGTTGACACCCACGGCCAACGTACTCATACGTGCGGCGAATTAAGAAGCGAAAGTATTGGCCAGACGGCCGTATTAAAGGGCTGGGTAGACACACGTCGCGACCTTGGCGGGCTTATTTTTGTCGACTTGCGAGACCGATACGGCATTACTCAGATCGTTTTTAATCCAACGGACAACCCGCAAACTGCCAAATTGGCTGAATCACTTCGATTTGAATTCGTGATCTCAGTAAAAGGAAAAGTTGTTAGCCGCGAAGTTGAGGCTAAAAACACAGGCTTGGCTACCGCTTCTGTTGAACTGGAGGCTCAGGATATGTTGATCTTAAACACATCCGACCCGCTGCCTTTTATGGTTTCCACACACGAAGGAAAGCAGTCCAATGCATCGGACGATCTACGCATGAAGTACCGATACCTCGATCTGCGCCGGACCGAATTGAAGGAAAACGTAATGCTCAGGCACCGCGTCTACCAATCAGTACGCCGATTTTATGATGGAGAGCAATTCGTCGAGGTCGAGACTCCAGTATTGATGAAGTCGACTCCGGAGGGCGCTCGCGATTATTTGGTTCCGAGCCGCGTCCACCCGGGCAAGTTTTTTGCCCTCCCGCAGTCGCCACAGACCTATAAGCAGATCTTGATGGTCGCCGGGTTTGACCGGTACTTCCAGATCGTAAAGTGTTTTCGAGATGAGGATCTTCGAGCAGACCGTCAGCCTGAATTCACCCAGATAGACGTCGAAATGACGTTTGCTACAGAGGAAATGATCTATTCCACTGCCGAAGGAATGATCAGCGCAATCTGGAAAGACGTGAAAGGAGTTGATCTAGAATTACCGTTCCCACGTATTTCATATGACTCGGCCATTCGCATCTATGGTTCTGACAAACCAGATCTACGCTTCGACATGAAGCTCCACGATCTTAGCTCCGTGTTTTCAGGATCTGGATTCCGTGTTTTTGACTCCACACTCGACAGCGGCGGCGCTATAGTCGCGATTGTCATTCCAGGTTGGGGCGATACCGGACGCGGAAAACTGGACAAAATCGACAAAGACATTGTCCGGCAAAAACTTAAAGGCGGCGGCTTGTTTCACTTTAAGCTTCCAACGGATGGTTCTGGGGTTCAATCCAGCGTCAAAGAAGAAGTGCTTTCTACATCGTTTGTCCAAAATGCGGTTGAACAGTGCGGAGCGACAACGGGAGACCTCGTTTTGGTCATGGCCGGCCCCGCACCGAAAGTGTTTGAGCAAATGGGATCGCTCAGACTGCACATGGCCTCTGAATTGGATTTGATTAGTGACAATCCTGGCGGTCCGTGGAAATTCTTGTGGGTCACCGACTTCCCGTTACTCGAGTATGATGAGGAAGCCGGCCGATTCCATGCCATGCACCACCCCTTTACGTCCCCCGCTTCCGCAGACATGGCCAAACTAGGCACTGACCCAGGAGCCGTTCGCGCGCAAGCCTATGACATTGTCTTAAACGGTAGCGAAATTGGCGGCGGATCTATTCGTATCCATCGTCCTGACGTGCAGCAGATGATGTTTGATGCCCTTGGAATTGGCAAAGAAGAAGCCCAGACCAGATTTGGATTTCTGCTTGACGCCTTTAAATATGGCGCACCTCCGCACGGAGGGATTGCATTCGGCCTAGATCGCATTGTAATGCTCCTAACGGGCGCATCTTCGCTTCGAGATGTAATTGTGTTCCCAAAAACCCAGAGCGCCCAAGAGCCGATGGTGCAGTCTCCAGACATAGTCGACGAACATCAGCTTAAAGAATTACATATTCAACTGCTTCAAAAGAGTCCTTCAGAAAAATAGGTCGATATGATTCACCTTCCGGGATGGATTGATTGGGAAAGATGGGTGGGGGTGATCCAGCTAAAGGGAATTACCATCGACCGACCCCAACTTTCGGTACATCCCTCCTATCCGGATATTATCTACCCCATCGACTATGGCTTCATCAATGAAACGATGAGCGTCGACCAAGAAGAACAAGACATTTTTGTGGGCTCGGCAGAAAATGGGTTAATTGCGGCGATCTTTACCACCGATCGCCGAAAAGGTGACCGAGAATGCAAATTGATTTACAATTGTAGCCCTGCAGAAATCTACATGGTCAATGGTTTTGTCAATTTCGCACCTGATTTGATGTCAGGACAGCTACTTTTGAGGTATAACATGAAGGAATTATGGTATTGCCATATGGGCGAATCTCACCGAACCTTCAAACCGATTGACTTGGACTAGATGGGTATAAAGTCGTAAATTTCTTTTCTGTGCCGGAGCGTCTTTATATCCACGGATGGATGTTCGCTCCAAATTTGATCCCGTAGCTCAGCTGGCAGAGCATCTGACTTTTAATCAGAGGGTCCCTGGTTCGAACCCAGGCGGGATCACAAGGTTGTCATAGGACGACTGGGCGCCTTTTGCGAGGCGTACCACCTGCCCAGGTGGCGAAATTGGTAGACGCGCCGTCTTGAGGGGGCGGTGCCCGAAAGGGCATGCTGGTTCGAGTCCAGTCCTGGGCACAGATATGATAATCGGTGACACACGATGACACCCAAAAATGCTCTTCATTAATCATGAAGGGCTTTTTTTGTGCTCAATGAGTTTTGTTGACTTCCATTTATGCATGGTTTTCCTTAACCTATTCCTTAACCAAAACCATCATTAAAGTACGGTTACGGAAATGGCTACGATTAATGCCACTTTAAAAACCTGGAAAACCGATAAAAAAGGCCAACACCTTGTAATGCTCCGGCTTGAGGCGGGCAATCGGACTCGGTACGTAAGGCTTGGCATTAAGGTAACAAAGTCGTATTGGAATCCTAAAAAAGGTGAAGTTCGCGCTGGACATCCTCATGCAGAGGATCTCAATCGTGCAATTCAAAAACGTATTCATGCAGCCGAAAAAGTTCTTCATCGGATGACAGAGGACGAACAATCGATTACAGCAGATACCTTAAAGCTTGCGGTAAAAAAACTTACCGACTCATCTGATTTTTGGACTTTTGCCGATGTATGGCTTGAAGAAAGGCGCAAAAGGGACCAGGTGTATTACTGGCGACGGGCAAGGGCCGTTCTACGCAAGTTCGAAGATTCAGCCGGCAGGCCCCTCACTTGGCGAAATTTCACTTTTCGAATTTTGAAGGCCTTTGACTTGTCCATGGTCGAAAAAGGCGGAAACAGTGGCAGTACGAGAGCCGTCGCGCTTAAGATTATACAAACTATCGTCAACGAAGCCGTTAAAGACGGGAAGTTGAAGCCCGACGATAATCCTTATGCCCGATTTAAGATGCCGGAATCTGAACCAGTTAAGCGCTCGAAGCTTTCCGCAGAAGAACTGGAAAGAATGCAGGCCCTTAG
>CALFHN010000109.1 GCA_937876355.1 uncultured Bacteroidota bacterium | reverse complement strand
CAACAAATCTCGTCGAAAACCAGAGAATACAAGTGACTGAAAAAATATTTGATCCAGTGTTTACCGAGACTGGAGCTTCCCTGGAAGCTTTTGCTGATTTTGTTGCCATTGTCCGGCAACTTCGTCGAGATTGTCCGTGGGACAAGGTTCAAACACACGAGAGCGTCAAGCACCTTCTAATTGAGGAGGCTTATGAGACGGTAGAAACAATTGATCAAGAGGACTGGCCAAATCTTAAGAAAGAACTAGGCGACATCTTGCTTCATGTGGTGTTTCACAGCGTCATAGCCGCTGAGTCCGATTCATTTACGCTCAAAGATGTGATCGAGGCCGAAACCGAAAAACTGATTCGGCGACACCCACACGTTTTTGGTGATACAAAAGTAACTAATGTCGCCGAAGTCTTGACCAATTGGGAAACGATTAAAATTAGGGAAGGCGAAAAAAAATCGGCAATGGAAGGTGTCCCCCGGCATTTGCCCGCGCTGCTAAGAGCGTACCGGATGCAAGAAAAGGCTGCTGGAGTAGGGTTTGACTTTCCATCACCACCAGATGCTTGGACAAAGGTCGAGGAGGAGATGGGCGAATTCAGAGAATTGGCATCAAGCGGTGCCTCTTTGGTTGAACAAGAAAAGGAATTGGGTGATGTGATTTTTGCTTTGATCAACTATGCTAGAAAGTCTGGTATCAATCCGGAAAATGCGCTTGGCCGAACCAACGACAAATTTATCAGGCGTTTCCAAGGGGTAGAAAAAGGTTTGGAAGCAGACGGAATTTCGCTGGTCGATGCAACACTTGAGCAAATGGATGCTCATTGGGATGCCGTCAAGCTGACTGAGAAAGGCTAATGGACGCTAGTGCCTAGTCCAATACCAATCTTTGTTGAGATGCCTAGGTCAATGCGGCCACTTCTGGTCGATGATACCCAAAGTCCAGTCCCTGAAATCGGTAAAAATCCCGGATACACGTTCAATTCGATGATTTTGTCGTGAGCATCCGAAAGTTGAAGAGACGCCAGGAGTGAATTTTTTCGATCTATAAAAAATCCTATTGAAGGAGCAGCAATTATGGTTTGAGTGCCAGTGCGAACGTCTACCGTGCGTAGCTGGCTCGACTTAAAACCTATCCCAACGGAGACGGTGTATCCAGTTTTTAGATCGCGAGATAGTCCTCCCAGCGCACCCATCCCAAAATGATGGAACAGGCTAGTATTTTTCCATCCGGGAGGTCTCCACTTTAGCGCGTAATATTGCCCCACATTATGTAATTCTCCCCGAGGCACAACAAAAGAAGGTTGTTTGCCCCATACAGATGCTTGTAATGTTGAGCCAAAAAATCGCTGAATGCGCTTCGATTGAAAAATCAAAATACTGGCTGGATCAAAAATGAACACGTCGGCGATGGGATCTACATTAATTCCAGTGCGCCCATTATTTTCGTTGAGTTCGTTGAAGAGTCGCTCAATGACCACCGTTGAAACGGAAGCCAATCCTGGATATTTTATTCCATGGGCTTCGTAGTACTCATTTAGTAATCGGTAGGAGATACCTCCGCCAACCACATGAAGGAGATAGTTTGGAGCCCAGAGCGCGGTTTCTATACCAAAACTGAGGGGAAAGACCTCTTGGGAGATAAAATTTTTCCAGCCAAATTCCCGAATTACGCCAAATGGGTCGGAAAGATTATTCCATAGGTTTGCTACATCGGTGCCATAATCTCTAGACACCAGTTTTCTCTCGTGAACACCTAGCTGCACGGTGTCAAAGGAATCGTTGATGATCCAATACAACGGATTAAATATGCCGTCGCTTCCAAAATCCTGATCCCTATAGAAGTAGTGCTCAGCATCCGGTCTTGCTTGAGGAGGCCGATTTTGTCCATGGACGATTTGAGCGCCAAAAGAACATACGATCACCGGAATGAGCAGTTGTACTGCCCACAACGTTCCGGACCAGCCGAACATTCCGCTTTCTTTCGGCTTCCGCTGTATGATCTCTACCATTGACCGCCCAAACGGGAACGAAGATTCTGAATTAATTACCTGCTGGCAACACTTCCACCGGTTTCAGGCGGCCTTCATCTCGGTTTAAAAACTCTTTGTAAAGGTCGAGATGGCGGCTTTCAATTGGGACGTTAAATCCATCAATGAACAGCACAAGGATGTTAGTAGCCGTTTCAAATGGGTCGCCATCTGAGATAAAAAGATTCGCCTTTTTACCCACTGAAAGTGAGCCGAAGTCTTTATCAATGCCAAACATCTCTGCCGGGCCTAACGTAACAGCTCGCAGGGCTGCTTCCTTTCCAAGACCGTAGGCTGCTGCGAACCCTGCGTTAAACGGGAGGTTACGTACGTTTTCCGACTCGCCGCTGCGAATAGCCACCTTAACGCCTGCGTCAGCCATAATCCCAATATTTGAATAGGCTCGGTCGTACCGATCTGAACCCCTCGTCGGTGTGGCCAACATGGGGCCGACCAGGCAAGAGATTCCCGCTTCTGCCAGTTTATCGGCAACCCGCCAACCTTCAGATACACCGGAAAACACAACTTTCTGAATTTTGCGTTCTTTGACCCAAGTGATGGCTGCCAAGATGGCTGGCTCCGAGTCAACTTTTACCATGAGTGTCCGCTCTCCTATGAGTACAGGCCTAATAGCATCCATTTCAGGGGCGTAAACCGGACGCACTTTTCCTTGAGGGCTAGAGGTATATGCCTCTTCAATCCGGTTATAAAGTTCGGCCCGATCCCAAACTTCATTTAGCTTATCCAATGCTTTTTTGTACTCCTCGTCTGGGTCGCTAGCGGCACCGTTTCCAAAACCCCCACGGCCTCCGCCAAAACCACCGCGTCCACCACCGGTCCGTTTAACTGGAAACTGTAGAACAAGCATTTTGGCATTGCCAACCTGCATTTGTTCAGCTGTATACCCGAAAAGATTGACCATGGCCGCAGTTCCTGGAAGTAAGCCGCCCGAAGGCTCTGCAATCACGGTAGTAACCCCGGAAAGCCTGGTTACCGGTATGGCTGTTGCATTAGGGTTAATGGCTGTCAAAGCATCCATGTGAGGCGTAATCTCACCTATTTCGTTGGTATCGTTCGTCTCAGCTACGGAACCAATTTCAGTGAGGCCTAGACTGGTCCCTGAGTCGATCATACCGGGGTATACGTGCATGCCCGTGCCGTCAATAATCTCGGCTCCGGGTGGGATGGTTACATTCTTGCCAACCGCAATAATCCGGTCTCCTTGAATGACAATAGTGCCATTTTCGATTGTACCGTCTGAAACTGTTTCAATACGCGCATTTGTAATCGCGTAGGTTCCTTGGCGGGCTTTTTGCTCTTGGTCTTGCTGTTGAAAGAGGGTCAGAAAAGCAAGAATGAAAGTGAGTAATAGATTCATTTTTCCAGCGTCCTGTATTAATTGGATGTAGAAGTCGATGTAGTGGTTTCTAATACCACGCCGAAAAGCTCTTCAAAATCTAGAATTTCGTTATCCCCGTGGAAATGATCTTTCCCCGTGATTTGAGTTTCGTATGAACTAAAACTCGCCGTAGGACTGACCTGAATTCGCATGTCGTCAGGATCGGTGGTTCGGTCAAAATATTTTTTACCGTCCACAAAGGTTTGCTCAGGGATGGCATAGACCGAAAGTGGGTGGGCACTATAAAGCGCAAGATCTGCATCTTTTCCAATTTCGATTGATCCAACTCGGTCTTGGATTCCTAATTGGATGGCCGGGTTGATGGTGATCATGGAGAGAGCTTCGTCGTCCGTTAATCCACCGTAGCGTTGACTTTTCGCAGCTTCGTGATAGAGGTGCCGATTAAGCTCGCCAGAGTCTGAATTTATAGAGGTTAAAACCCCATTTCGCATTAGAATGGCCGCATTATAGGCAGTCGAGTAGTACACTTCCATTTTGTACGACCACCAATCGGCAAAAACCGAGGCGCTTGCGCCAAACGCTGCAAGTTCCGGAGCCACTTTGAATGCTTCGTTTGCATGCTGAAACGTGATTTTGGTCACACCAAAGTCCGCCAGAACGCGCATTAGCATCGCAATTTCATCTGCCCGGTAGCTATGACAATGAACGAGGATCTCTCCGCGAAGAATGTCAGCCATAATTTCCATACGGTCATTGTACTCTGGCGAAACCGCACGAGGATTAGTTTTGACATCGATTTCGTAGGCATCCCACGATTCCATGTAGCGTTTTCCATTTTCAAACGATGATCGAAGTACTTGCTCGACGCCCATTCGCGTTGCTGGCACGATACCACCTCCCCCTTGTGACCCTCGTCTTCCGTGCGATCTGGTTGGATTTTCGCCTAATGCAAACTTAATGGTTCGAGGAGCACCCAAGAACCGAAGATCGTCCGGATCTGTTTTACCGTAGCGATGCTTGATGGTCTCGTTTTGACCTCCAATCACATTTGCAGAACCATGCATGGTATGCGATGTGGTAACTCCGCCAGCGAGAGCGCGGTAGATGCCTATGTCATACGGGTCCGTCACATCTTCCATGGTGACTTCCGCCGTGACCGGGCTAGACCCTTCGTTGACGCTAGATAGCGCAATGTGGGAGTGTGCGTCGACGATTCCGGGCATTAAGAACTTGCCCGTGGCATCAACTTCCTCAATACCCCTAGGAGCACGAAGGTTGGTTCCTATTTCAGAGATGATGCCGTCGCGGACCAAAACGTCCGTGTTAGTCATGGTCCCTTTCGTAATCGTGAGAACCGTAGCGTGTCGTATTAATACGTCTTGAGAAGTCGCCGTATTACAAACAAAGGCCAGTCCCAGAACGGTTATATATAGTTTGATTTTCATAATGATTATTGGCCCCTGCGGCGACTAGCACCTGATTCTTCTTTTTTCTCGGCGGCTTCGTATTCGTATTTTTGACCGTTTACAAAGACATATTTGATAAAGGACTTTTCGTCGAAGACATCCCCTGAGCTCACGACCAAGTTGGCCATTTTGCCAACTTCAACGCTTCCCATGCTGGCCGAAAGACCCAACAGGCCTGCGGGTGTCGTTGTAAGCGCAGCGAGCGCAGCATCAGGACTTAATCCAGATGCGGTGAACTCGCGTAGATTGGAAGCGATGTCTGTAGACTTAACTCCAAATGACGTGAAGGAAAAAGGAACGCCAACTGCGGCAAACTGAGCGGGCATGTCCAAATATTGTTTTCGCGAAATAAGCTGTTTGGCTTCCAAATTTCTTTTTTCAGCTTCGATATCTCTAAAGGTTGCCGTGCGAGTATCATCGTTGAAGGACGCCAAAATGAGCTCGAGCGAATCCGCTTTTATTTTGGCTGCCCACTCCGGTTTTGCTGGAACGCCAAGCGTAAGAGCAACCGGAACGCCTGATTTTTTTACTTTATCGATCGTATCAAATCCTTCGGATAATCCAGTAAGCACCATATTAAACTTGAGTTCGTTTTGTAGGGCAAGCGCGCGATGAACTTGCAAGGCGTCTTGGGTGAAAACGAATATGGGTCTTTTTTCGGAAATCACGGGGAAAAACGCCTCGTGAACCACATCGGAAGGTGGACGAACCATTCCAGCCGGATTTTCATCGTACATCTCATTAAGATGAATCCTGCGATTCGATTCGATATAAAGGCGTCGGAATTTTGCCATAATTCCCATTGGCGTTCCTGGATAAACGCCTCTTGCTCCGGCAAACTGGAAGAACATCGACTGCTCATCGCTGAGGACCATTGCATCTGCATTGTCACCAGATAATAGAATGATGGCACCTTCGCCGGGCAACATGCGTCCTTGAGGTACACTATGAGCCACGGTAAAACCAAGCTTTCTAAACGCATCAACCGATGCATCTGAAGGTTTCAAGACCGATCGCACTTCTTGCTGCGGCGTTATTCCGGCTTGATCAAAAGTGGGGTCGCTACGGTCGACTACCTGTTGCTGTTGTCCATTATTCGTAGTGTTATCTGGCGCGGGCACCCCTATTTGAGAAAGGGCATCAATAAAACCTGCATAAACGGTCAGGCCCTTCCCATCAATGAGCTGTGCGTCGTAGGGAACGGTGGCTCGCTTTCCTACGGCTTCGATCACTCCATTTCGAAAGACTACGGTGGCCTCCTCGATAGAATTTCCTGGAGAAAGAACAATCGTTGCGCCCTGAATCGCGACTACATTGGAGACAGTTGGGATGTCCGCACTGTTTTTTTGCGCGAATGCAATTTGGGGTGCGAGTACACAAAATGTGTAGGCAAGCAGAAGAGGCAATATTTGCACTCTATTCCGCTTAGGTGTTCGTGGATGGCCCGTCATGAAAATCGACTGTCTTGTGAATACAGAGAGACTTAAATGTACTCCCTCCATCTTGTCGGCACAATGCCCAGGTGTTTTCTAAATTAGGATAGAAGACTACGCTTCGGCGGACCAACCGTCGACAATACCAAGAATAATCACGTTGGCCGGAGCGTCCTTGCCCTTCATTAACTGCCTAACTACCGACCCTTCCTTGGCAACAAGTACCGTGTCGCCCATTCCAGCACCGTACCCAGGATCAATAGCCAGCATATCTATCTCGCCCTCTAAATCTCCGATTGTATCGATGGGATGAACGACAAGAAGTTTGCTATCTCGAAAGGCGACATCTTTTTGACTAGACACAATGGTACCAGTCACTTTGCACAAAAACATGTGAGTGTTATTAAGAAGGAAGGAGTCTGTGGGTAAAAGAATGTAGTGAAGTTGGAGACAATGTATAGGGTGAAAAACGAGGCAGGTGTTTCAAAAACCCCGGCGCGTTAAATGCCGAAAAGCTTCAATTGGGGCACTTTTCCGCTCAGATTTAAGCCGGATTAAGTGAAGCTTGACACATATGTTGAAAACTTATCTACAAATACATTGCGAAGTTTATGTAGCTATTTGTTATTATTACTTCCCGACCAGCACAAAAAGTGTAGATATGTGCGTTTTTAACAACATAAATTTAGCTTGTTATTTATAGTTAGATAACTACTATTATAAGACCATGTATTTAACTAAGGGAATCGACGCGATAGCGACTATTACTGAATTGAGGTCGAATACCTCGGAATTGGTCGAATACGCAAAGGAAATTGAAAGGGGCATTTTGATTCAAAAAAACAACAGCCCCTACGCCGTTCTCATTAGCTGGGAATTGTATGAACGATTGTTGGATGCCGAACAAGCAGGCGAGAAGAAAAAAGGCAAGAAAGGATAAAGGCATTCAATTTTGGTAGACATTAAAAGCGGGGGGTTGGCCATGGCCAACCCCCCGCTTTCCGTTCTTAGACGTTTGAAGCCGAATCGTCGTTCAACACGCGCGACTTTGCCGCGATTCGATCTACTTAATAAGGTGAGACAATTCGTCCACTCTACGAACGATTGTTTCTCGATCCATAGTCCTATACATCTCTGGCAGTAGAGCTTTGCTCGTACATTCTAACACTGCCACAAGCGTTTGTAATTCTACTTCCAGTGGATAGGTAGGCGGAATAAAGTCGTCTACCACTTCCTGGAGAATCTTCAGTGTCACCTTGCCTCTAGATCGCGGTGCGGAAGCTGCTCTAAATTTTGCGCGTGTTAACAGCGCTTCCATGTCTGCTCCCGAAAAAGTCCGCTCGCCGTTTAGAAGTGCATCAGGGACTTCACTCATATTGATATCAACGCTCGTTCTTTTTAGCATAACGTTGAGCAATTCTTCCCGTTCTTGCCTCGTAGAAGGGTAGAAGAGAGCAATATGTTCTTCAGCTCGACCTTGACGTTTGAGATCAACAGGCATATAGTCCGGCCGCGCAGTAAGCAAAAACCAAATTACTTTACCACGGTTTTTAGACTGTGACATAAATTGAGCAATTTGACCGAAGACCCTTTTTGAAACGCCAGAGTCTCCGCCAGCATCTCGGTTTCCGAGTGCCGCGTCGGCCTCATCAATCATGACCGCAACCGGGGTCATTGCTTGGAGCAAGGTTAAGATTTTTTCTAGGTTTGCTTCGGTTTGCCCTTGCCATTGCGACCGGAAATTTTTCAACTTGACCATGGGGACGCCAATTTCCCCAGCAAAACACATAATTGAAAACGTTTTCCCAGTGCCAACAGGTCCGCTGACTAAATAGCCCATAGGCATAACGTCCGGACGGCCAGCTTTAAGGGCTTTGGCTGCTGCACGGAGGTGCTCTTTTGCCATCGCGTGTCCGGCAACCATATCCAATGAAAGGTCGGTCTCCAAAAACTCCAGCATGC
>CALFHN010000108.1 GCA_937876355.1 uncultured Bacteroidota bacterium | reverse complement strand
ACTAATGTCCGTTTTGTTGGTCAATCTTGCCGGTAAGGCTCGCATAGATGATCCTGAAGTGCTTCTTTTGGCTGCCGGCGGTTTTCGAGACATGACCAGAATTGCCTCCTCGCCATTTCAAATGTGGAGAGACATTTTGGAAAGCAACGAAGACGAGATTATCACCGCCTTGGGCCTCCTGCAAGATCAAATTGACGTCATTAAGAACAATTTGATTTCTGGTGATCTTGCAATGGTACATCGACAGTTTCAAGACGCAGAACAAACCCGCGATTTCATTCCAACAGATCGCAAGGGATTTTTAAAGCCACTTGCCGACGTCTTTGTATTTGCGTCTGATAGGCCCGGGGCACTGGTTGAAATAACCACTTCTTTGTTCACTGCTGAACTGAATATTAAAGACATTGAACTACTTCGAATTCGAGAGGGAACCGGTGGAACGTTTCGTCTGGGATTCGATACTTTGCTTGATGCTTCTCAAGCTGTACAAGTTCTTGGCACCGCTGGATTTTCAGCATATCAATTGTAACAACAGAAGCTCTATAGTCGTTGTCCTACACCGCAAATCAGCGTATTTTCACATCCTGAAGAGCCTTCTTATTTGTCTAACCCATTTTCTACTACCATCGTGTCAGATACGCCTTTAAAAAATACCCCTTTAAATGATCAGCACATCAAGTTGGGGGCGAAAATGGTTCCTTTTGCGGGATATTCGATGCCGGTGCAGTACACCGGCATAATCGATGAGCATCATGCCGTTCGAAAACAGGCTGGCTTGTTCGACGTCAGCCACATGGGAGAAGTAAGCGTTACTGGCCCTAACGCCATGGCGTTTATTCAAAATCTGGTCACCAACGATATCAGCACACTGTATGATGGCAAAGCTCTGTATACCGCAATGTGTAATTTGGAAGGTGGTATCATCGACGACCTTTTGGTCTATCGGATAAGTGAATCGAACTACTTGTTAGTTATTAACGCGGGTAATATTGACGAAGACTGGGCATGGATGCAGCAAAACAACACCGCCAACGCTGTTTTAGTCAACAAATCGGCCAAATATGGCCTTTTGGCCCTGCAGGGGCCGGCATCTTTTGACATTTTGCAAAAAGCTACGGGTTTTGACGCTTCAGTTCTAAAGTATTATCATTTCGCAACCCCGCAAGCCAATGCCTTCCTTGGCCTTGAGGGTGTCATCGTTTCTCGAACTGGGTACACAGGAGAAGTTGGGGTTGAATTATATTGCTCTGCCAAAGATGCTCCAATTGTTTGGGATGCGCTTCTTACAGCAGGTCAAGAGTTTGGTATCAAACCAACTGGCCTAGGCGCTAGGGATACACTTCGGTTAGAGAGTGGGTATTGTTTGCATGGCAACGATATATCCAAAAATCATAATCCGATTGAGGCAGGATTAGGTTGGGTAACGAAATTGGATAAGCCCAATTTCAATGGAAAAGCTGTTTTGGCCAAAATAAAAGAAACCGGCCCTTCCATGAAATTAGTTGGATTCGTCGTTAAAGAAAGGGGAATACCTCGTCATGGATACGAAATTCAAGACTCTGCTGGTCGAACGATTGGGGAAGTTACTAGTGGTACTCAATCCCCCATTCTGAGCACTGGTATTGGGATGGGATATGTTAAGAATGATCCTCAATTCACAGCACCGGGGTCACAGATTCAAATTTCAGCGCGCGGAAAAATATTTTCAGCTACTGTTCAAAAACCCCCGTTTCATATCTAATTAAACGAACCCAGATTGGCGGGTAGAGCTAGAACACCGTAGATTCCGACATGGCCACGAACGTACAGAAAAGAAAAACAACCAAGCCCAAACAAAGTGACCAGAGTCCTTTGGTTTCTCCTCAGCGCAAACGCGAGGTGTTGGGAATTATATTGATCCTTGTTTCTGTCCTGATCACATTGGCCATTCTTACCTACGATGTAGCCGATAATCTGCTGGCGCAGCGATTTTCGTGGAACTCTCTTTTGGCTCCAGGCTCAAAAAACGCCGGAAACGCGCTTGGGCTGACCGGGGGCGCTATAGCATTGTTCCTAGTTCCAAAATTCCTTGGATATTGCTCCCTCGCGTTGCCTGCGGTGAGTGTTTCCTGGGGTTATGCGTGGTTTAGGCACCGCACAACTTCTCATTTAAGATTTACGTCCTTGCTGATTATTTCGGCTGCTTATGTGCTGGCTACGTTATTTGGCTGGATTTCGATAACATCGCATACCGATCTAATTGTTTACAGTGGAGAATGGGGGTTTGGCGCCGCAGGTTGGATGCAGCGAATTTTCGGCTCGATTGGATCCTTTATCATCATTATTTCTGCCTTAACCATATCGATGTTATTGTTGGTTGATCGAGATGTTCAGCGAACTCTTGACCGGGTCGAAAACCGCTTCCTATCCATTCGAAAGGGTTTTGGCGAAAGATGGGCTACGAGAACGGTCCGAAAAGAGGAACGTAAAGAAGCCCGGGATCAACTTTTGCAGGAAACTCGGAAAGATCGAGAGGTCTCTAAAAAAACGGAAGCCGGTCAACGCGAAGAAGCCAGGCTTAAAAAAGCTGCAGAAGAACGCGGCCTGAAACGAAGTCAATTTCCCGAGGATAAATTTAGTCGTTCTTCGGACTCTTCCCCAGACAGCGAATCAACATCTGGTTTGGGATCCTCGACACGTTTACCGCTATCCATTTGGCCCGGTGCTCCTAAAATTGTTTCGGTAGAAAATGAAGATAATTCAGACGACTTTGAAATTGTAGTTCACGAACAGCGTGTTGAAGAAAAGGCCAAAAGAGCCTCACGCAATGTGCTCTCCAGCTCGGACTATGGCTTTATCATGCCTGGTTTGGATCTTCTTGAATACGCTCCAGAAACCAAACACAAGATTGACTATGTCGAGCTCGAAGAGAACAAGCAAATATTATTGGACAAACTTGCGACCTATAATATTGACATAATTGGAATCGAAGCGGTCGTGGGCCCCACTGTAACACTTTATGAATTGACGCCTGCACCAGGCGTAAAGATCAGCCGAATCACATCGCTTGAAAACGACTTAGCCATGGCTTTGGCGGCCAAAGGCATTCGCATGATTGCTCCAATTCCAGGAAAATCTGCCATTGGCGTTGAAATCCCTAACAGACACCGAGAATTGGTCAAGATTCGTGACATTATTGAGACTAGGACTTTTCAAGAAAATGACATGCAGCTTCCGCTGATTCTTGGAAAGTCAATTGAGGGAGATATCGTACTCCAGGATTTAACTAAGATGCCGCATGTGCTAATTGCTGGTGCGACGGGATCCGGTAAATCAGTTGGAGTGAACACGTTCATCGCAGGCCTACTCTATTCAGTTCCTCCTTCCCTCTTAAAGTTTGTGATGATCGATCCTAAAAAAATCGAATTGTCCGCCTACGCCCAAATAGCGTCTCATTATGTTGCCATGCCGCCTGAAGCGGAAGACGCCATTATTACCGATTTTTCTCAGGCACTTGGCACGTTGAAGAGTTGCGAGAAGGAAATGGAAGGCAGGTACGACCTTCTTTCAATGGCTAGCGTCAGGTCTGTGAAGGAATATAACGAACGTTTTCGATCAGGGAGTTTAAGTACCGAAGACGGTCATCGTCTACTTCCATATATCGTTGTAATTGTGGACGAGTTGGCCGATCTCATGATGACCGCCGGCAAGGACATTGAAGGCCCGATTGCCCGACTTGCCCAAATGGCCCGAGCCGTTGGAATTCACTTAATCCTGGCCACCCAGCGCCCATCAGTCGATGTCATCACGGGATTAATCAAGGCCAACTTCCCCTCAAGAATTGCGTACCAAGTGGCTTCAAAGATCGATTCTCGTACTATTTTAGATCAAAATGGAGCCGAGGGCCTAGTAGGTAACGGAGACTTATTGTATATGCTCGGGAGCCGAATTACTCGATTACAAGGCCCTTTTGTCACAAATTCTGAAATTGATAGGCTGACTGGATTTATAGGTGATCAAGAAGGCCCCGGGCCGTACCTGCTTCCATCTATTGAGGAAGTTTCTGGCCCAGCTTCTTTGTCTGGCCTTGGGGGGCCGAAAGATGAGCTATTCGTTGATGCTGCTCGTATCATTGTGCGGGCTCAGCAGGGATCTGTTTCCTTGTTACAACGAAAGCTTGCCGTAGGTTATTCAAGAGCAGCTCGAATCGTAGACCAGTTGGAAGATGCTAGAATCGTTGGGCCATTTGAAGGTTCAAAAGCACGACAGGTCTTGGTCGAGGACGAAATGATGCTCGATCAATTGCTGTCAGAATAATAACGTCCATTTTTAAGGCATTTTTTGAAGAATTTCTCTTCCTTTCCAACTATTGGCATACTCGGCGGCGGACAACTTGGACGCATGTCGGCTATTGCAGCTATTCAGCTTGGCATTCGAGTTAAAACGTTGTCCCCCAGCGCTTCCGGCCCTGAATCTCACATAGGAGAATCAACCATAGGGGATTGGAATGACCCGACAGTGATGGCAGCGTTTGTTAGGGACTGCGACGTGGTTACGGTAGAGAGCGAATGGGCTCCAGCCGAGCTTGCAGAAGCTGTAAGTGGTAACAATACGCATGTATGGCCCTCGTCTGATACATTACACATCATTCGCCACAAAGGGCGTCAAAAACAGGCAATGGATCGCGCCAAGATTCCCGTCTCCGAATACAAAATATGTGCGACACTTGACCAGGCGAAAGCGGCTTTTTCCCTGTTTGGCAAAAAGGTCGTCGCAAAAAGATTTGAAGGATCATACGATGGCTACGGAAATGCTACCGTAACATCTGAAGCTGATCTGGAGCAGGCTTGGCAGGCTCTATCTGCCGATGATGGCCTTCTAATTGAGTCATTCGTCCCCTTCAGGAGGGAATTGGCAGTTATGGTGGCTCGGTCAGCCAGTGGCGAAAGTGTTGTTTATCCGGTTGTGGATACCGAACAAAAAGACCATCGATGTCATGCTGTAACTGCCCCTGCCCCTGTTTCCGAATCTACCAAATTATCCGCAGAAAAATTGGCACTTGCTGCTGCAGATGCCGTTTCGGTCGTAGGCCTTTTAGGAGTTGAATTTTTTGAATTAGATGGCGGTCACCTAATGGTAAATGAATTGGCACCGCGACCGCACAATACCGGACATTTCACGATTGAAGCCTGCCATACTTCTCAGTTCGAAAATCATGTCCGATCCATATTGAATTGGCCATTAGGCGACCCCTCTTTACGGGTGCCTGCAGCAGTTATGATAAATTTACTTGGCAAAAGAGAGGGCCTAGCCCAGACCACGGGACTCATGGCAGCTCTTGCTATTCCTGGAACGTCCGTACATGTTTACGGGAAAACGGAAACACGTCCAAATCGTAAAATGGGTCATGTTACCGTCACGGCAAATGACACACATACCGCACGCATCAGAGCAGAACAAGCCGCTGGTATTATTACGCTTTAAACTGAATCATTTACTAAAACTCAAGCCAAACATGTCCACCATAAAGCCAGTACTTGTTGGGATCGCAATGGGAAGCCAATCTGATTGGCCTATTATGGAGGCTGCTGCCGACATATTGTCGGAGTTCGGCGTAGGGTTTGAAGCTAGAGTCCTGTCCGCTCACCGCACTCCTGAGGCTATGTATGAGTATTCCTCCTCAGCAGTTGAAAGAGGATTGAAAGTCATTATTGCTGGTGCCGGAGGCGCGGCTCACCTTCCGGGCATGATTGCGGCTTCGACTCCCATTCCAGTCATAGGCGTTCCTGTACCCACAAAACATCTAGACGGAATGGACTCTTTACTTTCTATCGTGCAAATGCCATCCGGAGTGCCAGTTGCCACGGTCGCAATCGGAAATGCCAAAAACGCCGGCATATTGGCCGTTCAGATTTTAGGCATTGCCGATCCATCACTGCAAGAAAGTGTACGAACGTACAAAGCGTCGCTTAAAAGTTTAGTTCGAGACATGGATCAATTCGTTTCCCAAGCCGCGAAATCAAAACGTTAGGAGTCAACCTATTCAAGGAATAGATCCTTTTCCATCTCGACTTCCTTGCCAGAAACGGTATCTTTGATTTTGACTTTCAGGATGAAAAGTCCCGTTTCCTGATTTAGAGCATCTAAAATCAAATATTGGCCGTCGGTCGTAGACGATACCGAAATGGGCACGCCAGTAGATACTCCTCCCTTGCTACCTCCAAATAGTCCCCTTAGCAGCTTGCCTACGCCACTTCCACTGTCTTTTGGAGTAAGAGTGGCTTCCACTTCATAACGAGCCTGTGCATCGCTCCCAAGAGTCAGGTTGTAGACCTCAAAATAGATGTACATCGGTTGATCGAGCGCAAATACGGTCCATGGAGCAGGCTGAATGCTCAAGTTATTCCGGAATATATCCGTCGCCACAATCGGTTTTCCGTTGTCCGTTTCTTCGATTCGATAGGCGAGCAGAATATCAGACATGGATAATTGACTTCCCGAAAAGTCATGTATGTCAACCTCACGGCGCTGAACAGCCACCGTTGATCCACCAGAAGTCTCAAATTCGACAGATACTTCGTGGTGTCCTGGAGGTGTAGACATCATCTGGGTGTCTACCCACAAATTTGATTCATCAAATTGGACCACCTGTGAGGTTGGAAGCCCATAAATGGTTCGCCTCCGTTCTACCAACATGTCCCGATTCTCAGCTACCACAAACGTACCTGCACTGGCGGTCACATTAATAAACTCTTGTTTCGGATTAAACGCAGTCGTGATCGGGATCGCATAGTTTACATACACATCGGTATTATTTGTTTTGCCTTTAAACGATGCCACGACAAAGGGCAACTCAATCTGACGACCAGGAGCTTTGTAGGTATATCTCTCGGGGGTCCTCTTAATGGTTTCCTTGGCTTTGATCGTGTAATCATTCACCCAAGGGAGTCCGCCAGCCGTTAAATCAGCTGCGCTTGGACTGTACAGACGATATTCTCCATTCCGAAACGGATCTTCAAAGACAAACTTAAATTCGCCATAGTCCCAAATATTGTACGTGTTGGCCTCTTCCATCATGTCATGGCCGGTACCTGACCTACCCACTTGTATGGCCAAACTTGCAGAATTCCCGTCATCGGCAGGTGTACTGTTTCTAACTCCAGATCCCGAACGAGGAATGATGACTACGTCTCCTTGCGGTATGCCATATCGGACGAGGATCTGTCCACGCTCGGTATTCCAACCTTTCAGGTCAACCAAAGGAGCTCCATAAAGCAGATCCGCGTAGGTTAACCTAGCATAATGTTCAATTTTCCGTTCATTGTACGGAGTGAGGTATCTAGGATCTTTGGATATCCAGAAACGGGCTGCATAAGCTGCAGGGTCTTGCTCATAAAGCCTGAGTTCATCTGCTGGAAGGATGCTTTCTAAATGAGTGTAGGCGTAGGATGTGGTTTCATCCATATACCGGAACGCCGTTTCAAATGACTTTGATGCAGCCTCCAAATTGCCCGAATGATAATGCGCATATCCCAAATAGGTCCATAATTTCAAATCCTCCGGAAAAAACACATACATCTGAGAGAGCATTTTCAGGGCTTCATCAAATTCCCCTTTAAGGGAATAAATCTCCATCAAATGGTCATAAACTGAACGCTGTCGTGGGTCAGACTCTAACGATGCGTTGAGGTGAACAATCGCTTTGTCGTATGCAACTTGGGCTCTTCCGGACATATCCATAACCGGAAATCCTTGCTTTTTAAGAGCGTCAACATCAAACTCGTCCGCCATAAAAATGGAGCTAGGGTCCCAATTTGCCTCAACGCTGCCCATTTGCTCAGTGCGAACGTCGGATGCCGCCTGACCAGTGGCCTCTTCTAGATCTCGTAAATCATCCAAAAGCCGAGTAGCCATCGGATCAGGCTCACTTGAACCTCGATATTTATACTCGTTAAAAGTCAACGTTGGATACATCAAGGCATTTCTATAACGCCAAAAATCTCGGATATACGTCTTACCCAGTTCCTCGTGTGCAAACGAATTTGTCTCATCAAGGACTATTATCTTCTTTGCCAAATCGCGACGTAAACGCTCTCTCGTTTTATCAGTAAAGAAAAAGGCTGCGTCTTCCCTGAGTTGTTGCAATGAAGCAACTAAATACTGAACGTTGTTGGGCTCTATTAGAAGAGCGTCTTGGATTTCCTTCTTTGCACGTTTTGAGTCCCTCAGGTCTGTTTCCCAAAACAATCGAGCCAACAAAAAGTGAGCTTCAGCATTGTTTGGATCTGCCGACAACGCTTTTTCAAATTGTGATACGGCTTCCGAGTAGTTACCAGACCGAAACGACAATATTCCAGCCGTCATGGGATCCGTTTGCTGCGAAAAGGCGGGGTTTGCCAGCAAAAAAACCAGCAAAAGGGGAAAAAACGATTTCAAATAGCTACGCATGAGTTAGAAATGTTTTAGTCCGAAAACGTTCGGAGGTCGATAGGCCAGCCAATTGCGCCAAGTTTCAATCAAATTTGAATCACTTCGTGAACGCACTGCATTCTCACAGGATTCAGCCCAATTCCAAAAGAGGATTGAATTACTTGATCGCAAATCCTGCGTCTTGTTTCTGTTTATCCGACAATTCAAAAGTGTAATTATCAAAATAGCCGCTGCCGATAAATCCAAATCCGCCCTCGACGTTATCAAATGTTCCAGGTTGAACGAGCAGATCGGCATCAAATGCACCAGTTGGTGGGACCCAATTATCCGAAACGACAAAAACACTTACCTCAATTTCGTTTAAAAGTATTGGGCTTGTACCAGGCTGTAGCACCAAGGTTGAAAAGATCGTTCCTATGTCTGTTGACGGCAGTATAGTTACTTTCCAATCGCCCGAACTAGTCTGTTGTGCCTGACCGCTTGGAATTCTAACCCGAATGGTAGTGGTGTCGCTCCGATCAGGAAAAGGTATTCTAACCGAGTAGGTCGCTATAGCTTGAAGCACTCTCGGCACGTTTTTCCAATGGAGCTCTGCAATGACACTGCTTCTGGTCGACAAAATGCTAACTAGCTCGGCATCTCCATCATTAGGCACGATCAAATCCAAATAGGCCCTCTTTCCATCAGAGCGCAGAGCTTCAAACGTGTATTCAGCCCCGTGTTCGGGTCGAAAAAGCGCATAAAAAACGTGTCCGACGGTCTGGTTTTTGAATACAATGGTCGAATCCCTCCAAAGTACCGTTTCTCCGGTTTTTTTGTTTTTGGAAGTAACGATAGCATCTAGTTTTTGACTCGTCTCAGGTTTTAATATTCCATCGATCGAATAAACACGAATGGCCTGCGTGTCTTCGCGAGGATTAAAGAATCCATAGAACGAAAAAGTCTCATCGCTTCCCAAGATTGGGTTTACTGTTTCATCACACCCCGAAAAAAGGATCATTAACGAACCGCTCGAGAGAGCCAGTGCGACGATATAAATTTGATATCTCATTCGATATCCATTTTTAGACCAAATGTTGGTACAAACGGTAATTGATTAACTCGACGAAGTGTAAAAACGTCCAAATAAAATAGATTCATACGGTCGTATACGTTGATAACGCCCAACATTCCAGAGAGAGCTACACCGTGAGGTAGAAGTATCTTTTTTTGTATTGTGATATCCAAACGATGATACGTTGGCAATACCCCGTTATAGGGTCGTTCGTAAATAACCCGCCTGCTTCCTGGATCTGAAAACACGTCCAAATTTCCATCGACAACGGTAAAACCGTCAAATCCAAGCGCCCGACTAAATGGAAGACCTGAACCAAATTGCCATCGAACATTCAAATCAAATGATCCAAAATCGAGTGCAACAACTGCATTTAATTGGTGCCGACGGTCATGTGCCGGTCGAAATTTCAGCTCTTCCTGCCCGTACCAAAGTTCAATGTTTTCTTGTTTAGCGGTGTATTCGACGGACGACAACCCGTACGTAATTAATCCCGTAAATGGTGCCTGGCGATACTCAAAACGTAGATCTCCACCGTAGACTCGCCCTTCAGCAGGTTGAGTTTTAGTTGTAAAGCGCGGGTACGCAGTCCATTCGGGTATAAAAAGGTTGCGTAGACGTTTTGCATAACCTTCTAAGCTGACATCAAATTTGCCCCAAAACGTCTTACGATAGCCCACAATGACATGCAGTGCTTCTGGGACAGGTAAAGTGTTCGGACTAGATGTCCATGCCGTGAAAACTCCAGATGCGTCTCGGCGGTCCGTTAAACCGACAATTTCTTGATGAAATGATCCTAAAGCCACTGTAAACTCGTCCTTTTCTCTCACTTTTACAGCCCTAATCCTAGGCTCCATAAATCCACTGTCTTTACTGGGAAACGAGTGAATTCGAAGCCCTCCACGAAGATTCCATCCGAAGACATTTTTGAACTCAGGTTCGATATAGATCCCGACTTCAGTCAAGTATTCCAGCCGATGAGAGGTATCCTGAAATTGACCTATTAAGTTGGATTCAAGCTTCAACGACCGCGCAAATATTCCCCATTTGACATCCCCAAATGAATTGAAGTGAGTTATGTTGATGTTCGTATTAGCGTTCGCTAAGCTTGATCGACTCGGGAAGGTGTTTAGGGCGCCAAGCGAAGAATTTAATCGCGTCCCAGAGACGAGAAATTCAGCCATTACTGGAAACGCCCGAGGAAATACTAAATATCTTAGGCCAGCAGAAGCGTTTTTCCAACTGACAAATTCGGCGGGTTCAAGATCATTGCCCTCAAAAATAGACCCCTTGTCATGCGTTTTTAGAAGAGAAAGAGATACTTGGGAATTAGAACTCACAAAAGCGTGGGTTTTTATAAACAAGTCTCCGAATTCAAATGGGAGTTTGTCATCAATAATGCGAGATGCCCCTTGATCCATAACTGAAGTTCGATAACTCACTAAAAACGAGAGGATATCAACAGCAATTGGACCTTCAAAGCTAAACCCCGACACAAATGGGGTAAGTGAACCCGATCCGGCATAACTTTTTTTATCCCCATTGCGACTTTTAACATCGATCACGGAAGATATGCGTCCCCCATATTGGCTGGTATACCCACCTGCGTAGACATCTACGGTTTTAAGAATCTCTGTCGGAAATGAAGAAAAGAATCCCAAAATGTGGAACGGTTGATAAATCCACATCCCGTCCAACAAAACCAGGTTTTGCCAAGGTTCGCCACCGCGAATAAAAAGCTGTCCTCCCCGATCCCCTAGCGATACTACTCCTGGAAGAGTTGTTAGATAATTAACGAGATCTCCCGAAATATCTGGTCCCGGGATAAGCTCGATATCAGCTGGGGTGATCGTTGTTTGACCAGCCAGTACGCGCGCCATGCCTGATCCTTCGTCTCCTTCCACGATAAGTTCGCCAAGCTCGGTCTGGCTCGCTTCAAGGGTGATATTTATGATGAACCGGTCGGTGGGACCAATTTGCAGCGTGTCCGAATAAGACTGGAAACCGACAAAAGTGGCTCGAAGCTCATATGTGCCCGCCTGAATGCTTGGAATTGCATAAACACCATCTCCACCCGACACGGCTCCAAGTTTCAATTCACCGCCTTGAAACAGTGCGACGTTAACACCTTGAAGACTTTCCCCGTCGCTCAGCGCCACAACCGTACCTCGAATTAAGGATTGTTGTGCGTACAATGGTGAGGAACTAACAATCGTTAGTCCGGCCCACACCAGAAACCATACCCATTTTTGAAAACTCCTATCCCTTAGAATCATACTCTACTCAATAACTATATCTCTACTTATGACTGACTGAC
>CALFHN010000107.1 GCA_937876355.1 uncultured Bacteroidota bacterium | reverse complement strand
GGATTTTCGGGATCCGAGATATCCAAAATTCGGACTCCAGCCTGATAATTAGACTGAAACATGTAATTTCCGCGCACATAAAGATTGTGATCACTTGCGCCGTTCTCGTGATAAAACTCCTTGACCAAAACAGGGTCTTCAAGATCTCGGGTGTCCCAAATAAGCGTCCTCGTATGGTCAACAAGGCCGTTCATTTCGTCCAGCTCGTCGTTCATATAAAAATGATTGTGATCTTCAGTCAGCCAACCCTGATGAGTATAGGCCTGATTCGGATAGGAGGTTGCAGTAAGTGTAACCGGGTTGTCTTTGTCTGTTACATCGGCAATGACAAACATATTACTGCTAGAGTTGAGGCATATTTCGTGTCCTTTGTACCGAATATCATCCCCATGATATATGACACATTGGGAATCGTGAGTGCCGCCGGCACTATCGTTTGAAAAACATCCAGCAAAAGTGGGATGAGCAGGATCTTGAATATTGATCATGTGGAGTTGGCCACCACATGTTTCACCCCCCGACCTGTTACCCACAGCGTAAGCAAATCCAGTGTCTTCATTAATCACAATATTGTGGGTGCTGTTCGTCCCACTATAATGAGCCGTTTCAGGATAGGTAATGGGCATATCCTCTGAATTAGCATCGCGAAGTTGAGTCAGGTCGAATATTTGGAGTCCGTGCTCTTCTGCTCCGTCAGCAACTACAAAAGCATGGTTTTTATACACCTTGACGTCGCGCCATCCGCTACCTGGAGAACTCTCTGTTTTTAGCATTTCGCCAACCCAGACAGGGTGGCTAGGATCGCTAATGTCTACAAAAGAAACCCCTTCTGTCCTACCGATTATCACCCATTCCTTCCCTGTTTCAGGGTCTTCCCAGCCCCAAATATCAGTCATTCCGACGCCCCGATCGTTGGAGAGGTCACCCACGTTCATGAAGGAAACGAGGTCCACGTTGTCGCACGCAAATTCGCGAGATTTACCGTCTTTGCATTCAATTTTATCCCCAGAATGGGACTCCAGTTTATCTATTTCACTAGCTAACGTCCCCGAAAACACCCATGATCCGTCGGACGACCTTTCAAACACGGAAGCAATACCGGCTTCATAATCGGCGTTTGGAGACCCCAGCACGGCGACATCCGCGCTTACTGAAAGCCCCACGCCAAACCCAGGCTGGGACCGCTTGTTTGGCGCCTCAATGCTCGCGTATCCTTCTTCTCCAATGCGGAAGGCAAAGGCAGACCCGCGCGACGTAACAACAACATTGTTTCCAGAAGCCGCTACACGTTGACCAAAACCAGATGTTGGTCGTTCGCCCTCTGCTACGGCAGGTGGTTCGATAATACCCACTTGACCATATAGTCCCGAAGGCTGCATCTCATAGATCAGAACCGCCCCTGTTTTATTGTAGCCGGGTGCTCCAACATAAACTTTACCGCCGGACACCGACATTGATGTACCCAGAGAAGCTGGCTCCTCCGAGGTAACATTCAGCGAGCCCATCTGCATCCATTGACCGTGATCCATGAAAACATAAACTTGCCCTTTACCATCGTTAGATCCTGGGGCAGCCACAAAAATATTAGCATCGTTTGCTGCTACCGTGACGGCGTAGCCATCTCCATCTTTTGCTGTGTGAGCAGTAAAAACATCGGTCTCAACCCAAACTCCATCTCGACGTCCAAAGACATGAGCCAATCCCGATTTAGTAGCTGAATTGTAAGAAGTGACCACGACTTGAGCGCCGGCCATGGCAATATTAGCATTCCGATTTCCTGCGCGGGCATACGCTCCTCCAAATTCATGACCTGGCAGAAGATCTTTCGGGGTTATTTTACCCGCATCTTTCCAACTGCCATCTGCATCCTTTTCGAACACATAAGCTGCCTTCATCCCTGGAGCGCCTACCACCAGCGAATTTCCTTTCATGTACACCGTACGGCCGAAGTCGTCACCGACACCGCCGTCTGGCGCATGAAGGATGGCAATTTCTGTCCATGATCCGTCTGCTCCTTTTCGATAGACAAACGCAGCCCCAGCCGGCTCGTCTCCTCGAGGCCAAGCAACAGAAGCCGTACCTACAACAATATCGTTGCCAGAAGCCGAAACCGTCCCTCCAAATCCCAATCCAGAGATATTTGAGTTATAGGTCGTTTGAGAAACAGCAGGCGTGGCCAACATGGCCAACGCGCAAACAATTGAAAAATTTCGCAACATGATTCTTGGCAGTTTAGTCAGTAGTACTAGTTTGGTAAATGTAGGACGCAAAAAGATGACCTGGTCGCATGACCTAATTCGAGCGCACTCCGCGCATCATCAATTCATCTTCTGGTGATCGCCATTCGAACGATATGGCTTGTCCTTCTTCGTCAAGGAGAAATTCAAAAAATGTATCCCCAGTTGAAAGAAGTTCATCGCCTTCAAAAAAGCCCATATACAGTATTTGGTCTGTTTTCATAAGAAAACGCGTTGGCTGTCCCTCTCCATTTTTATTCCATTTGATTGGGGCCGACAATTTGCCTTCGTCATACTCAAACGTCATATCAAAATCAAAAGACTCCTTGTTCCATTCAGTTACTAGTAAAGTTGCCTTAAAGTTGGAGAGGTATGGTTTAACCTCTTCCTCAGTGACTATCAACTGAATACTCGGCGGCACCTTGATATTCATGGTTACGAGACGCGTGTCAAAATGCATTTGAAGGTCGGCTCCGAAGTTTTCCAGTCGAGAAAAGTCAAATGTTAACGTCTCTTTAGGCGTGGCCATCGTGTCTGGAGTTACCCAGAAAAAGTAGCCATTTTCCGGCCTCTTGGGCTCAGGAAGGTGAAATTGGTCCCATTTTGGATCTAGGATGACTTCCCAATCTTCTTTGTTGTTGACCATCCACATGGAGTATTTACCAGCCGGTACAGAAACGTTTTCGATTTTAATTTCCTTATCGAATTCAATGGTCGTAGCATCGTCTGCGCCCGGTGTCCATATATGTCCCCAGAATATTTGCCCGCCAAAAAGGTTTGCGCGATCACGCAATCGAGGACGAGCATAGTTAACGGTAATGGTCGTTCCGTCAATAATTTGAGTAACCGTGCCTCTTGGGCTCATACTCACCTGAGCCGTGCCTTCGGAAATGCAAAAAAGGCCGAAGACGGCCAAAATGAACACTAAACGCATAATATTTATTCTGATTAAGTTTGGTCTGGGTTTGGGTCACCCAAAACGAGCGTCGATGGCTCGACGAATTTGATCGAGCGATTGGCCCTCTTTGTGCCTTCTATAGGCCAGTTTGGCTTCTCCTTGACATATTGGACATCCCATGCCACGGCCACCTTCATAATAGCAAGTTAACAGGGAGCGATATCCTTCTCGGGTATGGCATCCGCAATAACACCCAATTCCATCAGCTATTTGGGGTATTTCGCGCACCATGTCAAATACTTCTTGGACCGGTTTGCCATACTTGGCAACTTTTTCGTCTGGTAAGACTAGCGAAGCGTCAATTCCTTCACGCGGTTCTGGATGAACTGCCTTCCCAAAAACCTTGTTGGGAACGAATGACAGGCCGCATCCGGCTAGTGCCAATGTTAAAAAACTACGCCGAGAATGTGATTCAGACATGACAATGACTCATGAGTTGCAATCGGACATGGAAAGTACATCACAGAAGACGAAAAGTTGACTTCAAGGTTTCTTTTTGCCAGAAAGTGATGAATGTGAATAGCAGAAAAAGTGTGGATTAAGTACGTTAGACGTTGCCCTCCCTCTCCTGCAAAAACGACTGGCTGGATTTAGCACAAAAACAGTGTAAATGGAGACATTCATTTGAGTTCGGCAAAGATACCAGTTGAAGGAATCCAGATTCGGCGCGCCCTCGCAGAGGACGCGCCCGACATATGTTCGCTCATCGACGCATCCATTCGAGGAATTGGTGGACGTTATTACGATGCCCAAGAAATAGAAAGTTCGCTGACTCACTTGTTCGGAGTCGATTCGACTATGATCGCGGACGGTACGTATTTCATTGCGACCGTTGGCCCACTCGTCGTTGGAGCTGGCGGATGGAGCAATCGCATGACCCCGTTTGGTGGAGATCAGGCTACTGACGTGCGAAACACTGGCCTCCGAGACCCTCAAAAAGACTCAGCTGTAATCCGGGCCATGTACGTCCATCCAGAATGGGCCCGCATGAAAATCGGCCAAATGATTATTACGACCTGCGAATATGCTGCTCGAAAAGCCGGATTCACCAGTCACGAACTAGTCGCCACGTTGAGTGGGATCGAATTCTACACAAAACAGGGCTATACTCGACAGGAAAAAGTTGATATTCTCCTATCGGACGGAATAATCATCGAAGCTTGTCGAATGACGAAGTAAACTCCTAATGGCCTAGTTTACCGTCGCAGGATCAATTCGAGTAGGTGTTTTTTCACCCGAAATAATAGTCGCTGCGCCGGCCGCAATAGCTTTGATCGCGTTCGTCATATGATCTAGATCGAGGGTCGATACCTCGTCACTCGCTTGATGATAATCAGTATCCACATCAATAGGGGTGGTACTTATCGAATGCGCTGGGACTCCCAATCTCGCAAGCGTCGCATTGTCCGAGCGGTAGAACAAATTTTGATCCGGATATGGATCAGCATAAAAGCTAAATACGGTTCCTGTAACTGCTTCCTGCAAGATCGCACCAAAGTCGGATCGATCAAATCCTGTGATCCAAGCCGTGTTTGGGCCTGCTACGGCTGGTTTACCGATCATTTCAATATTAAACATCGCTACGATCTGATCCGGATTAACCGTCTCTGAAAAATGTCGTGAACCGTATCCTCCAGACTCTTCTGCGGTGAACGCTACGAAATAAATTGATCTTTCAGGTTTGCCCATAGACTTGAAGTATCGTGCCAATTCTATTACGGCTGTCGTGCCCGATGCGTCATCGTTCGCACCGTTGTAAATCGAGTCAGGCTCCGCCCCATTTCTGACACCAAGGTGGTCATAATGTCCAGAAAAGACGACGATTTCATCCGATCGTTTACCGGGGATCATGCCTGCCACGTTTGCAATCTTCATGTCCGAAATGGAAGCCGTTGCTTCAACGGAGAAAGAAGACACCGATTTTGCGGCCGATAGGACCATCACCATGTTCGCCCCACCTTCCAATTTCATAGTGCGCGATGGCCGACGTAGAAATCCTGAAATTTGATCAAACGCTTCTTTTTGATCTGGGTGAACAATTAATAATGCGTTAGGAGCACCACGATTGGACCTCCATGTTGTCATTAGGTTATCTCCCGCACCCACATAGGTCGGCGTGACATCTCCCCCTTCCATCCAATTCAAGGTTTCAGCCGAAACGCTCGCTGCAACGAAGTCAGGCGCAAGTTTTTCACCATTTATAGTTGCTGCGACCGAGGCGGTCGAAACCGTGTATAGCGAAAAATCCTGGATAAAGTCTGAATCCCCATCAAGCTTGGTAAGGCCAATGGACTCAAACTCTGAGGCTATAAAATTTGCAGCGTCCATTGCTTCTGGAGCAAAAGCTTGTCTACCACGCATTTCGTCAGAAGCCAACACTGAAATAACGCGAGTAACATCGGCAACGTTCGGTTCAATGGGGCCGCAAGCGGAAAATAACAGAGCTCCAAACAGAAGGAAGGTCCAATTTTTCATGACGATAAATTGATGTATAGCAGAATAATGTGGG
>CALFHN010000106.1 GCA_937876355.1 uncultured Bacteroidota bacterium | reverse complement strand
AGAAGAATCCACCTTAATTCAACCTAGAACTGTCCAACCTTTGGGGTCCATCTCATAGTTCCGATAAGATTGATGATGCCCTCTTGACGCTTATCTTCATATTCGGTTCTCTGAAGTCGGAGAAGAACCGTATTGTTTTTGAGTTGTTATAACGTGTTATTACAAGTAGTATTAAATTAATTAAACTAACCTGAATGTCATGACGAACGACCACTTGATTAAAATATCATCATTCTTTGTTGTTTTGGCCCTCTTTTGGGTCGCAACTGTTCAAGGACAAAGCAGCGAGAAAAATCTTCAGTTTCTCGTTCAGGCTCAAGATCTTGTGAGTGAAGTGGGGGATACTGACGTACTTATTCTGCATGTTTCCGCTGACATTAACAATTATTTAGAAGGCCATATTTTTGGCGCCCGCTTTTTGGACCTAAATCGCATCGCGTACAATGGGAAGGAGGTAATGCGGGACTTACCGATTGTCGATTCACTTTTAGTTGCTTTTCGATCAGTAGGTATAAACGATGGTGATCGAGTCGTTCTTTACGGCGATTCCAACGGCATGTCGGCTTCTAGGGCATTTTTTGCACTAGACTACTTAGGATTTACATCTATGGCGCTTTTGGATGGAGGACTCACGGCTTGGGCCAACTCGGGAGGGGCAGTTTCGAATGATGCGCCCATTGAGAACCAACAAGGAACACTGACCGCTTTTTCTCGACCTGAAAAATTTGTTACGGCAGAACAAGTATCTGAGCGACTTACGTCTAGTTTGCTAATTGACGCGCGGTCAGAAGCAGAATTTTCCGGAGAAGACCCTGGCAATACGATCCTAAGGGGCGGGCATATACCTGGGGCTATCTCGATCAACTCCGCAAATCATCTTCAGGATGATGGGAGGCTTCTTCCGATAGATCAACTTGAATCGTTGTATTCAGACGGGGAAGGAAGGCACACAATTGTGTATTGCCGTACGGGTATGAAAGCTTCCCATTCCTACTTTGTAGCCAGATTGCTCGGGTTGGACGTGTCCCTGTATGATGGTTCGTTTTATGATTGGAGTAATCTTACCGAATTTCCGGTAGAGAAAGGAAAATAGGAAGATGCGTTTGACCATACATTACTAGGACATAAGGCCGCCGGATTGGCGTTATACATCGCTTCAACAGGATAGATAGTTGGAAGCAGGCATTGACAGCATTGCTTTCATTGAATCACGAGTAGCTGCCCTTGTGAACGGCTAACTTGGACTTCAGAAAGAAATTACCCAGCGCATCACGCCAACCAATGCCGAATCAAGGTCCGGATTGGTGTCAGGATGGTGGTAATATTGCAAGTCGAATTGCACAGAGGCGTGAGACGAGAGCGCCGCTAGGTAGCTGAATTCCACGTTATGCTCGGCAGAAGTGGTCTTCATGCCACCAAGTTTGGATGCTTCACGATAATCATCTGTATTTTTGGCAATAGCGATGGCCAAACCAACTTGGTCTTCGTCTCGGCCGTGTATCAAGCCGGTATACACAAGACCGGAGCTTATATAAAGTCCAAAGCGATTAATTGATGGTTCGGCTAAGCCGAATCGGGCAAAAAGGCCAAGTCCCTGCCCCTCGACCCCGGGTTCTGCCAACACGTTTTTTTCAACCATTCCGTACACCCCCCAGTTGGAATAGGATGAGCCCGGCAATAGGGTTTCAGACTGGCTCGTATATGCCCAAAATCCAACCGCCGTACGCATATCGTGCAAACTGGAATTTGTGCGGCTCAGAGACGGGGCATCGTTTCCGTGAACAAAGCCCAGCTCGGTAATCGAAAGTAGACCGTCGTTCTTTCCCCATTGAATCCAAGTCCCATTCGGCCTTTCAGGGTTGCCCGGCACACCATCCAAAATGACGGTTTGAATGTACACGCTAGGATTCGGGGACCATTTTAATCTCAATCCCAACGAGGTTACTGGAAAAATAGATGGACCATTTTCTCCACTTTGGGAAAAGTCAGGGCCAATTCCGTGAGAACTGTTGATAAAAAGCCCGGACGTTTCTTTCGAGTCAAATTCGGAATTGATGTCATATAGGCCGGCCAATACAGAAAATCGCGAACCGGAAAACACCTGTTCTATCCAAGCTTCATACAAGCGAAAAGTCTGGTTGGCTTCAATGTTGTCGAGGCCCTGCGCATCACCGACGAGGCTGCTCGGTTTACCGCCGTGGTTTCCCAAGCCGTATAAAAAAACGGTGCTGCCGTCCAGGTTCCAGAGTCTGGCTCCGTTAAATTGAGCAATTGCGTCAATATTGCCCAAAAAAACTTGACCGCGTTTTAAGCCTCCAGTCGCGTTACCGACGAGATCACCCTTGTACTCTAGGCTCCACGAATAGCCTGAATTGTCTTCAATTTCTTGCGCATCAGCGGACATTAATCCCGAAAAAAATAGACCTACAGAACAAATCAATAGACGGTTTAATGCAATCACGAGGCGAATCTATTGATGGGTGAAAATCAAATTTGTGTGGACGCCCTCTATTCAATTGCAGCAATCGCAGTACGCTTTGTGAAAGCAGCACAAGGGCAGATTTGCCTGTTGGGCGAAGGCAATATAAATTCCACCAACCGATTGAGCACCATTTGGATCTTCTTTGACTGGCAAAGTCGGCCGTTTTTCGGCTTTATGATGGCCAGTTAACTTGGTGTGAGACATCAAGATCAATTGGAAAGATATCGTCTAACTAAAAGGGTGTTCATACGATCAAGTTTCTTGTGATGGCATTCAATCCCGATTTTATGAGTCGACTCCAACATAGACTTTCAACGCCCATTAGCAACGCGTCCCTACTATTTTTCAGGGTGGTGTTTGGCGTCCTCATGCTTTTTCATGTGTGGCATGAATTCAGCTCGGGAAATATTGAACACGTTTGGGTGATGCCCCAAATCCATTTCACATATACCGGATTTGGATGGCTTCCACATCTCCCAGGCGTTGGATATTACGTGTTGTTTGGAATCCTTTTCGTTTGCGGGTTGCTGATTACGGTTGGACTCTATTTCCGCACGGCCGCCGCTGTTTATTTTGTTGTTTGGTCGTATGTCTTTTTGTCGGCTGCGGCCGCATACCAGAATCATTTTTACCTGATTTGTTTGATTTCAGCGTTGTTGATGTTCATGCCCGCCAGTCATTCGTTTTCCTTGGATGTGTATTTTGGGCGAGTCAATAGGTCGAGAACCGCGCCTATTTGGAGCATTTTAATGCTTCGCCTCCAGTTTGCCATACTCTACTTTTTTGGTGGTCTCGCTAAAATTAATTCAGACTGGATGGCTGGGCATCCTGTGGACCTTTGGCTGTCCAGGCGTACAGACTATTTTCTGATTGGGCCATACACGAGTGAACCGTGGCTCACCGATTTCATATCGTGGGGCGGATTGACGCTGGATTTGATTGCCGCACCCCTGCTGTTTTGGAAGAGGACGAGATTGGCTGCTTTTTTGGTGACGGCAGCCTTTCATGTGACAAATAACTGGCTGTTTGACATCGGCATATTTCCGTGGTTCATGATTTTTGGCACCCTTGTGTTTTTTGATCCTGATTGGCCGCTCCAGCTGGCTAAAAAATTCCGTACAAGTCGATTGGGTTTCGTTTTGGGGATGGGTGAACATAAACCGGCTACGAAAACGCCGGGACTGATACACGCGCCGATACAGGGGCCGGCGAAGCCTCAAATATCCCAACTGGTGCAGGTGCAGCCTGGTATAAATGAGCTTGGAAAAGAGGTCATTCCCCAAACGATCTCTTCTTTCGGCGTCGCAATAATTGGGTTATACATTGTTCTACAGGTTTTCCTGCCACTTCGCCATCATGAATACCCCGGAAATACGAGTTGGAGTGAGGAAGGACATTTTTTTGCATGGCGAATGATGCTTCAAGACAAACGAGTCGTCTCGCAACAAATTGAAATCGTCTCCGACCATTCATCAGAACCCAAGCGTGTAGTCCTGCGGGACTATTTCGAAATGTGGCAGGCCGAGAATATGTTACAATCACCCGATTTGATTCGGCAGTTTGCGAACCACTTGAAAGAAGAAGAACAACGTCGCGGAGCCCGCAACGTAGAGGTAAAGGTAGATGTTCTGATTTCGCTCAACGGTCGTGAGCCTCAACAGCTAATTGATCCTACCACGGATCTGGCATCCAAAGACCGGACCATCGCTCCAGCAGATTGGATCGTACCATTAACTACACCGCAGCAGGAATAAGAGGACCTCGATGGGACTATTTTGTAACCATAAAGGGTACCTAGCTCGTACCTTTCAAAAGCGATGTGTCCAATTCTTTGCATTCCATATCATCGAAACAACTGTAACCCTGTAACAACTGCAATCTCCTAATAAAATGCCATCCATTGTCAAGCTCTCCCAGAGAGTTGCTCTTGTCTACTTTGTTTCGGTCATGGCTGGAATTCCAACCGTCGCACAGACTCGAACCTTTACCGAGGCTCCTCAAATTCTACTTGGACTCCGGACGGATCGGTCCGCATCGCTGGTTTTCGCAGATGTGGATGGGGACACAGACCTAGATGTGTTGGTTGCCAGTGGCCGGCATTGGCCGGCGCAAAATGAGGTATTCATAAACAACGGCAAGGGCCGTTTTATGGAAAGCTATCCTCTAGCCATTGAAAGCCGGACCACGTATACCGTGCCCATGGCGGACCTGGACGGTGACGGCGATCTAGATGCCATCGAGGCGAACGACCTCACACAGAACAGAGTCTATCTCAACGACGGGAAAGGGCGATTTTATGAGATAGAGGCCCTTGGACCTGAAGTCGAATCCACTAGAAGCGTGACTATCGCAGATCTGAACGGGGACGGCAAGCCGGATGCCCTAGTTACAAACAGGGGCATGGAGAACGGAATATACTTGGGAAATGGCGATGGTACATTCGCTGCAAAAATACCGTTTGGATCGAGCGACGATTCTACTATTTCAGTAGCCGTTGAGGATATCAATCGAGACGGCAAACCTGATCTAATATTGGCGAATCGGGATGGAGGGGCCAATTTTATTTATCTGAATGATGATCAACTTAGCTTTTCAACTTCAATTCCTTACGGAACCGGGATGGATGAGACGCGCTCAGTTGTCGTTGGGGACATGAATGCCGATGGACATCTAGATCTCGTTACCGCGAATATTGGAGAAGCGAACGGCATTTATTTTGGCGATGGGAAAGGTGATTTCAGTCAAGCCATCAAGTTTGGAGCTAAAGACGGCGAGAGCTACGATGCCTTTCTCGTCGATTTAGATAAAGACGGCGACTTGGACATCATCATTGGAAATGTCGGCTCACAAAACGCCGTGTTTTTTAACGACGGAACGGGTCGCAATTTTGTTGAGGCCCGCTTTGGTGGCCCTGATGACTACACGTACGGTATTGCCGTTGGCGACGTCAACGGAGATGGTTTTCCCGACATTGGCGTCGCGAATTCTGATGGCTTAAATGGCATTCATATCAACCAGCCAGTTCGTCGCTAAACCGAGGCGCTCTATTTGATGATAATGGTTTCCAGATGCACTGGAATAATCACCTCAGAATGAGGCGAGATAGTTGAAGCCGCTTCAGTGAATGGGACAAGATTTCGATCGATGTTTGCTTGTTGGGAGTACCCGTATGGCAGCCTGAAATTGTCCCAGTGTGTTGGAATGACTACGGCCGGATACCCGGTCACCTTCAATAACCGCTCATCGTAGTTATACAAACCAAGCCTTGAACCGTTGATTCCGGCCAGAAGAATATCCGGATGAATTCCTTCAAGCTCACGTTCTAGGAAATTCATTGACCCCATAGTTAGTACATCGTGGCCCTCGAAGCGGGCCAGAAACATCAATGAACCACCCTCGATGAACTGATCAATGCGGAGGGGCGCCTCAAGGGGGGTGGTCGCGTCGAATCTCCGAGAGTCGTGGTAATGTTTTTCATTCAGAGCAGAGTGGATAGATGGAAGGACTCGCAATGAAAAGTTTTCAAACTGATAGTCTTCGCCGCCACCAACCGCGTACAATTGTTCTTCGGGGATGCCATAAGCGCGAAGAATGGACATGGTCGTCTCTGTTCCAATTACTTTCGCGCCGGTTTTTCGGGCGATATAGGGCACATCTCCTAGATGATCATAATGACCGTGATGAACTAGAATAAAGTCGGCTTTTGTAACGATGCTGTTGATCAGTACGGTATCGGAAACCGCTGTGGCGCCGCGCTCATAATCCGGACGATCATCGTCTGGGTGTCCACCACCGCCGTACTTTAGGCGGGAGATGTAGGGATCGACCAGAACAGTGACCTTTCCATCCGTTATTTCCCAACCTGCTGTTCCAAGGTATTTCATCAAAAGGGGTTGCCGTGAGTCGCTGCCCCCGGCCACTCTCGCCGCGTCGTCCATCACCTCAACAATCATTTCGATTTCAATGGACTGTCCTCTAGGTAGCGAGGCCATGCCTACTGCCGAGCGTGCGTGGCGCCCCCGTTCTCCAAAAACATCAACGATCAAATCTGAAAAGCCATTAATAACGGCGGGCTGATCGCCAAAACTGGGGTCTGAATTGACCATGCCAAGTACTTTCACTACTCGAACCACTCGGTTCAAATTCCCAAGCATGTCTTTGAGTACGGCCAGTTGATTTATGGCCGTTTGGCGAGCGCCTTTATACCCTTCTTCAATCGTAACGTCTGCTCCCACTTTGCCATGTAGCTCGAAACCATCTGCAAATTTGGCTCCCTTACCTGCGGTGAAGATCAAATTTCCAGTACGTACCCCATTCACATAATTGGCTACGGGGTTTAAGGGTTTGGGAAGGGTGATACCCAGTTCAACAAGGCGAGCCTCGGGGTCAAACGCCGCTTCGTCTTGAGCAAGTGCCGTATGTGGAGAGCCTAGAAGAAAAAGTCCAGCGGCGCATAAAAGGCCGCGTACTAACTGTCTGAACATAGTCGAATTACGTTTTGTGCTCCCTTAAAAGAGACGCCGATACCTTGCCTGCGAAAACCGAAAGCTCGAGTCACAAAGTAAACAAGGATTCTCTTCAAATCACGACCTAGGCGAATTCGTGATGTTTGCCCGCTTTCAGCTCCGTTCGAACCAACCGGTCGTGGTATCCCTCAGGTCGTCATTTAGAAGCCCTTTGATGTCATTCAGCTTTTCCTGAGGACAAAATAAATGATCATTTGTCCCAGCGTCATCATGACTAAGGTCATGAACTTCCGTTAGCCCATTGTCGGTGATCTTAAAGGGAACGTACTTCAATGACTCGATGCGAGATTGAATTTCAGTCTCAACTTTTCCGGGTAGCACTTCGCATAGAATAATTGGGCGGAATCTGCCGATAGTCTCCTTCGCACCATCAAGTACGAAGTGTTCTGTTGCTTCTGTATCCAGCTTTATTAGATCAATTTGGCCTGACTTGAACGTGTTGACAAACTGGTCAAGAGTCAATTGTTCTACGTCTGCACTTTCAAGAAGTGATGTCCTGTCCGCCTGTTGTTTATCCAGACTTCCGGTGCTGGTAAGCTGGTCCTTTACAAAGGGAAATTTCGGGTTAATGGAATAGTAAAAAGTTGTAGTTCCTGACTTATCTGAAAGAGCAATTTGATGCGCATCAATATGTGCAGCACCATTAGCTAAGATATTGGCTTTCAAATATTTGAATGAAGCGGGAAGTGGCTCAAAACACACCACTTTTACCTCAGGATTATATTTTGCTGCCATCAATGAATAGAACCCAATGTTCGCACCGACATCAACAAAAGTATCCGCCCTACCTATTAGATATTTAAATACCTGATGAACACCGGACTCGAACCCAGCAATTCCATTCCAATACAGGACCTTGCCCAGGTAGCAGGTTGGGTTAACATTTAAATGGAGAGGATCTAGGCCAGAAAGACGGACTTTTATATTCCCGGATACCGGAAAATGAAAACGTTTGGGAATCAGGCTTTTGATAGGGGAAATAGCTATGCGGACCAGTTGATTCCCTCTTTCGCCATAGAAAATTTCACGAAGTAACGACATGTAACAATGCGCTGCGGTAGAACTGATATTCAATCAAGATACACTGTTATTCACCGTATGTATAGTTACTGGTTAGCCTTTGGGATTCGAAACGGTAACCCGGCCTCCTGGCTCGAGGTGTTCGTACAAATAATTGGTCAGCAGTTCTCTGAGGTGGCGGCTCGTTCCCGGCCCTTCGTAAATGCCGTGAGACCGATTCGGATACGCCATCATCTGGAACGGAAGGTTGTTTTCAATCAGTTTGTTGATGAGGCGTTCGGTGCCTTGATAATGCACGTTATCATCCCCTGTGCCGTGGACAATGAGCAAATCACCCTTTAGATTTTCTGCGTGCGTAAGCGGAGATCCCTGCTGATACCCTTCCACATTTTCCTGTGGAAGGCCCATGTAACGCTCTTGGTAGATGGTGTCGTAAAGCCGCTGGTCGGGCACAGGTGCAACGGACATACCCACATGATAAAGCTCGGGATACCGGAACATCATATTGAGGGTCATGGAGCCGCCGCCGCTCCATCCCCAAATCCCGATTCTACTGGAGTCTACAAATGGCCACTCACTGATTTTCTTGAGCGCTGCTGCTTGGTCTATGGACGCTATTGTGCCAATATTTCCGTAGATGGACTTGCGCCAGGCGTTGCCACGGGGCGCTGGAGTACCCCGGTTATCAATACTTATGACCAAGTATCCCTGCTCGGCAATCATGTGATGCCACAGCATCTGATTTTCCCCAAACCGATCCACGACCGTCTGATTCCACGGTTCACCGTACACGAAGAACAGTACGGGATACTGTTTTGATGGATCGAAGTGCGAGGGTTTGATCATCCAACCGTCCAATTCCAATCCGTCGCCCACATCCAATCTGAAAAAGGATGATTCTCCAAGGGTGAGGGCGTCAAGTGTCGCATTGAGCTGTTCGTTACCGACCAGTTTCTTAACAATCTTGTGATCAGGAAGCGATACCAAGTTGATGGTGGTTGGCGTTTCGAAACTGGAATGTGAGTGAATAGCCCACTTGGCATCGGCGGAGACCTGATAGGAATTCCATCCCGCTTGGTTTTCGGGCGTAAGTCGCTGCGGCGCACCCCCTTTAATGGGGACGCGGTACAAATATCGCTGGCCGGCGTCGTCGAACGACCCAATGAAGTAGAGCCATCCGCCCGCCATGTCAATTCGCTCGATGCTTAGGATGTCGTATTCCCCATCTGTGATCAAGGTCATGTTGCCGGTGCTGCGATCCACCAGGTAGGCATGCCGCCAACCGTCGCGTTCACTGATCCATGTAAAATGTTTGCTGTCTTCCGTCCACATTAAGTTGTCTACCGTTTCCAACCACGCATCATTCCGGTCCGTCATGAGCGAATGCGTTTGGCCGGTGGCAGCGTTTGCAATGCGAACTTCGTTGGTGTTCTGCAAACGGTTCATGTGCTGGATGATGAGCTCATCGGAATTGTTGGCCCAGTCCATGCGCGGTAGGTAGTGGTTTCTGTGATCGTCGTTGTCCACCACCCAGGTTGTCTTTCCGCCCTCGGCTGAAATCACGCCAATGCGCATGGCTGAACTGGTCGTACCTGCTTTGGGGTATTGAACCGGAATCACATAGGAATAGATGGAGTCGGTATTGTTGATCATCAAAAACTCGCCGATGCCCTCTGCGTCCAGTTGCCAGTAGGCAATTTTTTTACTGTCTGGGCTCCAACGGAAGGCGTCCCGGAGGTAAAATTCCTCTTCATTCACCCAATCGGTGGTTCCGTTGATGATAGTACGTGAGCCATCATGCGTCAGCTGAGTTACGGCACCGTCCGAGAGCACTTCGACGTAAATATTACTTTCCGAAACGTAGGAGACCTTTTTCCCGTCTGGGGCAATTTTGGCGAACATCAGGGAAGAAGGCGTCGCAAACGCTCCAATCTGTTGCAGCCGTTTCGTTTTTCTGTCGAGTATCCAGTAGTCGCCGCGCGTATTGTCCCGCCACACCCGTTTCGAATTTGTGAAAATAACGGCCTTGTTTCCGTCTGGAGACCACGAATAGTCTTGAATAGACAACGGGCTGCCGGATCCATTTGGAATGAGATTGGCAGCAGACACCATGACCTCGCGCTGTCCTGTCGCAGGATCGTATCTAACAATATCCTGTCCACCTGCGCTGGACTCGGAAGCCTCAACCGTCGTGTATCCGGATCCGTCTTCAAGCCACCTGGCAGGTCCAAATTGCTCGCTGGCAAATTCGGATGAACTGAACAGCCTCTCGAGTGTCAGTTTAGAAACATCTGATTGCTGCGCCAGGGCAGGGGCTACAACGAGAAGGAGCAAAAGGCTCAGAAATAAGGCTCGTTTCATTAGACTAATTGAATAGGTGTCAGGAAAGTGCGCTCTTGGGTGGCAAGGGCGGTGCAAAGGGTGAAGCAAAATGTGCCAAGTCCAGATCTTAGTAAAAAACCATCAAATGATTTCGGATTATTGTTTTCTGGCAGAACAAAACTAGATCGACTATCCCTACTGGTTCAGTCAGTGTTAAACTGTTATGTTCACCGTGCGGGCGCGAGCTCGCCGTACATCTGTATCCCCGTCGAAGAAATAGGTGACGATGGCTGAGGTGGTTGGAGTGCGTTTCATGAGCTTTGGACCGGTTGCATCGATCAGCGGATCTCCGTGCTGACCACATTGCCATCAATGATTACACCAATGGCGTGTGTCGTGTATTCAAAGGGATCGCCGTCGTAGAGGGCAATATCTGCATCTTTTCCTACTTCCAGCGAGCCAATCTGGTCATCAACACCCAGTAATCGAGCCGCATCTATCGTGATGGAGGCAAGAGCTTCACTAAATGAAAGACCGTTCGCAGCAGCGACGCCTGCTTCGAACAGGATGACCCGTGTTTTGGGTACGTATGCTTCAAAGCCACTTTGCAGCGCAAACGGAATTCCTGCATCCCGCAGAATTGAGGCTGCCTCAAACGTGGCATTTGCCCGTTCGCCACTGTGTCGAGCCATTGTCGGGTGCGTGATAACGGGAACGCCGGCTGCTTTGATCTGATCGGTAACTAGATAGGCTTCCGAGGCTGAATCGAGGACGAGGTCAATTCCGAACTCCTCTGCCAAGCGAAGGGTGGTCAGGATATCGTGAGAGCGCTCAACCGTGACTAACAAGCGAATATTATTACGCTGAAGTCAAGAGCTGGTTAGGATTTAGTGTCAAATAGTGATGT
>CALFHN010000105.1 GCA_937876355.1 uncultured Bacteroidota bacterium | reverse complement strand
CAGGGTTTCCCCCATTGCGCAATATTCCTCACTGCTGCCTCCCGTAGGAGTCTGGCCCGTGTCTCAGTGCCAGTGTGGCTGATCATCCTCTCAGACCAGCTAAGGATCGTCGGCTTGGTGAGCTGTTACCTCACCAACTACCTAATCCTACGCAGGCCCATCCCTAGACACCGGAGTTTTGATCTATGAATCATGCGATTCTAAGATGTCATTCGGTATTAGCTTCGGTTTCCCGAGGTTATTCCAATTCTAGGGGTAGGTTGCCTACGCGTTACTCACCCGTGCGCCACTGTCCTCCAGAGCAAGCTCTGGATTCTCGTTCGACTTGCATGTGTTAAGCCCGCCGCCAGCGTTCGTCCTGAGCCAGGATCAAACTCTCCGTTGTAGAAAAGTTTAATGGGTTTGCTCATGTACTCAATTCCTTACACTAACCGTAGTTAGTGCGTATTGACAAGGACTCGCTATATATTCAATTCCATCAAAGAACATCTCCATTCACCTCATTAAGTTCGCCAACGTGTGGCGTGCCATAATTTAGTGCGGACTGCCATAATACGGCGACTTCGATTGTGAAGTCAAGAGCTCGAAGAGTCTTATTGATCTCTTCAAAAACAAACCGCTTTCTGACCGTCATTCTGGAGTAGAACAAGTCTCCTTTTTAGAGCCCTTTATGGGCTGCCAAATTCTCGACCGGCCCCCTGCAACCACAGTTAGTATACTGGGTTTCCGACTTTCGTAAAAAAAGTTACACTTCATATAATCTCCCAAATGTAGCAGAATATCATGCCTTTTTGATACCTTTTATATAAGCGCAATATCACCTCCTAAATTCCCCACCTGGAACTATGCAACAAACTTATTTTTCCCGCCTTCTCGCTATCGTCATTTTGTTCTGGGTCGCTTTTCCTAGCGCTGGTCAAGAGCTTCAAATAGGGAATCCAGAGCAGCTTGGAGTTTCAACCGAAAGACTTTCAAAACTTACTCAATCTCTTGACGAGTTTGTCAATTCAGGACGTCTACCGGGCACTGTAACCATCATCCTTAAAAACGGCAAAGTAATATTTGAACACGCTAACGGAATGAGGGATATCGAGGCACAAGATGCAATGGAAACGACGGACCTATTTCGCATCGCTTCACAAACCAAAGCGATTATCAGTGCTGGCATTCTACTCCTTCAAGAAGACGGCAAATTAATTGTCACGGCGCCCGCAAGTAGGTACTTACCGGAGTTTGCAAAAACTACTGTGGCCGTTCCCAACGGTGACGGGTACGACGTGGTGGACGCCCGCAGGCAGATCACTATCCGCCACCTACTCACCCACACTTCTGGAATCGGATATGGGTACGGGCCGGCCGCTGACAAATGGAAGGAGGCAGAAATACAAGGTTGGTACTTTGCGGATCGCGAAGAACCCATTCGAGAAACAGTGAGACGAATGGCGGCTCTCCCTATGGACCGGCAGCCAGGCGAGGAGTTCGTATATGGTTATAGTATAGACATCTTAGGTGCTGTAATTGAAGAGGTGTCCGGCCAACCTCTCGATGTATTCCTAAAAGATCGCATTTTTGAACCGCTGGGAATGATGGATACTCATTTTTATTTGCCGGCTGAAAAACTGGACAGATTAGCTGTGGTATACAGCTCGATCGATGGATCGCTTTCGAGAGCAGCGGACTCTAGTACAATGAATGGTCAGGGCGAATACAGCTCTGGACCTATGAAAAGTTTCTCCGGTGGCGCCGGGTTGCTTTCTAGCGCTGCAGACTATGCCCGGTTTCTTCAGATGATCTTGGACGGAGGATCCGGCAATGGAAAACAAATTCTTTCTCCTGTTTCAGTCTCTTCCATGCTGTCTGATCATGTTGGTCACTTAAATCGCACTAATGGAACAGGGTTTGGTCTCGGATTTCAATTAATACTAGACCCCGGAGCCTATGGACAACTCAGCACCAAAGGTGAGTTCAGTTGGGGCGGTGCATATCATTCAACCTATTTTGTAAGCCAAGAATATCAAACTGTCGTCGTTTATTTTACTCAAGTCAATCCTGCCAGAGGGCTGGACGATCATGATCAGCTACGCGCTTTGACGTATCAGGCTCTTTTGCATTAGTCAAGCCTGACGAACATAGCTTCACATCGGTCGTAAATGTCGCATGAAATTGAAATTGACGCGCGATAACCTTATTTCTTACGTAGGCATGGTCCGGCGTTATATTAGTAATCCCTATTTGTTAGCGGGTTCGGCCGTATTGATTCTTATTTTGGGTGTCGCATATGCCGTAATGAATACATGGGTGATGCCCTCTTTTACGCGTCACGGAGAATCTATCGCTGTTCCTAACGTCATCAACTTTCAGATTGAGGATGCGACGGCACTACTTCTGGAATCCGGCTTGAAGTCTGAACAGGTCATTCTCAGAAAACCGAACCTTCCCCGCAACGTCATAATTGACCAAGTCCCTTCCCCTGAAGCTTTGGTTAAGCCCGGGCGCCGAATTTATCTGACCATCAATGCCGGAGATACCACGACGGTTCGGGTCCCCAATGTAGAGTCGTTTCCAATTCGAGAAGCACGGAGTCGCATAACGATCCAAGGTCTCCGAATTAACGCCGTCTTGCCGGACTCAATTCCTTCTCCTCACGCGAATACTATTACGCGTCAGGATCCTCAGGCCGGCGAAAATGTGCCTGCTGGGACATCAGTTACGTTGTGGTTTGGAACGGGTCTGGGAGAAAAATTAGTCACGGTGCCAGATGTTACTGGCATGATGGTTTCCGATGCGCGAGAAAATCTCCTTGCCCTTAAACTGCGATCCGTGGTGATAGGAAATGCTACCGGGCTACGGGAAAAGGACAAGGTTGTCGAGCAAGGAACGCCCCCTGGAACTAGCGTCAGGGAAGGGTTTGAGATTCGGCTTCGTTTGAAACGCCTTGAGGATTCACTCAACGATATCGACAATTAATACGCTTGGGTCGACTTCAACTCGTTCTTTGTGTTTGGTCGGCATAATCCGTCCCACATAATCTGGCTGAATAGGGTACTCCCGATGCCCCCGGTCTATCAGAGCAAGAAGCTGAATCGAGGCAGGCCTCCCAGAGCGCACAACGGCATCCAAGGCAGCGCGCGCTGTTCTGCCCGTAAACAGTACGTCATCCACTAAGAGAACGGCTTTATCTGTGAGGTCAGGCAGAGAGGTTTCAGCAAGCTGATAAGGTTGATCGTCACGAAATGCAGTCACGTCGAGTTCAATAGACTGAATGGCCGATTTTTCTATGGCATTAATACGCTCCACCAACCGACGCGCTAGCGTAGCACCTGTCGTTAGAATACCGATAACAACAAGCTTTTCCACTCCTCGATTGCGCTCAATTATCTCGTGCGCAAGGCGATCTAGCGTGCGTTTAACCTGCACTTCATTCATATAAAGAGTTCGCATAACCAGATCCGTCGGATTAAAACAAAAAAAGCCTCAACCGCTAGGCAAAGGCTTGGGTCACCACGAAAGTAAACTTATTGAAACATAGCCTTTAAACTTCCCCAAGTACGCCTAACCGCGGTTGTGGTGTAATTCATCGACTGCGTTTTAACAATTTCGCGAACGCCATTCGAGTAGACAACTTCTAGTTGGTAATCAACTTTGTCACTACCGGACTTAAATACTTGAGAATCCCTGAAGTCGTACGATCTGTTTATTCCGTGTGCTGGGGCCTCAAAAACCCTCACAAATTGATCGTTTGAAAAAGGCGTTTTTCTCATGATCTCATATTGCCGCACATCTTCTTCGATTTCAGACTGCCAGGCGATGACAAAATCACGGCCTTCTTCTTGGATCGAAAATGAGATGAGTCTAACTCTCCCTGACAGCATTGAAGCGCCAGTTAGTATCAACAACGAAGCTATAATTAAGCTCTTTCTCACAAATGAAAATCGATTGAGACTTTATGAAAGCAGAATTCTGCTATTAATGTACGAGGAAAATCTGGACTTTTAATATAAAACGTGTCTCCTCGCAACATATACTACACACCATTTTACTTTTCACCTAATTAACGGTTGGGCGATCAGGACAAACCGCTTTTTTGCAATGGCCGTACATATTGAGGGAATGATGACTGATTTCAAATTCAAATATTTCAGTGACCATGTCACGAATACTTTGAATTCTGGGGTCACAAAACTCAAATAGTTTATTGCAATCCATACAAATGAGGTGATCGTGTTGCCAATACCTAAACGACCGCTCGAATTTGGCTTGCTTATTCCCAAATTGGTGGCGCACTACCAGGTTGCATGCAACCAAGAGCTCAAGCGTATTGTACACGGTAGCTCGGCTAACTGCGACTTTCTGCTCGCGCAAGCGGAGGTACATTTCATCTGCATCGAAGTGATCATCCGTTTCGTACACCGATTCGAATATGGCTGATCGTTCGGCGGTTTGGCGTAATTTCTGCTCCCGCAAATATTCGTTGAATCGTCCTCTGACTATTTCTATTTGATCTTTTGTAAGTCGAGCCATTTCGCAAATTTAGGTTGGGAAATGGTCTACCCTAGGATCCATCCCCTGTTCCAACCGGAAGCTGTTCCACCTATTAACTAATACAATAAGGATGACACATCTTTCCAAATTTGAGATTCAACTTCGTCCTCAGACCCTGATCCATCTATCACGACATAACGCTTGGGGTCTTTTTCGGCTAAACTCAAATAGGTAGCCCGAACCCGTTCAAAAAACGGCCCTCCAGCCTGTTCCATTCGGTCAGCCAATCGTTTTTCCCCGGATCGGGAGGCTAATCGTTTGGTTGCCTCGGTTACAGTTATATCAACCAAATAAGTACGGTCCGGCCAAACTCCGGCGGTAACGGTCCTCTGAAAGGATTCGAGCCAATCTGCATCAGCAACTCCGCGTCCACCCCCTTGATACGCCACCGTAGAATCAAAAAATCGGTCACAGATGATGATTCCGCCCCGTGCGTGGAACGGTTTTATTTTCTCCTGTACCAATTGAGAACGGGCGGCCGAAAACAATAACATTTCTGCAAAAGGAAAAATCGTCAGGCCTGGATCCAGCAAAACATCCCGTATGCGCTCAGAAACCTCCGTTCCTCCCGGTTCACGTACGTACATGATCTCTTTGGCCTCCCTGGAAAGACGAGCCATTAAGCGATGTGCTTGCGTGCTTTTTCCTGACCCGTCAATTCCTTCAAAACTAATGATCATGTCCCTTCCTTGTTGATTCGAATCTTTTAAAGCAGTACTTACACGATAATCGACATTTTTATCGTAATTGTACAGTGATACACTGCAGAGTATTGCTTGATTTTCGTAAAGTCTGCACATATTATGCGGCAGTCAGTCGAACCTTTTTAAGTTGTTAGCTTAGAAGGTCCTATCGACGCCAAATCCTGTCTTTGCCTTTTTTAGAACGACTCACCATTAGGTAAGAGCATGTTCAACTTCGGATTCGAAGATTTCGAAGACTTTAAAGACGATAGCCGCCTGGAAGATATGGCGGCCAGCTTTGAGCAAGACGGTTCGGGTACGTATTTCGACTCGGACACGCTTGAAGAAATCGCATCTTATTACTTCGAGGCAGGTCGCTTCGAGGAGTCGCTCCGTGTAGTAGACCGATCTCTAGAAATTCACCCGTATTCGTCCGATGGATGGATGCGACGGGGTATTCTATTGAATAATCTGGGACGCCATCACGAAGCCCTGGATTCGTACGACCGCGCTCTTGAGATGAATCCTACCGACCTCGAAACCTTGGTAAATCGGGGTATCACTTTAGATTCCCTGGATGAACCCGAAAAAGCACTTCAAGCTTACTCGGACGCGCTAAATCTCGACCCTAATAATGACGAAGCGCTGTTTAATAATGGCGTCACGTTGGAACGGTTAAATCGCATCTCCGAAGCCATTGCGGTTTTTGAGCATTGCACAGACCAAAACCCAGAACATCCTGAGGTTTGGTATGAATTGGGATTCTGTTACGACCGCGTTGGTCGTGAAGAGGATAGTATCGCGAGCTACGATCGGCATTTAGACATTGATCCGTATTCCCATGACGCATGGTACAATCGGGGAATCGTCTTAAATAGAATTGAAAGGTATCGAGAATCAGTAGACTCTTATGATATGGCGATTGTCATTTCAGATGACTTCGCATCCGCTCATTATAATCGCGGAAATGCTCTCGCCAATCTTGGAGAATTAAAAGAAGCCATCACGAGCTACAAGCGAGTATTGGAGATAGAGGGTGAGGACGCAGCAACGTGTTACAACATTGCCTTGGCTTTTGAAGAACTGAAACTCTACGAAAGCTCCATCCACTACTTTGAAAAAGCCATTGAAATCGATGACAAATATTCGGAGGCATGGTATGGCCTTGGGTGTTGTTACGACGCTATGGAGCGATTTGAAGAGGCGTTAACCTATTTCAATCGCGCGGTTGTCCTCAGCCCAGAAACAGCCGATTTTTGGCATGCCAAAGCCGATTGTGCATACAATTTGAATCGACTTCCAGAAGCGATCAATGCCTATCGAACGGTCGTCAAAGTTGCTCCCGGCAACAGGGACGCATGGATGGACTTCGCCGAAACCTTGTTTGAAGCAGAAAAACTAGAAGAAGCTTTGGAAGCCTACAGGACAGCGCTTTCTTTAAAACCGGACTGCGCACAGACCTATTTTCATCAGGCTAAGGCGTTATTTGCTCTCGGTCAACCCGAGGAAAGCATTCGATCCTTAAAAATGGCCTTCCGTTTGGATCCTGCGCATATAGACGAGTTTCCGGACGCCTACCCAGAGTTGTACAGAGATCAGCGCATTCGTCGGATGCTTGATCTGGATTTATAGTTCCTAATGGGAAGAACCGTACTGCGTTGGATAACCGTTTTAGGTCAAGGAATGGCCATTGGCGTTGCAAACGTAATCCCTGGTGTCAGTGGCGGAACGATGGCCTTGATTTTCGGGATCTATGAAAAGCTCATTTCCCTGCTCGGCGACCTTTTCAAAGCCTCTATTTCCCTTGTCCGACTAGATTTTCAACAAACGAAAAGTCTGCTGGCCAGCATTCCGTGGGCCTTTTTGCTCCTATTGTCTGCCGGTGTTCTTGTAGCCCCTTTAGCCGGAGCCGCCTTAATACCTGATTTGTTGGACGCGTGGCCAGAGCACAGTCGCAGCTTGTTTTTTGGGCTCATTCTCGGGACAATTCCAATTCCGTGGATTCGGATAAAGAATAAAAACACCAGCCAACTCTTTATTTTGATACTAGCTGCGGCTGCCTCATTTCTGCTTGTTGGGCTTCCGCATTCCGAAGTTGTTAACCCCAGTTTATGGGCCGTGTTTTTTGCTGCGGCACTCTCTATTTCCGCGATGATTCTTCCCGGAGTAAGTGGCGCATTTGTACTAATCGTAATTGGAATGTACGGGCCAATTTTTGCAGCCATTGATGCCCGAAACATTCCTGTAGTCCTTGTTTTTGCACTTGGTGCCGGTGTCGGGTTGGGTAGTTTTGCTTTGGTTCTCAAGGCTCTCCTAGCAAGGGCCCACGATGCCACAATGGCCGCTCTGGTTGGCTTGATGATTGGCTCTCTTCGCTCCCTGTGGCCTTGGTTGTCTAGTGATCAATCTTTATTCCTACCAGACTCATTCAGCGGTCTAGGGCCTATTTTGGCTCTTGGTGCATTGGGGCTTGCCATTTCTGTAGGAATGACCGTTTTAGAACTCAAGTCTAATGCACTAAAAGCTAGGCCTGAAACAGACTAGTTAGAGAAGGTCGGGACAACCACACGCGAGCCGATCAGCGCCGCACCTTTACCAACTTCAATCACCTTTACGACGGTGTCAGTTGAGGAATCAACAACAACTATCGTCCCAGGATTGGTTTGGCCCGGAAAAACATGTCGAGCGGGATAAATACCGCTGGTATTCCTGTTTGACACAAAAATGTGTTGCCCATTTGAGGACACGGAGACCCCCATTGGCCCCTGAATCGCTGCGTGGGTGATGTTTCTTTCGACAATATCCAAATTCGCATTTAACACAACAATTTTGTTTGCGTTAGGAATGGTGACGTACACTTTCGAGGCGTCAGGCAGGTAAGTCAGGTCTAGCGGGCTTCCGCCAACGTTGAGCGACTGACGTTGCACAACACCAAAAGGGTTGGATATATCAAACAACGTAACAGTATTACTTTCCATCCCCGTGCCCCACATACGATCGCCACTGGGAGAAATGGAAAACTGTCCGAATCCATGCTTCACGCCGCCGATATCAAAAAATCGAACTTCAAGAGAAGACAAATCCACAATGACCATTTGATCAACATCTACGCTGGACGAAAACAGAAAATCGCCAAAAGGACGAATTGCGAGTGCATGGGTGCCGGCAAAAGTAGTTGGAATTTCGAGGGCTAACATATCAGATCGTCGAAGCTCTACCAGGCTTCGAGGCTCAGAAGTGTTCAGATTCCGGCTCACGTAAAGGACATCCTGAGTTGGATGAAGAGCCAATAGCCCTGGATTTGGCGTTTCAAATTGACCCAGTTTTTGATTCTGTCGATTAAATTTTACTACGCCCTCGGCATCAGTTGGCTCAGGACTTCCGACCGAAACATACCAAATGGAACCGTCGGGTTCGACTGCAATGTGGTGAGCTCGGGCTCTTTCCGAAAAACCATAATCTTCGAGATGCACACGTCGAATCACAATCCAAGCATCGGTATCAATAATTGAAATTACAGGTTCGGAATCGTGAGCTACATATAAAAGGTTTAAAGAACTTGCAAAAGGAGAAGACCCCAGGGGTCCTATGGCGCCTTCATCTATCCATCGTTTCAAGAGCCCAAATTCATCCTCGGAAAGTTTCTCTTTTCCAACATCCGCGGGATGCTGGATGGAGCCAATGGGATCCAAAAGTTTGACCAACCGGCTGTCTATTGATGAAAACGGGATAATTGCCTCCCCGAAATCCGATCCCTGTATAAGAAACGTCCATCCATCGAGACGCAACCCTGAGTCTGGCGAATTGGCGCCGTGACAGGAAGTACACCGATTATCAAATATGGACTGAATGTGCTGATCGTAGGCGATGACTTCGACATCTCCAATTCCGGGCGTAGGATCATCCCCAAGTAGTTCACAGCCGGAAAACAATGCAACGATTGTACCAAAAAATAAGGAGTACAAGACATTTGAATGTTTTCGAAAAAATGGGACCATACTATCTCCTAAATCCAACTCCTAAATCCAATGACCAGCCGCAACAAGAGTACGTATGAAACCTTCAAATTAGGTGTGTTTTAACGGTCGAACCCCTTGCTACTGTTTATCGAACCACGACCAATTCTGAGGTAGTTACGAACTTTTCCCCCACTGTTCGAAGAAAATAAACTCCTCCTGAAAGGCCGGTAGCATCTATTTGCAGTTGAATTTGTACTCCTTCTGAAATATGCCCCTCAAAAACACGTAAAACCCGTCTTCCTCTCAGATCATATAGATTAATTTGAACGTTCTGACTCTGTCTAACGGCAATGCTTGTTCGGGCCGTAGTGGTAACTGGGTTTGGGTAGGGTTCTTCCAATAAATAACCACCCGACATAGAAACCACGGTCTGATCCTTGGTCGAAATGGTCCCTTCATCACCCGAATAAGCAACTAGTCTAAAGTGATATACACCCTCCGCCAGGGAAAACGAAGATTCATACGCCCGATTGTCACCTAATCCACCGATAGCTGGAACGGTGGCGGCAACTTCATACTCGTTATTCGATTTTAGCCTTTCAATATCATATCTGACCACGTTTTTCTCTGAACTCATGGTCCATCTGAACGTGATCTCGCCGCCGAGCACCTCGGCTGAGTTCGATTGAAAGCGCGTTCCGACTATGTTTGAGGGCTGAACAATGAACAACCCCTCATTTCGACTGGTCAAAATGACGATATTTTTGCCCGGGTAAGGATACGCTGTCCAGGTACCATCGAATGTAACCGTGCTGATATCTGGGGTTGTATCGAACCAAGCCAGAATTTCCGGTTCTGATGGGGTACGAACATCCAATATCCTGAGTCCGCTTGAATAATTTGCTTGATAGGCTAATCCTTCTCTGATATAGAGATTATGGTCGATGGAATGAATGTCTGACTCGAAGATCTTGAGCAATTCCGGCTCTCGGAGGACGGAGAGGTCCCAAATCATGGTGCTAGTGGTTCCGCCGAATGCTCGCTCATCCAATTCGTCATTTTGCACAAAATATCGCTGATCCTCAGTAAACCATCCTTGGTGTACGTATCCAGAATTGGGATATGCCGCTTTCGATATGATAACTGGCAAACTTGGGTTAGTGACGTCCGCAATGGAAATAGCCGTTTCATTTGAACTGACACAAATCTCCCTACCTGTTTTGGTAGTATCGGGGCCTCGATAGATGACACATTGGGTATCGTGAGAATAACCAGTACCTGAACGTCCTGTGCTGGGATCGGCAAAACATCCCAAGAATGTGGGCAGAAGCGGATCTGAAATATCTACGATATGAAGCCCCCCTCCACATGCCTGCCCAGCACCCCGGCTACCCACGATATAGGCCCTGTGCGACTCCTCATTAATGGCAATGTTGTGAGCCATTGTAAAGTCGTCGTACAACGCGTCGGCCTGATAGGTGGTAGGCGAACCGCTGAAACTGCGCAGTCGACGCAGGTCGAAAACTTGCATGCCGTGTCTATCCCCTGATCCCGTCCCGTCGGCGACAACAAAAGCGTAGTAACCATCAACCTTTACGTCCCGCCACGTGGTAGGCGGTGTGTTTAATGTTCGAAGTAATTCCCCCACGTATACAGGCGCTTCCGGAACCGAGACGTCAACAAAAGCAACCCCGTCTTTGCGCCCAATCAAAGCATATGTCTTTTGAGTATCAGGATCCTCCCAACCCCATGCATCATTCACGCCACCGCCTATCGGTGTTCCAATCTCGGATAAGGGCAAAAAACTGACCAAATGAACGTTTTTACACGGAAACTGAAACGCGAATCCATCTCGGCATAACGCTGAGGTTTGGGAGTCGTGTTTAGCTGCGGTTCGACTGGCGGGTTGAGCAGCGGTTTGAGCGGCGGGTTGAGCGGAGGTTTGCGAACCCTCTGCAGCTCCTTTTTCATCTTGAAATGCCCAAGAAGGGGTGGTTAAAAAGGACAATACAAAGGTCACTCTTAGAGCGTGCTTCAACCAGCTTTTCACGTAAAACTTCCTTTTGAGCATGTATCTTGACTCTATATCAGCATTCAATCGATGAGAATCCCCGCATGTTAAACCTCACAAATCAAATCGTGTTCATTACTGGCGCATCTTCCGGAATTGGCCGGTCCTGTGCTCGCTCTTTCGCTCAAATGGGAGCCCACGTCATCCTAACCGCCCGCGGCCTGGATCGAGTTGAAAAAGTCGCCACGGATATCCGTTCAGAATTTGGGGTAAAAACACTTGCACTACAGCTGGACGTAACCAATCGTGAAGCAGTTTTTTCAGCCGTTTCCAGTTTACCTGAGGAATGGTCTAAAATAAGCGTTTTGGTCAACAACGCGGGTAAGGCCCTCGGCCTAGACAAAGGATACGCTACTAAACTCGAACACCTTGAAGGTATGCTCGAGACCAATGTAAAAGGAGTCATTCATGTGACGAGCGCTATTGCGCCAGGTATGGTAGCTCGAGACAAAGGACATATCATTCAAATAGGATCGGCAGCCGGGCATTGGGTGTATCCCGGAGGAACGGTCTATTGCGCAAGCAAGCACGCGGTGAAGGCGTTCAACGAAGGGTTAAAAATGGACATGCATGGAACGAGGGTGCGGGTTTCTTCCGTCGATCCTGGGTTAGTAGAAACGGAGTTTTCCATTGTGCGGTTCGAAGGAGACACCGAGCGTGCTGACGCCGTGTACGCAAACATGACGCCCCTTACTCCGGAAGACGTTGCTGACGCTGTGACATGGTGCGCAACTCGGCCACCTCACGTCAATATCAGCGAAATCCTGATGATGTGTACAGATCAGTCGCACGCAACACTGGTGAACCGGAGACCCAATTAGTGCTTCTGGAGGCTCAGAAGAGCTCCCTATGGTACAAAAACAGTTTCCCTATTGCAGAGAATAGAAAAACTTCGTTAATTACTTGCTGGAAAACAGCTGACCCTCCCTCTCAGCCTTTTCTTTTAGGGCTCGGTTCGCGGTTGCGGACTGAGCCTTTTTTTGGCCGCGCCTTTTTTTGGTCGCGCCTTTTTTGGTCGCGCCTTTTTTGAGCTGAGCCTTTATTTGACTATGCTAGCCGAATCACTCTATCGATTGCCTACTATGCGAACATCTTCTATCTCTTTTGCCCTGGTTTGCCTGATTTTAGTCGCGGGCTGTTCAAAGCCCGATTACGATGTCATTCTTTCTAACGGAAACGTATTCGATGGAAATGGAACCGACCCGGTTCAAACCGATATCGGGATTCGAGCGGACACCATTGCCTTTATTGGGGACTTGTCCCTTTCCTCGGCTGGTCTTGAAATTGATGCCACGGGCCTGGCAGTAACTCCAGGCTTTATTAATATGCTGAGCTGGGCCACGGGTAACTTGGTCAAAGACGGAAGATCTTTGGGTGATATTGCGCAAGGTGTAACGTTGGAAGTGTTCGGAGAAGGCTGGTCAGAAGGCCCGCTTAACGATGCCATGAAGTCAGACGGTTCGTCTTTGGTGGATACTCCTGCCTGGACTACGTTGCGAGAATATCTGGCTACGCTGGAAAATGGTGGCATTTCGACCAATGTTGCTTCATTTGTAGGCGCAACCACGGTCCGAATCCACGAACTTGGGCATGAAAATCGGCCTCCGACGCCTGACGAACTAGATAGAATGAAGGCGTTGGTCAGACAGGCCATGGAGGAAGGCGCGATGGGGCTCGGCTCATCCCTCATCTACGCTCCTGCCTTTTATGCAGACACCGATGAACTGATTGAATTGGCTAAAGTCGCGGCCGAATACGACGGGATGTATATCTCTCATATGCGGTCTGAGGGCAACCAACTATTAGAAGCCCTGGAAGAGCTGATCACGATCTCAAGAGAAGCAGGGATCCGCGCTGAAGTGTACCATCTAAAGGCAGCAGGCGAAGCCAATTGGCCGAAGATAGATCAGGCTATTGAACGGATTGAGCAGGCTCGGAGCGAGGGTCAAGAAATCACCGCAGATATGTATACCTACATTGCAGGAGCGACAGGACTCGATGCCTTTATGCCGCCCTGGGTTCAGGAAGGTGGATTTGGCGAGTGGAGGACCCGGCTGATGGATCCGGATATTAGGGCCAAAGTGTTAGGAGAAATGCGCACACCCACCAACGAATGGGAGAACCTAGGCTTGGGGGCAGGCCCTGAAGGAATTATGGTAGTTGGATTTGAACAAGATTCGTTACGCTATCTAATAGGTAAAACATTGGCCGAGTTGGCTGTAGAGAGGGGCACGACCCCTGAAGATGTAGCCATCGACTTGGTGATAGCCGACTCTACCCGAGTAGGCACTGTATACTTTCTAATGTCGGAAGAAAACGTCAAAAAACAGATTGCCTTACCCTGGATATCGTTTGATTCTGATGCAGAATCCATGGCGCCCGAAGGCGAAAACTTGAAAAACAACCCCCATCCGAGAGCATATGGCAATTTTGCTCGGCTTTTGGCTAAATACGTTCGCGACGAGGGAGTAATTTCGCTTCAGGAAGCGGTACGCAAATTGACTTCATTGCCAGCAGACAATCTGCGACTTGCGCGACGAGGACGCCTTGAGGTTGGGCACTTTGCCGACATAGCCATTTTTGATCCGGAGACCATTCAAGATCACGCTACCTTTCAAGAACCACATCAGTTGGCTACAGGTATGTCCCATGTTTTTGTAAATGGTGTCCAAGTGTTTAAGGACGGAAGTCATACCGGAGCATTCCCGGGCCGGGCCGTATTAAGGGGCGAAAATTAAATGGGTTTTATGAATAAGTTACCGATTGTATTTCTCTTTTTATTGGGCTGTTCAAGTCCAGATTTCGATTTAATTGTTGAGCACGGAACAGTAATCGACGGGTCAGGAAAAGACCGTTTCATCGCTGATTTAGGTGTTAAAAATGGAATCATCGCAGATATTGGAGACTTAAGCCAAAAAACCGCGACTGAGCGAGTTGACGCTACTGGGCTTGTGGTCGCCCCTGGTTTTATCGACATACACAGTCATGCTACGTCTGGGAGTTTTAACGGTAGTGATGTCGTTCGAAGGCCTGATGCGGAAAGTTATGTGCGCCAAGGGGTTACAACGGCTATGGGCGGACAGGATGGTTCTTCTATGCTGGATATTGGTTCCTTCCTAGATTCCCTTGATGTGCATCCCGCCGCCATCAACATTGGTGTGTTTATTGGTCATGGTTCCATTCGATCTGCTATCGTCGGCGAGGAAAACATCCCCGTCACGTCCGAACAATTGACCCAAATGACCTCCATGGTGGAAGCAGCCATGAAGGACGGCGCGTTTGGATTGTCGTCTGGGCTCGAATACACTCCTGGAGCGTTCGCCAACGTTTCCGAATTAGTCGAACTCTCCCGTCCCGTGGCTGCGAAGAATGGTCTTTACATCAGCCACATAAGGGATGAGGGTGGCCGATTGTTGGAAAGTGTGGGTGAGGTCTTGGAAGTTGGCAGGAGTGCAGGGGCTCGAGTTCAAGTGACTCATCACAAATTGATTGGAAAAAGTAGGTGGGGCGGCGCTTCGGCCTCTCTGGCTCTCTTGGATGAAGCTATAGCAGAAGGCGTTGATGCTGCTAGCGACCAATACCCATACACGGCTTCCAGCACTGGCCTAACCATTTTATTTCCTACATGGTCAAAAGATGGCGGTTTTGAGGCGCTTGTTGACCGGTTAAATGATCCAACAATCAGAAAACAGATTCGGGCAGAAGTAATCCAACATATCAATGCTGAACGCGGAGGCGACCCTGCTACTATTGTGGCCGCTCGATGCGAATTTGATTCTTCCTTCAACGGGAAAAGTTTAGCCGATATTCTGACAGAGCGAGGACTTCCGATAACCGTACCCGGTGCGGCAGATGTTGCCATTGAATTGGTTTCAGCAGGAAGTTGTTCAGGAGTATTTCACTCCATGTCCCCTGACGACGTCGAAACGATAATGCTTCATTCCAAGACCAGTATTTCTTCAGACGGCGGAATTCCAGCAATGAACGAGGGCGTGCCGCATCCACGTAGTTATGGCGCTTTTGCTCGTGTCCTGGCATATTACGTTCGGGAGAAGGGTGTTATGACGCTCGAACTGGCGGTGTATAAAATGACATCTTTACCTGCTTCTCAATTAAACTTGGAGGATCGAGGCAAAATTGCAGTGGGATACGTCGCAGATTTGACTGTATTCGATCCGGAGACCATTCAGGATCAAGCCCTGTTTGGAGATCCTCACCACTATGCAACCGGTGTCCGAGACGTTTGGGTATCGGGAATCCCCGTGCTAAAAAACGCTGTCATGTCAGGCACCCATCCAGGAAAAGCGCTTCGCCATCATAGTCAACAATAAACTGTCTTCGATCAGCAATACTTCCTTGTTGTAGAGATGTGTCAAATCAATCTTAGCCGGACATAATTAGACGTGAGCACCTACTACGTTCATCTGGTCATTATTTAAACGAAGGCTTGGTTCGCGATAGCAGTATGTTTTTAGTTTAAAAATCACGTTATTAGTGAAAACTCAAATACGCGACGGCCCAGAGTTCGTATTTGCTTAGGTATTGATATCGATTTAGTACCTTCGATAATCACGTCGAAACAGAATTTGGTCAAACTGACCAGATTATCATTATTTTTCTTAACAGACTGGAGAACAGCCCATGTCAAAATTGTTAAAGCACCTGATTCTAGTTCCCGCCCTTCTTCTTACCGTTTTTGGTGCGAAGACTGCGATAGCTCAGTCGGGTACAGTATCCGGTACAATTACCATTCTTGAGGACGGCACCGCACTGCCGAGTGCAAACGTTGTTGCAATCGATGCATCTGGGGGCATTAAGGGAGGAGGCGCATCCGACCTTGATGGTAAATATAGTTTCGGCGTGGATGCTGGGACGTACACTATCCGAGCTCGATTTGTCGGTTTTCAAGACTGCGAATCCCAGGTTACCGTTACTTCTGGAGCAACGCTCACCGTGGATTGTGCGTTGAGCCAATCTGGGATTGAGCTTAATACAGTGGTCGTAGCTGCTTCTCGACGCGAAGAAAAAGTGCTTGATGCACCTGCCTCCATTTCAGTGTTGAGCGGAGATGAAGTAGAAGCACACGTAGCCGCTAACTCGGTGGAAGTGCTTCGTACGACTCCGGGCGTGGACATGGCACAAACAGGTGTCGACCGCCAGGAACTAGTTTTGCGTGGTTTTAATAACGCATTTTCTGGTGCAGCTTATGTAATGACGGATTATCGTCAAGCTGCCGTTCCTTCTCTTGCTGCGAATATTTATTCTATCATGGGAAACATCAGTTCCGACATCGACCGAGTCGAAGTGGTTCGTGGACCTGGTTCAGCTTTGTATGGAGCAGGTGTAGACGCTGGAGTGGTTCATTTTGTCACCAAGGATCCATTTACCCATCCTGGAACTACGGTTTCTGTGATGGGTGGCGAACAGGCCTTATTTGGAGTTGATTTTCGTCATGCTGGTGTTTTTGGACCAAGTGGTAAGCTCGGCTACAAAATTACGGGTACATTTTCACAAGCCGATGACTGGGAATTGGATCCGAACAACACTGCAGATGCTGCACAAATTAATGCTGACGGTGTCCGAAACACTGATTACGAAAAGAAAAACCTCAATGCTGCTTTAGAGTATCGCTTCAGTGACACTGGTTCGCTTGCTGCTAATGCTGGTTATTCCAATCTAAAGGCTACCGTCCTTTCAGGCGTCGGAACGGTTCAAGCTGATGATTACGGCTATTCTTACTACCAGCTGCGCCTTAAGATGGATAAGTTTTTTGCCCAGGTTTACCTGAACAAAAACGATGCAGGCGATTCGTTTGTCTACGGCGCCTTTCCTGTTGTTGACAAAAGCACCCAGCTTGTTGGACAAGCTCAATATGAGATGTCTTTGGCTGAAGGTAAACAGTCAATAGTCGTTGGAGCGGATTTTGAATCCATTCGCCCGGACACCGAAGGTACCATTCAGACCGATGAGGGTATTGACGAATATGGTGCCTACGTGCAGTCTACGACCAAGGTAAACCCAAAAATGGACTTAACTGCAGCGCTTCGTGCTGACTATGATAGCATTACGGACGGATTCCAGGTCTCCCCTCGCGCGGCCTTGGTGTACAAACCAAACAATACGAGCTCTTTCCGGGTTTCGTTTAACCGTGCGTTTTCATCTCCAGGCACAAACTCCAACTTCTTGAACATTGTAGCTGGCCAGGTTCCAGGTACATCCATATTAATTCGAGGTCGCGGGGCAGCAGACGGGTATACATGGCAACGTGATGCAGCCTATGCAGCATTTGCCGGAACGGATTTGGTTGCTTCAAGCTTGAATCCTGCTGCCATTGGCGCAGCTCAACCCGTTGGATTGCCGCTGAACTCAACCTATGCTGCGGTTTATGCTGGACTAGCTGCTATTCCAGACGCAAACTTAGCCGCCGTGCTGAATGGCGCTGGAATTCCGGTCACGGCCGCTCAAGCAGGTCAATTGAAAGCCTTGTTGTCGCCAGCTGGAGGAACCAATGTCCAGGGATTTTCTCAGGGAATCTTGGCTAAGTTGAATACTTCTGCCGGAACAGTCGACCCTCTTTCGGTGCTCGATTTGCAAGACGTTTCCCCGCTAAAACAGTCGATAACAAACACAATTGAAGTTGGATATAAAGGCGTAATCAACGAGAAGTTGCTGGTTACCGTCGATCTCTACCACACGAGTCGTGAAAACTTCATTGGCCCGTTATTGACCGAGACACCTTTTGTAATCGTTCCAAACCTGGCCGCTGACCTTGGAGCTGCATTGGGAGCAGGAATTGCGGGTAATGCCCTGCTTAACGGCACATTGGCAGCTTTTGGAGTCAGTTCAGCTGCAGCTGCGGGTTTAATCATGCAACTTGCTGCGGGCAGTTTACCGTCAGCCAGTACTCCAGTGGCCATAGTTCAGCCCATCCAAAATAACGGCGGACCAGGAACCGTTCCAGAGATCATGTTGACCTATCGCAATTTTGGTAAGGTTAATTTTTATGGCTCTGACATCGCGGTTCAGTATCAGGCTAGCAAAAGCTTGAGTATGTTTGGAAACCTCTCCTTAGTCAGCGACGACTATTTTGACGATTCCGAAACGGATTCCCCTGGTACTGGACTTGAAGTTTCACTTAACTCGCCTGCTTTGAAAGGCACGGCGGGCTTCAAGTACATTTTTGATAATGGATTGTCGGTCAATGCTGCAGGTCGCTACACAGATGGCTTCCCTGTTCTTTCTGGACCATACGTGGGCGACGTACCGAGCTATATGTTGTTTGATCTTGGTGCCGGTTTCGATCTTCAGCAGTTTGCTGCTGGGCTTCGGGTCGATTTGGGTATCTCAAACCTAACAGACAATTTCCACCGTGAATTTGTTGGAGCTCCTCAGATGGGACGTATGGCGATTGCTCGAATCACCTACGACATGTAATCGAATCGGGTCTTGATTTTGACTTTTGTAGGGGGCCGCGCGCATGCGCGGCCCCCTACTTTTTTAAACGACCCGTTTTTTTGACTGAATACTGTAAAAGTTTTTAGAACTCATTGCTAATTGACCAAACGAAGGCCTTAGTTTCGTTGACTAGGAGAGGGTGATTCGGTAGCTTTGTGGTGCTGAAGTCTTGCTACAAAATTGGCCCGCTATAAATGGGTTACTTGAGCCTAGAGACTTTCTCCGGGATACAACCAAACGAGCTATCATGCTTTCAGATTTTACACCGTTTTTTATCCAGCTCCTGATCGCGATTGGGCTGTCCTTCACGCTGCTTAAAGCTGCAGCGCTTATAGGACCTAAGCGTGCCAACACGATTAAGATGACCTCCTACGAAAGTGGTATGGACCCCATTGGTTCAGCCCGAGACAGGTATTCTGTTAAGTTTTACCTGGTTGCCATGATCTTTATTGTGTTTGACGTGGAGGTGGTATTCCTATACCCTTGGGCTGTCAGCTACTCTGAATTTCTCGACGCAGGTGTGGGACTAGGCGTAATGTCGGTAGTCATTTTATTTGTGATCATTCTCGCAATCGGCCTCTTGTACGATATCAAAAAAGGCGGATTGGAATTTGATTGATATCATTTGCCTTTCGCAATCCGGATTAACCAAACTCGACTAGCCCCCAATGGGACAAGAACTTCCCCTTCAAGAAGGATTTTTGACAACTAGAGTAGATGCCGTCGTCAATTGGGCACGTTCTAATTCACTTATGCCGATGCCTATGGGCCTCGCATGCTGCGCCATTGAAATGATGGCATTCGCGGCTCCTAAGTATGATGTGGCCCGATTCGGCAGCGAAGCAATGCGCTTTTCGCCTCGCCAAGCGGACCTCATGATCGTGGCCGGATGGGTTAGTTACAAAATGGCACATACCATTCGTCGTGTCTGGGATCAAATGGCGGACCCGAAGTGGTGTATCTCAATGGGCGCTTGCGCTTCTTCTGGAGGTATGCACCGCTGCTACGGCGTGGTACAGGGCTGTGACAACTTCCTACCAGTCGATGTTTACATTCCAGGTTGCCCTCCGCGTCCAGAAGCCGTTATTCACGCATTGATGGACATTCAAGAAAAAATAAGAAACCAATATTCCATTGAGCAAGACGGCATTTATGGTCGCGACATGCCCGTGGTCGCAGCAAATAGGCCGACCATTGTAACGCCGGACGGAGAACATGCAATTTCTCCAGCTGGACTTTATACGCAGCGATAGGGGATTACAAATTATGCCTGAAAAGTTGACTAACGGAATCAAAGCTCCGAAGACACTACCGTTTGAGTTTGTACCTCAAGAGGCTGAAACAGCCGTCTTAAACAATCCCCATGCCAAGGCTACAACGTTGGTAGACGACGTCTTGGACGCCATGGAAGCCTCGTTTGGAACAGCCGTTTTGGAACGAGTTGTATACGCTGGCGAGCGCACCGTTCGAATATCCACAGATTCTCTCTTGGAAATCTGTACTTGGCTCAAGGAAACGCAAGGTTTTACCTATTTGGCTGATTTGGCAGGTATCGATCGCTTCACTGAGGAAGATCGTTACGAGGTCTTTTACAACCTCGTAAATATGACCAAAGGGAAACGCCTTCGGGTCGTGATTCGGATTGACGAGGAAAGCATGACTGCTCCCACATTGTGTGATATTTTCCCCGCCGCCAACTGGAATGAGCGAGAAGCGTGGGATATGTTCGGCTTGCGATTTGAAGGTCATCCAGACCTTCGTCGGATGTTTATGCCGGAAGATTTTGAATACCATCCATTGAGAAAAGAATTCCCATTGTTGGGCGTACCGGGTTCCATGGCTCTGCCTCCGCAAGTTCCAACAGGCGAACTGACGCAGGATCCATTCCCAGCCGCTCATGGATCAAAGACCCCTTGGAGTTTTGAGGAAGTTGAATCTGAGGATGACGTTTAGCCCCATGAGTATAATCAACAACACAAATTTTTCTGAGACCCTAAAGTTCTGGCCACGCCATAACGAGGCGATTTACAGAAGGCTAGAAAGCAAACATTCTTGGGTGGAAAACGGCGGCGATGGAGCTGCAGGGGACCCACTTGAGAATGAGATGATTCTCAATATCGGGCCACAGCACCCTGCCACGCATGGAGTGTTACGCGCAGTCGTCAAACTGGACGGCGAAACCATCCAAGGATGTGTTCTTGATATTGGATATCTTCATCGCGGAGTCGAGAAGATCGCAGAAAACAAGACGTACCAGGAGTTCATGCCCTACACGGATCGCATGGACTATCTATCTCCTTATTCGAATAACGTAGCCTGGTGTTTAGCAGTAGAAAAACTTGCAGGCATCGAAGTACCCGACCGTGCGCAATGGATTCGGATGATGATGAGCGAAATCGCTCGGATATCTTCGCACCTAATCTGGATGGGCGTTGGTCTGATGGACGCAGGTGCTGTGTCAATGTTTTTATGGACCTTTCAGGCCCGTGAAGACATCTACGAAATATTTGACGAGGTGGCTGGAGCCCGCTTGACGGTTTCGCATAGCCGCATTGGAGGCGTTGCAACAGACCTCAATGCCGCTGGCATTAACCTGATTACAAAGTTTGCTGCCGATTTCCCGGCCGTGTTAGCAGGATGGGAAAAACTTCTCAACCGCAATCGCATTTGGATTGACAGAAATGTGGGTATTGGCCACCTTTCGGCCGAAGATGTCGTTCGCATGGGCATGACCGGGCCGAACCTGAGAGGATCGGGAGTAGAGCACGACATTCGTCGTTTTGAACCCTATCTCAAATACAACGACGTTGATTTTATCATCCCTATCCGTACGGAAGGTGATGCCTTAGCCCGTTATTTTGTCCGTTTGGATGAGATGAAAGAGAGCATTAAGATCATCAATCAGTGCCTTGATAAGCTAAAGACCCTTCAGGGACCTGTTCGTGCCAATGATGCAAAAAAGTCCAGTTCTTCGAAAAATGAAGTGTTTTACTCCATGGAAGGCCTGATTCATGACTTTATGTACACGGATACCGGTGTTGCGCCCCCAAAAGGTGCGGCTTCGTATCACGCGATCGAGGCTCCAAAAGGAGAACTTGGATTTTATCTGCAGTCCGACGGGACAGGTAATCCGTGGCGCGCGCGCATGAATTCGCCCAGCTTTACCAATCTGCAAGCACTAGAAACCATGATGGAAGGCGGGGTTATGGGAGATATGGTCATCCTAATAGGAACGATTGACCCTGTCCTTGGAGAAGCAGATAAATAGAATTTGAAGGGTGCTTTCACTTAAAACACGTGGCTTCCTAAAAACGTAGAACAGGTTACGGACCGGACCAAACGCAAATTATGGGCGATTTTATAAAACATCCTTTCGTGGACATGCCGGATAGAAATCCGGAACAAGTCATTCCAAATGACTCTTTGATGTTCACGTCAGAAGAAAAAACACAGATTCAAACTTGGATCTCGCGGTATCCAACTGCTGATGGAGCTGTGATGCGTGGCCTGTGGCTTGCACAGGAAAAATTCGGATTTCTGCCTCCTGAAGTCATCAAATTGGTCGCGGAAGAAATTGGTATCCCGTATGCAAATGCATACGGAGTCGCTACTTTCTACACCCAGTATTTCAAAGAGAAAAAAGGGAAACACGTCTTAGACATTTGTACTTGTTTTTCTTGCCAGTTGTGCGGCGGATATGATATGCTGCATTACGTTGAAGAAAAACTTGGCGTTCACAGTGGTGAAACCACAGAAGATGGCATGTTTACCATCCAGGAAGCAGAATGCTTGGGAGCTTGCGGATCCGCGCCAATGCTCCAAATCACCAACGGCGTTTTCGTTCACAACTTGAACAAAGACAAAATTGATGCCCTGTTGGATGCCTTAAGGGAAGGCAATGTACCCGCGTTCACCTCGGTTACGTTACCCCAGGACGAAGATGACTTGGGTGGTAATCGTCGAACCGACGTGACGTCCGTAGAATCCTACATCGTACCACCTGTCTCAGAAACATTGAGTTAGCCTAAATGGAAGCGAAAAAAACAAAAGCTGGGGATTGGCGCTCATACCAACGGGTTTTATTGCCCCCCGTAAAGGACCTCCATAAACTGGATGTTTACGAAAATAACGAAGGCTACAAAGCCCTTCGGGAAGTTTTAACAACGGCCAAATGGGACCCAACTTCGGTAACCAACGAAGTCAAAAAGAGTGGATTAAAAGGAAGGGGCGGAGCTGGTTTCCCCACTGGGCTCAAATGGAGCTTTATGCCCCCAGTAGATCCCAATATTCCTCGATTTTTATGCTGTAACGGCGACGAATCGGAGCCGGGGACATTTAAGGACCGTCAGTTGATGGAATACAATCCTCATCTCGTCTTTGAAGGTATGCTCATAGCGAGTTATGCCATGTCCATCAAAACCGGATACCTCTACATCCGCGGCGAATTTGCCGACTGGATTACGTTGATGGAAGAGGAATTGGAGAAAGCCTATGCAAAAGGATACGTAGGCAAAAATATTATGGGTTCGGATTTTTCATGTGATATAGTGATCCACAAAGGAGCTGGTGCCTATATCTGTGGAGAAGAGTCCAGTCTCATGAGCTCGTTGGAAGGCCAAAGAGCGTATCCCCGAGTGAAACCACCCTTTCCGGCCCAAAAAGGCGTTTGGGGTTACCCAACCACCATTAACAACGTCGAAACCTTGGCTTGTGCACCCCTTATTATCAATAAGGGTGGCGAATGGTTCTCGAAAATCGGCGCTCCTTCGCATCCAGGACCTGTTTTGTACGGCATTTCGGGACACGTAAATCGTCCGGGAGTGTTCGAATACCCCACAGGAATGCTCATCACAGATTTGATTGATGAAGTTGCAGGTGGAATGCGTGGTGGCAAAAAATTGAAAGCCCTGATCCCCGGTGGTAGTTCGACGCCTATTTTGCGCGCCGATATGATCGAAGGTGTTACGATGGATGCGGACTCTTTAAGAGATGCCGGATCGATGATGGGAACGAGTGGGATGTTGATCATGGATGAAGATGTGGACATCGTGTCATGGCTTCGTCGCATTACTCATTTCTATCACCACGAAACCTGTGGTCAGTGTACTCCATGTAGGGAAGGCACGGGCTGGCTGGAAAACATTGTAACCAGACTTGACGAAGGAAATGGTCAGCTGAGAGACCTCGATATCCTTTTAGATCTGTGTACTCAGATGGAAGGAAGAACCGTTTGTGCGTTGGCTGATGCCGCCGCCTGGCCGGTTCGATATACAATTGACCGTTTTCGCAGTGAGTTCGAAGCCAAGTGTAGTACCGATTCGGTGCCAGGCGGCGGCGTACTCGAAACAGCGTAAACCAAGGGAATGGATTTGGTACCTGAAAGAATCTGACAGATATGCCCAATATTACAGTAGATAACGAGACTTTTGAGTTTGACGGTCAGCCACGGCTTCTTCAGCTGTGCTTAGAGACTGGCGTCGACTTACCCCATTTCTGTTACCATCCTTCGATGAGCGCTCCGGCTAACTGCCGTCAGTGCCTTGTTGAGGTTGGCATGCCCCAGATCAACAGAGATACAGGGAAACCGAATCTGGATGAGAGCGGGCAACCCGTCATCCAATTTATGCCCAAATTGCAGACCAGCTGTTCGTTGGACGCAGCTGCCGGCATGGTTGTGCGTACCCACAAATCAAGCGAATTGGTAAAAAGGGCACAGAAGGACAATCTTGAGTTTCTGTTGATCAATCACCCACTAGATTGCCCAATTTGCGACCAGGCAGGACATTGTCCGCTACAAAATCAAACCTATAAACATGGTCCTGAAGGATCTCGTTTTGAGTTTCGTAAGGTTGGCAAACCAAAACAAATAGATCTTGGACCAAATGTAGTTTTGGACGGTGAGCGCTGTATTAATTGTACGCGTTGTGTTCGGTTCACCAGTGAAATATCTAAAAGTCATCAACTTACCATCATTGAACGAGGGGTTCGCAACTACCCGATGACGCCTCCAGGCATCGAGTTTGATGAACCGTATTCGATGAACGTGATAGACATTTGCCCGGTAGGTGCATTGACCTCGAAAGATTCGCGTTTCCGCGCTAGAATCTGGGAAATGAGCAAGACTGCTTCGATTTCTACGGTAAATGCCAGAGGAGCCAACTGTTTTTATTGGGTCAAAGACAATAAGATTGTTGAAGTTACGCCCCGAACCAATATGGACGTAAACGAATATTGGTTGGCGGATGAAGACCGACTGGATTATCGAAAATTCAACGACAATCGCCCACTTGGACCTACGATTTCTGGTGCTGACGTGGCTTGGGATTCTGCCTATAAAGCAGTATCCGATTGCCTAAAAGGTGTAGATGGAACACGTATTCAGTTTTTAGGATCAGCTTTTGCGACCGTAGAAGACAACTACCTGTTGTCGAAACTTGCTTCGGCGGTTGGATCTGCCGCGCCAACTTACTTAGCGCATAACGAAGTTGGCCATGGCGACACATGGCTGCGTACCGACGACCGTACGCCAAATACAAACGGTTGTGAGCGCCTCGGCATTCACGCAGCGGACGTGGCCGCCTTAAAGAGCCGCATTCAGTCGGGCGAAGTGGATGTGCTGTATGTTCTTGAAGATGATCCAGTTGCAGCAGGACTTTGTTCTGTTGCTGATTTATCCGGCGTAAAAGTTGTGTTGCATTATTACAACTCAACCAACCAAACGCTTCCAGCAGCTGATGTGGCAATTCCCGCAGCAATGGCGGTCGAAACGGTTGGAACGCTTGTAAACGACCAAGGACACGCTCAACGCTTACGCCCTGCCAAATCAATCGCTGGAGTAAATCGAACCTTGTCCATGGAAATTGGGAAATGTCGGGCTGACCGTCATGGTACCCCATTTGACAAATGGTACGACGAATCAAATCTGGTGAATTGTCAGCCTGGATGGGTTTCGATTCCTAGAATTGCAGCTGGCTTGAATGTAGAAATGAATTACAAAGGCCCTAGAAATATCATGGCAGAACTATCTTCGGCCAATGACGGTTTTTCCGGGGCAACGTATGAAGCGATGGGCGAGCACGGTGTGCGCCTTTCGGAAATGGGCGTAACAGCCTAATTTAGATAAGTAACGATATGGATCTTGCTTGGTATTGGACCGCACTGATTGCTTTTGCGATCACCAACTTTTTGTTGATCTCAGCCTCTGTTTTGGTTTACGCCGAACGGAAGGTCTCTGGTTATATGCAAAACCGGCCAGGACCCAATCGGGTAGGGCCATTTGGCTTTCTTCAGCCGTTCGCTGACGTAGTTAAGCTCGTATTCAAGGAAAACATCGTCCCGACCTTGGCGAATCCGTTCGTCCACTCCTTGGCCCCCATGATGATGGTAGTCATTGCCATGACGGCAGGAGCATTGATTCCATTTGCCCGCGGTGTAGTGGTTGCGGACATGGATGTGAGCATTCTGGTCTTATTGGCGCTTACATCAATATCCGTATACGGCGTAACGTTGGCTGGTTGGAGCTCAAACAGTAAATATTCCCTTCTTGGCGGTCTTCGTTCTTCTGCGCAAATGATCTCCTACGAGCTTTCGATGGGACTAGCTGTTCTCTCCGTCGTTCTGATTGCCAGCTCGCTGAACATGGTGACCATTGTTGAGGATCAAGCCGGTGGATATGGACTATTTGCCTGGAACGTCTTTAGAAATCCAATTGGTTGTATTCTATTTATTGTGACGGCGTTTGCGGAGACAAACAGAGCACCGTTTGACCTACCTGAAGCAGAGCAAGAATTGGTCGGTGGATACCACACGGAATACTCCGGAATGAAATTTGGAATGTTCTTTTTGGCTGAATATGTGAACTTTTTCGTCGCTTCATTTGTGATTGTGACGTTGTTCTTTGGTGGATACCTCCTACCGTTTGAATCGGTTATTATTGCGCAATTCCCTGCGTTAGCCGATTCGTACCTGTTGATGGCGCTTCAGATTGGAACGGTGGTGATCAAGGCTGGCTTCTTCGCTTATGTATTCATCTGGGTGCGTTGGACGCTACCTCGTTTTAAATACACCCAATTGATGACGTTGGGATGGAAATACCTCCTACCTATCGCTCTTGTCAATGTGTTATTAGTAGCTTTGGGTTTGGCGATCCTCCATTAAACTGTCTAGTCAAGGTTAATTATGCCCATTCTTGCACCCAGTATTCTATCCGCTGATTTTTCCCGGTTAGGTGAACATTGCAAGGAAGCGATTGACGCTGGGGCAGAATGGTTGCATGTCGATGTGATGGACGGACATTTTGTACCAAACATCACCATCGGTCCGCTAATTGTTAAGGCTCTTCGGCCGCTTGCGGACGCAACGGGCGCCGTGTTGGATGTCCATTTGATGATTGAAAACCCTGATTTGTACGTTGACGCATTTGCGCGCGCCGGGGCTGACATCATTACAGTCCACGTTGAAGCGTGTACGCACCTCCACCGTACAATTCAGGCTATTCGCGCCTCCGGCGCGCGCCCTGGGGTGACATTAAACCCGGCCACTCCGCTATCAAGCCTTGAGGAGATACTGAGTGATGTCGACCTCGTATTGATTATGTCTGTAAATCCGGGATTTGGTGGCCAATCTTACATCCAGGCCAGCACCGATAAGATTAGGCGCCTTCGAGGAATGTTAGACGCAATCGGCTCGAAGGCTCATCTAGAAGTGGATGGCGGAGTAAAAGCAAATAATGTGGCCGAAGTAACCGGCGCCGGTGCTGATGTAATTGTGGCAGGAAGTGCTGTTTTTGGCGGAAATGGGTTGGTGGCGTCAAACGTTTCTGCCATCTTGCAGGCCTGGTAAAACCTTTTGATGTGTTGTTCGCTCAGCAAGACGTTAAAAAGAAATGCGTCTTGTTAGCGATGCAGTTAGGGCAGTCAAAAATGCCCTTCGGAACTGGTTCAAAAGCAACTTGTCCAATCGGTAGGTTTCTTTTATGCCTTTAGTTTTTGCATTCATATCACTCCTTCTTGCGGCGGCTCCACATTATGATGCCGCAAAATCATCTGACTTCAAGTTGGATTCTGATTGTTATGACGATACGTTTTGTATCGATTCAGAGACAAAAGATGGAAAGGTCGACCTTTTTGTGCGATCTCTAGTTCCATGGGACATCACCATGATTCTCGACGTGGAAACCGAAAATATGAAGCCGAACGTTTTGCTTCCGGTAACCGAAAGTTACAAGGGAGGCTCTAAAACCAAAGCAATTTCATTGGTGATTGATGAGCCTGATGATGGCTGGGCCTTCTCCTTCAGTGTCAAATGGATCCAGGGCGACTATAAAGCTGAGCACCTGCGAGGTTTTGCCTACGAACTGCCGTATTCAAAGGGAGAAGAGTATTTGGTGGGGCAAAGTTATTTGGGAAATGTCACCCACCAAGGAAAGTATGCGATCGATTGGGACATGCCCGAAGGGACGTTTATTCGCGCCGCCCGTGGGGGAATCGTCATTGATTTGGAAGAAAACTTTACGGAAGGCCGCCCGGACCCTAATTTGAAAACGAAGGCCAATTTCGTAAAAATTAGACACTCTGATGGGACCATAGGCAACTACGTACATTTGGCTCCAAACGAAGTCCACGTTCAAATAGGCGATTCGGTTTCTAATGGCCAGATTCTTGGACGATCCGGAAATACAGGGTTTAGTACAGGCCCACATCTTCACTTTGAGGTCTATTCAGCCACAAGAGACTTAGGACGACGGACTATTCCCGTGGAATTTAACACGCCTCGTCGCGGCGCTATTCAACTGCAGGAAGGGAATTATTATTTGCGCTAATATCGCCAGGTAATCTCAATGATCGGTCCTCACTACAATCAGTCCTCGCGCTGACTACCCAATTTCATAGCAATCGCGACCACCTTGCCTTCTCGAATAACTTCCATCGGTACAATATCTCCGGGGCGGTATTCAAAAAGACGGCCTACAAATTCAGTTTGGTCGTCCACATCTTCTCCCGCCACCCTTAAAATGACGTCGTACGGTTTGAACCCGGCTTCCTCTGCCGGAGAACCTGGATCCACGTTTTCTACGACTACACCTTTAGCTTCGGCCAACCCCAGCTGCTGGGCCCAAATAGCTGGAAGAGTGCGCCCCCTAAGGCCAGTAAAATAGGCCCGGTCCACAAAACCCTTGTCACGAAGCTCTTCAAGCACCCGGACGGCTTTTTCGGCCGGGACTGCAAATCCAATACCCACACTTCCACCCGATTCCGTGAATATAGCCGTATTGACACCGATTACATTCCCTAACGCATTAAGCAACGGACCACCTGAATTGCCCCTGTTAATCGACGCATCCGTTTGAATCATGTCCATATAGTACCGATTGTCCTGAGGCTGGAGGTCGCGGCCCGTAGCGCTTACGACTCCAACCGTAACCGTAGGATCGGACGCTTCAAAAAGGCCAAAAGGATTTCCCAAGGCAATGGACCATTCTCCTACTATCGGGCCATCTTCCAATTCGAAGGTCAGATGAGGAAAAGGTTGGTCAGATTCCACCTTCAATAAGGCAAGATCTGTGCCCTGGTCTGAACCAATTAACGTGGCAGGTAGTGTTTTTCCGTCTGGAAATGCGATCGTAATTTTTGAAGCTCCTCCCGCAACGTGTTCGTTAGTAACGATATATCCATCCTCGCTAATCAGGAAGCCCGATCCCATGGATTGCACTTCCCGATCCATAACGTTGGCTCGTTGACGCCCAAAAAAGAAATCATAGAATGGATCTTGATACGGATTGACCTGAACCCGCTGAGTCTGAATCACATTGACGCTGACCACGGCGGGCGTGGCGCGCTCAACAGCTCGTGTAATGGCCGTCTTTCTGCCTTCCATAATCGAGCCCGGCACAACCGGCAAAACCTGGGACTCCCTTCGAAATGAATTCTTAGACTGAGACTGGGCCTGGGACTGTACTTGTTGATCACAGCCAAGCAAAACAAAGAGTGCCAAAAAGAAGATTAAGGATCGAATTTGCATCATTTTATTACTCTGGGCTTTTTACTCTGGGCTTTTTGATCTGGGCTTTTTGATCTGGGCTTTTTGATCGGGGCTTTTTGATCGGTGCTTTTTGATCGGTGCTTTTTGATCGGTGCTTTTTGATCGGTGCTTTTTGATCGGTGCCAAGATAAATCGTCAATTGATTGATCATACGGAAGCTGTTGGGACTGGTTTCTATGCGACTTCCGCTCCATCTTAGATCTTTACGCTTAGTTCTTTACGCTTATGTTCCTTACGCTTATGTTCCTTACGAGGCGGATGAGATCCCTGTTACAATCTATTTTACTCATATGAACTTGAAGCTACAAATTGATTCCGCTCGTCTGGAGCAACACCTGATCGAATTGGCACAAATAGGGGCCCGAACCGATGGCGGCGTTTGTCGATTGGCATTTAGCGACGCCGATCTTGAAGGCAGGGCCTATGTCGAAGATGTATTGAGCGAAGCCGGGTTAGAAATCCGGATAGATCCTGTTGGCAATTTGTTCGCCATTCTGAGAGGGACTTCCACTTTACCAGCGATAATGATTGGTTCGCATACTGATACGGTGGCTACCGGAGGCCGATATGACGGCGCATTGGGTGTTTTAGCCGCGGTAGAATGTGCCCTGCGGATCAAAGAATCCGGCTGGGTCCCGAATAGGAGTATTGTCGTGGCGTCGTTTGTGAATGAAGAGGGCGTCCGCTTCATGCCGGATATGATGGGAAGTCTGTATCACAGTGGCCAAATTTCCCTGGATGCCGTCGCGGCCGCCACAGATTTGAACGGAGTTTCAATTGGACAAGAACTGACGAGACTACAAGGATACGCAGGTACTGAAACGTTGGAAGATATCGATGTCGGCTATTTCTTAGAATTGCATATAGAACAGGGGCCCGTACTCGAAGATGAAGACCTTGACATTGGCGTGGTCACCGGAGTGCAGGGCCTATCGTGGACAGAAGTCACGGTTCACGGCGCCTCGAATCACGCTGGAACCACCCCCATGGAGAGGCGGCGTGACGCAGGTTTGGTTTCGGGCGAATTGATGTCCAATCTGCGCCAATTACCAAACGAGATCGAAGGCCTCAGGCTTACGATTGGGTCTGTGACCTATCATCCGAATCTGATCAATGTGATTGCCTCCAAAGTGCAGTTCACGGTAGATATCAGGCACCCCGATTCCGCCCGGCTCCAAGACGCTGAGGCGAGGGTGAAACGTCTATTAACGGAACAATCTGTTTGCCAGATCACCTGCAAATCACTTGCCCGGGTCGAACCATGCACCTTTTCAGAACAGGTGGTCTCAGCAGTTCAAAACGCATCAGACACCAGTGGATACTCGTCGAAACAGATGATTAGTGGCGCTGGCCATGATGCCCAAATATTAAACTCCAAGTTTCGATCGGGGATGATATTCATCCCGAGTCGAGGGGGCATCAGTCACAATATTGAGGAATATTCTAGCCTAAAGCAGGTGGTGGCCGGGGCAAACGTTCTGTTAGGAGCCGTTCAACATCTTACAGAGAAATAAATCAGTTCAGAATGCGTTTCACAGCAGCGACATCACGAACTAATTGATTGGCGCTTCCAATCCAGCTATCATTGGAAACCATTTCGACGTTTCTATCCGCCTCAGATAGAAGACGAGAGAGCACCTCGTCTCGAATTCTACGCTCAATGGAGGCGCTATTTGAACGAAGATGGGTGCTTTTTTGTGACTCTAAGGCACCTCGAAGATTTGCCAACTCATCATTTATCAGGTAGCGTTCCGAGTTGATCTCGCTTTCCAATCGATTGAGAATCGCATCTGAACCCGTCATAACCTGAATGCCCGATTGTGGTAGCCACTGCTCGAACTCATCATAGATACTACCCTCGCTATCTAAGCAATCGGCAACCAACTGAATCCCATTAGATGCATTGGTACCAGGATGAGAGCAATACTTTTCTACCCATCGATCTGCAAATAAAAAATAGGCGGATTCTTGAAGCAACACCGACTCAATTTCACTCAGGGACACGGAGGAAACGGGTTTATCAGGCTCGACTCCTGCTCCGCCTCGTACCGGCCTTCCATTGGGTGTTGCGAATGATGTAAGTGTCGGAATGGCTACACGAGCCGAAGCGGAGGTCAATGCAAAAGACTGAATCGTGCGCCCCGTGGGAAGGTAATAATGAGAGACGGTCAATTTGAGTAATGTGTTGTGGGGCAACGGTCTGGTGATTTGGACTAGTCCTTTTCCATACGATGTTTCGCCCATTACAACAGCGCGATCATAATCCTGCAACGCTCCGGCGACTATTTCGCTCGCTGACGCGCTATACCGGTCCATTAATACCACAAGGGGAATATCAGGAAACAGCGGATCATCGTCCGTTTTAAACTCCTGAACGGCATTTTCAACTCGAGTTCGTGTACTTACAACTACCGACCCATTTGGAACGAACAATTCCACGATATCAATTGCCTCGCCCAAAATTCCGCCGGGGTTACCTCGCAGATCCAGGACAATTCCATTGAGGGCGGTGTCACGATCCATATTTCTAAGCGCTCGCTTGACCTCCCTTGCGGCTCGATTACCGAACATATCCAGGCGTAAATAAGCAATCCCATCCGTTGAATCGGGGCCTAAATAACCCGAATAAGAAACATTTTGAGTGCGAGGAAGGCTGCGTGGCAAAACAAATGATCGAGGACTGACTTCCGCTCCGCGCTGAACCAACACGTTAACAGTTGTGCGCAGTTGCACCATCAACAGCTCGTATGCTTCTTTCACGGACAAATCGTCAGATGGGATCTCCCCTATTTGAAGAATGATATCCCCCGCTCGAATGCCTTGACGATATGCCGCTGCATTGTTTTCCGGTGCTAATACCGTGAGACGCCCTCCTTTGAGGCCCACATTAAGTCCGACGGTTCCAATTTTGAGCTGTTGCATCACCTGCATATCAACCATATCTGCTTCGTCAAAATACTGGGTAAAAGGATCCAGTTGAGAAAGCATCGCATCGATTCCAGCACGCATGAAGGGCTGTGGCCTTACTTCATCCACATAGTTGACGGCAATTTCTTCGTACAAGGCGCCGAATATCTCGAAGTTTTTCCGCAGCTCAAAAAGATCGTCCTTGTAAACAGACGCGGCGGCAAGGATCGAAATAAATACGAATCCAAGAAATAAACAGATGCTAGAAGAGAAGAAGCGTTGCATAGAAATCGCTAAAAGGTTCGTTACCCTTCTGACGCGTTTTCATCCGTGATGATTCAGGCCAGTGCAGCCTCTAATTCCTTCTTCTTTTTCCGATCAACCAAAACAGATACATAAATTCCCGCTTCATAAAGCAAAAAGAGCGGTACTGCCACAATAATCTGCGAAACAGGATCTGGGGGAGTAAAAAATGCTCCAAGCAAAAGGCAAATTATTAAGGCGTATTTACGTGAACGCCGCAACAATCCTGGATTAACAATGCCCATTTTG
>CALFHN010000104.1 GCA_937876355.1 uncultured Bacteroidota bacterium | reverse complement strand
GATTAACGCAGCAGAATCCACCTAAGACCCTGTCCGAATTATGGGGTCCACTTCTCTATGCGCATTTACTTTTCTCTCTTACTCGCAGGCATCTTGTTGTGTCCTTTAACAGCTTCAGCTCAAGACCGCATTTCCTCCCCAAGGGGTGAAGCCGCTACTCAAATTGGAGGGACCTTCACAGACGGTGCTTATACAGGTGGGAGCTGGGTCGTTGTTGATTATGGACGCCCCATTCTACGCGGCAGAAAGCAAATATTTGGAGTTGGTGAATCGTATGGTGTGGCGGTATCGGGCGGCACTCCTGTCTGGCGAGTTGGTGCCAATAAGTCCACCCGGTTCACTACGGAACGTGACCTGAATATTGCAGGCCACCGCGTTGCAGCAGGTGAATATTCTCTATTTATCGATTTAAAAGAAGACGTCTGGACGTTCATTTTGTCCAATCATAAAGCCAAAAGTAGCGGCAGTTCGACAGAAGAAGGCCTCTGGGGTGCCTACGAGTACCAGATGGAAATGGATGTGCTTCGGGCCCCTATGGTGCGCTCACAAAACACAGTTTCTGTTGACCAACTCACCTTTTCGTTTGTTGATATGACACCAGAAGGCGGCACTTTAGCGGTGATGTGGGAAAACGAAGTGGCAACGATTGAATTTTCCATTGCGGCCAATTAAAGGTGCCGAAAGGACGGTAAAAACCACTATTAAAGCCACTTTCAGGCATCAGCTATCCAAGCTGTTCCGGACAGCAATGCCTAATTCTTGTGCAGTGAAGATTTTCTGGGGCCAAATCTTGCCTCGGCAGAATAACCCGACATATACAGACATTTCAAATGTGGAGCCCGATTTTTAAGAGCTATTGCCAGCTGAGCACCATTTATTCCGGGCATGATCACGTCCGTTAAGAGAAGCTGGGCGTCTAGGTTTCCACTGAATGTCAAATTGGTCAATTCAAGCGGGTATTTCGCCTCGTCGACCTATTCAATTTCAGGATATAGTAAGAAAATATCTTCACTACAGCACACTGGCCGCCGCCGAAACCATTGCTGTTGGAGAAGACTTTCCCTTTCTTGCCAATTCAGATTCAGTTGAGCGTGCACGGTAAAAAAGTTAATCTAGTACCTGTGAACTTGCAAAATATGTCCTTTTGCATTGAACCAAGAACCCGGAGTGTTCGTTTGCGGACCGAATTGAATTCGATTTTATCGACCATTTCAAAAAGTCGATTCATCAACTCCAGATTATTATGTCTTCTTATCCAAATGATGGAATTGTTCGAGTAGGCCGCGAGACCAAAGGCCGAAGAGGTAGCGGCGTTACTGTAATTACAGGACTTCCGGGCAGCGAGGATGCGCTTAAAAAGATTGCGAGCCAATTGAAGGCGCAGTGCGGCGTTGGTGGAACGGTCAAAGGCAGAGTAGTTGAAATTCAAGGCGATCAACGGGATCGTTTGGTCAAAATTCTTACTGACGCTGGGCATACGGCAAAAAAAGCCGGCGGGTAACAAACAATTCCGACGCGAAAAGGCCCCTAATCGGATGGCTTCGTTTCAGAAACAAGAAGGTCTTCCAAGAAAAACGCCGATAGTTCAGCCCGACCACTAAGATTTGATTTTTGATAGACCACTCCCGCATGTTGACGGATTGTACGCTCACTTCGCTCATAAATGTGAGCGATTTCTTGAAGGCTGAATCCTTTGAGAAGTAAAAGTGCGACTTCTTGCTCCATCGGAGTTAGACCCCATTCCCTAAACTGTAGCTCGATTTCTCTCCCCAGGCCCTCAATAAATGTACCGGCACGCTTTTTCCAAAGCCCGGCTTGCTCGGTTATTTCATTCAATTGGCGAGACACAACTTTGATTTCTGACTGAGCAGATTTTACCCGGCCGATCAAAAGAAAAAATGCCGTTAGGCTAATTCCAAAGATCGAACCTTCTACCATCATGTGAGCAAAGGTTAGGTCCTCTGGGTCGTCTAAAGCCAAATCCAAAATGGATGCAAGGCTAAGTAAAAACAAGAAAACGGCCAACAAAGAATCGGTGGAAGGAAGGCTCGTCCGCTTGAACATGATCGTCTTTCTAGGAGAATAAACGTGAATATGGAAGCTTTGTCCGTCAAATGACGGATACCCAGCGATAAACTAGGGTGTACATTTAATCGAGTTCTAACGAACCACATTCAATAAGGACTCCTCGATTAACAACTGGTAAAAAATATGCTACCTGACCCACTACATCCTGCCATTGTCCACTTCCCAGTGGCTCTAGCTATTATCTTTCCCCTCATGGCAGCCCTTGCGCTGATCTTTATCAAAAGGGGTTCATCCGCCATCAACACTTGGATTCCTATTGCCGTTTTGGCAGTGATGGTGTTCGCCGGAACGCTCGTCGCTAAAAACACCGGGGGAGCCGAGGAAGACAAAGTAGAAGAAGTTGTCTCTCGAGGTGCTATTCATGACCATGAAGAAAATGCTGAACTCTTCGCGATTCTCGCGGGAATTACGTTGGCTATTTCATTGGGTGGATTCCTTCCCAACAAATGGGGCAACATGGCCAGATATCTTACCGTTGTTGCGTCCTTAGCCGTGGTGTTCGTTGCGTACCAAACAGGTAAATCAGGTGGTGAATTGGTCTACGAACATGGCGCTGGTTCGGCATATGCGAGCCCTAGCTCAGGGAACGAGGCTGTATCGACCGAATCTGATTCGACCTCAACCTCGGCTACAAGCGATGATGATGACGACGACGACAAAGATTAGCTCGGTCTGCCCGACTAGCTCGTAGCTTTGATTCAGGTAAGGGACCTGTTACAGGCAGCCCGCGCGTTCATTACACCCCGCGCCTTAGCATTGCGCAGATCATGGTATAGCCCGCCGCCAGCACAGATACTGTGCTGGCGGCGGGCTATTTGTTTACTGCGGGTCGGACTCGCTTCCAAAAGATACTTTTTTTTTGATTCGTCCAGATTTGTGGCTTCCTTCGTTTTGTATTCTAATGAATAAAACGTATTTCTGTCGGGATTCAAAAATTCTTTGCCGACGCTATCCACTTTTCCAAACCGATTCATGTCAAACACAATAGACTCAAGTGTAACCGCTCGCTTTACCTCCCGCTGGGGCTTTTTCCTAAGCGTTCTCGGAATTGCCGTCGGAACTGGAAATATTTGGAGATTTCCCAGAATCGCTGCCCAAAACGGAGGGGACGATGGCGCGGGAGCGTTTTTGGTCGCTTGGTTGGTGTTTCTTTTTGCGTGGAGTATCCCGCTCATCATGATTGAGTACGTTTGGGGACGGCGCAACCGTGTGGGCGTGATAAGCACGTTTATTAAGGAAGGTGGGGATCGATTTGCCTGGATGGGTGCGTTTGTGGCCTTCGTCGCGACAGCTATTACGTTCTTTTATTCTGTCGTAGTGGGTTGGTGTATTTATTACCTCATTCAAATGGTCATATCGCCCCTCCCTCAGTCCACGGAGGCGGCCATGGCCACTTGGAACGATTATCAAAGCGGCGGATGGCCATTACTTTTTCACGCCATCGCGATGGGCCTGGGCGGGCTTGCCATTTACAAAGGTGTTACCTCGATTGAAAAGGTCAACAAAATTCTGGTCCCAACCTTATTGGTTATCGTTTTAATTGCCACCGTTAGGGCCCTGACGCTGCCGGGAGCGTGGGAAGGGGTCGCCTATCTTTTTACTCCCGATTGGAGTCAGTTGGCGAGTCCAAAAATATGGATTGAAGCCCTGACACAAAATGCGTGGGACACCGGAGCTGGATGGGGTTTATTCTTGACATACGCCGCCTACATGAACCATAAACACAATGTGGTTAAAAGCGCCGTTGCAACCGCTGTAAGCAACAATATCGTGTCCCTGATGGCTGCTCTAATGGTTTTTTCAACTGTTTTTGCCATTTTGCAGACCGAAATGGGCATGAGCCGGGTAGAAGTGTTAGATATTATGCGCAATAGCGGCCCGGCGTCAACCGGTCTTACTTTTATTTGGATGCCCCAGCTTTTTGCACGCATGTTTTTAGGTAGTCCACTTGCCATTATGTTTTTCCTTGGGCTAACCTTTGCCGGATTTTCCTCTCTTATTGCCCAGCTTGAACTACCGACCCGTGTGTTTATTGACGCCGGACTATCCCGCCCTAAAGCCATCGGGATGGTAATAGGATTCAGCTATTTACTCGGCATTCCTTCAGCAATAAACCTGAACATTCTTAGCAATCAGGATTTTGTCTGGGGCGTGGCGCTCATGGTATCTGGAGCCTTCGTCGCCTTTATTGTAATTCGTAACGGTGTTGAAAAAATGCACTCAGAGAGCCTCTCCGGTCAAGAAGGAGATTGGAACGTAAGCCGAACTTGGATCATTGTCGTCAAGTATTTCATTCCTGTGGCTGCCGTGACACTCTTAGCCTGGTTCCTGTCTCAATCCGTCACAGATCGCTGGTTTGATCCCCTCGATTCGGGTAGCCTGATGACCCTTTTGGTTCAGTGGGCACTAATGATCGGATTGTTTTTGAGTATCAACAAATGGATTGTCAAACGAATGGAAGGTTCGACCAAAAGCTAATGGGTGGTGTGTGAAACAGGCCTCAGTATACCAAAAAGGACGGATGCATCTTAAAAGTGTAGGAAACGGACTCTCCATCTTAACGGGGTGTCCAAGCTCGATTATTGTAAATCGCTTCGCAGTTGATGTCCATACATTCACGCATTTCTGCCAATGAATCAATGAACTTCCTACCCTTTCCTACTAGTATGTTGATTAACGAAACTAGCTCGTGGACGAGGTTCCAAGAACATATTACCTTCGGCAGTCCCATTAGACTGTGACCAACTTCGGCTCGCTACTATGTAAAGTTAACTATCGATTAACGCCTTCGACGACGCCCGCCCGAATTGCCGCCGCCAGAGTTTCCTCCACCGCTATTGCTGCGACCGCCTCTTCCTTGATTTGAAGAGGAGCGACCAGACTTTCCACCTTTTCTAGGCGTGGCATGCATAAGCGCGATGCGATCATCGTGAAATGCATGGTTCAAATCTACTTCAACCTTTTGACTGATGATCTTTTCGATGTCCAATAGATAATCTATTTCGTCGGCATCACAGAAGGAATAAGCCATCCCTTCAGCACCAGCGCGAGCTGTCCGCCCAATGCGATGCACATAACTTTCCGGCTCGTTTGGAAGATCAAAATTGATTACGTGCGATACGTCGTCGACATCAATGCCGCGCGAGGCTATGTCGGTAGCAACCAGAACCCGGACGTTTCCGTCACGAAATCCTTCTAAGGCGCGCTGCCGTGCAGACTGTGATTTGTTACCATGGATAGCGTCTGCCTCAATACCGTTTTGACCAAGGTATTTGGCAACTCTGTTAGCACCGTGCTTAGTCCGAGTGAAAACAATGGCGCGGTCCATAGCTGGGTCATCAAACAATTGGTTCAACAAACGCTGTTTGTTAGCTTTTTCGACGAACATGACGCGTTGCCCGACGCGTTCCGCAGTAGTTGCTTCAGGCTTAATTTCGATCCGTTCGTATTCGTAGAGAATATCCTCGGCAAAGGAAACGATAGCTTGGGGCATCGTTGCGGAAAAGAGCAAGGTCTGGCGCCTAGATGGCAGCTTGGACACAATTTTACGAACGTCACGAATGAAGCCCATATCTAGCATCCGGTCAGCTTCGTCGAGGACAAATATTTCAACTTGGTCGAGTCGCACAAAACCTTGATTCATCAAGTCCAAGAGCCGCCCTGGAGTTGCAATCAGAGTATCCACTCCGCGACGCATTTTCGACACTTGTGGTTGCTGACCAACGCCACCAAAAATAACGGTGTGTCGTTGATTGAGGTACCTGCCATAGGTTTCCATGCTGACCCCGATTTGAATAGCCAACTCTCTAGTTGGGGTCAAAATCAAAGAACGAGTGGCATGGGGTGTCAGGCGCCTATTGGATTCATCCAATCGTTGCAAAATGGGCAGCGTAAACGCCGCTGTTTTGCCGGTACCTGTTTGGGCAACGCCTAATAGATCGACACCACGAATAGCAAGAGGAATGGCCGCAGCCTGTACAGGAGTTGGTGTCGTGTAGCCTTCAGCTTTCACGGCACGATTCAAGGGCTCAATGAGTCCTAGATCAGAAAAATGTTTCAAATAAAAAGGGAAATAGGGGTAGCGCTCGCTAAAACCGGAAATAGGTAAGTAGTACCGGACGAGGGCCAAAGGATCCGTGGGGGCGCGCCACCTACGGAATAAGAAGAAAGGCAAGCTCGGGAAGTGGCGTTTCGTGCAAATGGCTGTGTTGCCAAGAAGTGTACAAACGCCCACGCGCAATCGCCGAGGACCGTTTGGGTTGCTAAGCCCTCTGGTTTGTTAGGCCAGCTTATTAGAATGTTGAAAATACGTTAAAGTTCCGAAGTGCGAATTCAATCGACACCTTGACCCATAAACGAGTCCACCATTCCATCGAACAAGGGCTGATTCAACCGTTTCTGAACGTCTCGCCAATCCGGCAAGAAGACATCCATGAAACCTTTGAAACGAGCATTATGAGATCTCTCCAAAAGATGCACAAGTTCGTGTACCACAACATATTCTAGACATTCGATCGGCCTCTTAACCAATTCAGTATTAAATCGAATAGTGTGCCTTTGCGTATTGCAACTGCCCCACCTCGTTCGCATTTGGCGTACTGAAAACGACTCTGCTTTGACGTTCATTTTTGCCTCCCATTCTAACAACAGGGAGGATATGGCTTCGATAAACACGTCGCGAAGCCAAGACTGTACCGCACTTTCTCGCTGTTTTAGGGACGAGTTGGGCCCAGCCGTCAAGGTTAAGTCCGCACTTGAAAGCTGCACCGATGGTTTTCCAGTCTTTTCTATCACGTCCAACCGGAACGATTGGCCCCAGATAAAAATCACATCGCCAGTCACATATTGAATTGGAGGGGCACATTTCCGCGACCTTATCTCCAACTGATGTTGCTCGATCCAGTCCAATTTAGATTCCACAAAAGCCCGAATAGGAGCTATTGTCATCCTGATGGGGGCAGATATCCGAACTTCACCAAGAGGGGGACGAATGGTTAGCCGAAGGTTTTTAACCTTCTTAAATACGATCGTAGCCGAAACGTTGCCAACTTGAATCTGGGAAGTACGGGGCTGAATCACAGGTTTCTTCAGCTTCGCGTCTTCCCGCTTAGTGGTGGCCCCTCCAAGTAGTGCATTCCAATCCATTAACTCGCGAAGCTACCTTGATATTGCGGCCAATCTATTGTCTGGTTCAACACTGTGTCAATCGTCTTTCTTCTTTTTCTTCTTCAGCTTTTTGGGTGTATCAGTACCACCTTCTTTGGATTTTTTGGCCCGAGGCTGCTCTACTGGAGCAATATCAAGCTGCTTTCCGCACACCCACGCTTTTTTCAATTCTAATAGAACTTCAAAAGGCATTCCGCGAGGAAGATCGACAAAGGTGTGATCCTCTTGAATATCAATATGGCCGATATACTGCGAATCCAGGCCAGCTTCGTTGGCTATAGCTCCAACAATGTTTCCCGGCTTGACGTCATTCTGATATCCCACTTCTATGCGATAGCGTTCCATGCCCCGATTTGGCCGGGTACCGGAGCGACGTGCGCCTGAGCGTTCACCTGACTCGGACGATCCTTGTCGCGGCCTATCAAAATTTCGATCGCCTCGGTCCTTCCCTCGGCCTCCGCGGTCATTGCCTCCGCGGCTGTCATCACGAGATCTGCGGTCGCTTCTTTCAGACTGTCGTTTTTCCTTCGACATTATGAGATCCCGATCTCCAATAGCCATTTTAGACAATGCGGCGGCGATTTCTATCGCGGGAATATTATGCTCCTGCTGATATTGCTCGAGCAACTTCTGCATAAAGTCCAAATCTCCTCCAGCCAACGTGTCGCTTATCGCCTGTTTGAAGTCAGCAATTCGTTTGTTGCTAACCATTTCGACCGTGGGAAGCTCGAGACGCTCAATTTTCTGGCGAGTCGTCTTTTCGATCATGGCCAACATGCGGCGCTCACGGGGAGCGACAAACAAAATAGCATCGCCTTCCCTTCCTGCTCGACCTGTTCGCCCTATTCTATGGATATATGCCTCTGCACCGTTGGGAATGTCGTAGTTCAATACGTGAGAAATACGCTCTACATCGAGTCCGCGAGCCGCAACATCTGTTGCAATTAAGATGTCCAACGTCCCTTTTTTAAGGCGTTCGATCATTTGCTCACGTTGATTCTGTGCCATATCCCCGTTGAGAGCGGCACACGAATATCCTCGTGCTTCCAATCGATCGGCCAACTCAACGGTGGCAATTCGAGTACGCACAAATATCAACATCGCGTCGAACGGTTCGACTTCCAAGATTCTTGTTAGCGCATCCAACTTGTGAAGTCCGCTAACTTGCCAATATCGCTGCCGAATGGTAGCCGCAGTGGCCGTTTTGGTCTTAATAGATATCTCCTGCGGGTTACGTAGATACCTTTGGGCGATACGCTGAATTTCCTTGGGCATGGTCGCAGAAAACAAAGCCATCTGACGCTCCGGCGGTGTCTGCTCCAAAATCCACTCTACATCGTCGATAAAACCCATCCGAAGCATTTCATCCGCTTCGTCTAGCACCAATGCCTTCAAATCACCAAGTTTCAGGGTGCCTTTCCGCATATGGTCCATCACACGCCCTGGAGTTCCAACTACAACGTGGACACCTCTTCGGAGTTGACGCAATTGACCAGAATAGTCCTGCCCGCCATAAATTGGAAGAACATGAAATCCTTTGATGTGAGATGCGTAGCGTTGAAAAGCTTCTGAAACCTGAATCGCCAATTCACGAGTGGGCGCGAGCACCATAACCTGAACATTGGTGTTCTTGAGATCCAAACGCGATAAAAGCGGCAAAGCAAACGCCGCCGTCTTGCCTGTGCCGGTTGGAGCACGGCCAAGCAGATCTAATCCAGCTAAAAGGTGCGGGATAGCCTGGGCTTGAATAGGAGATGGCGATTCATAGCCGATTTCTTGAATGGCTGACAATAGCGCGGGCGCTAAATCAAGATCGCTAAAGGCGATATCAGAGGTAATGGACTCTAGTTTTTCGTCGATTACTTCGGGGCGGGGGGCTTTTTCTTTGGTCATAACCTTCATTATACCAACAACTAGGGGGTTTATTGTTATTTGTGACAAGAAGAATATGCAGAAACATCGGGTAGATTTCGAGCAGAAAACAATGTTTTCACTTTCTCAGCGATATTTTTCCTCCCAACAGCGCCTGTTTTCCGCTAACAGCGCCTGTTTCCCCCCAATTACGCCAGTTTACCTTCTACCAACACCTGTCTTCCCTCCCAAATGGCCATCCCTAGTCTAGTTGGATTTCTTCAGGTACTTCGTCAAAAGAATTATTTGTTGCCCGCTCACTTTCCCTTCGATGTGATCGGGATTGTCTTGAACTAAGGAAATATTACGGACGGCTGTACCCCGTTTGGCTGTAAAGCCACCACCTTTCACGTTTAGGTCCTTTACAAGAGTGACCGTATCTCCATCCAGAAGCTCCACACCGTTGCTATCCGTATGTTTTTGCACAACCAAGTCAATATTTCCCTCGCCGGTCGCGCGTGCAAAGGCAAGCGTTTCTTCATCGAGATACAGCATATCTAAGAGCCCCTGCGGCCATCCTTCGCCGGCCAAACGCGTCAACATCCGCCAAGCCATTACTTGAACTGCTGGTATGGTGCCCCACATGGAATCGTTTAAGCAACGCCAATGATGCACATCCACCAAATCAGGATCTTCGATTTGAGACAAGCACACTTGGCACAACAAGAGACTGGAATCGACACCCGGTACCTCTACTGGAGGGACTTCATAAATGGTCAAATCAGCTGATCTACTACAAAGCTCACATTTGGAGCCGCTGCGATCTTTCAGCGCTGTTTCTATGCTCATAATTATTCGGATTTCTAATTTTACCCCACTTTGCGGTTATAAAGACTTAGTCCGTCAGATATTAGTCTATCTGAATGGCTTCTGCCGCACAGACAAAGAGCACACAACGTAGCTCGGGATGGTTCTGAAAAAGATCGGCTTTCCGTTGTTTTAACCCTGTTTGATCAAAACCTATTAGCGTTAAATCAGCATCTGAGGAGTTTTTGATCACCAATTTCTTGAACGATTCCAGGTCATCAGTAGCAAGGAACTGAATATTTTTTTCTGATATGGGCAGTCTTCCATCGCCTATAAGCGCTTCCATTTCTTCCCTTTGTGTATCAATCTGGTCTTTTGGAAGCGCGGCGAAGACGGATATTTCGGCCCCGTTCCATTCTGGATGCCCTAACAATATGTAAGACAACAAGATCATCACGTTGGCATTGGCCCGATCATTCCATGTTAGCCATATATGAATGGACTGTTTATCGCCGAAGTGGTAGGCTCCATGTCGCAACACCATCAATGTCATGTTGGCGCCCAAGCAGAACATTGAGCTATGCACAACTTCCTGCAATATGCCCTCCTCATCGCTATCCGAAAACTCAAACATGATGGAATTATTTGGTACGCCCGAAACCCCAGGTAATTGTAAACTTTGGGCTAGAGCGGATTCCATAGATGGCGAGACAATCGTATCCATATACACGGCCAGGCTCTGCTTTTCTGCCATTTCGAGCAATCGGTCTCTTTGTTTGACACTTTCTCGGTTCGTAGTTCTGTTAAGCTTACCCGGGACGTAGTGCAAATAGGTGCCAAAACCATAACGATGACAAATCCATCTTAACAACTCGAGCGGCGCTCGCCGATCGAACGTTCTGGAATTAACCATGATGACACTGGGGCGCCATTCGCGCGCTTTTTCATGGCGACTCCGAACTTGAAGTTTAAGGTGAAGGAAACGCGTCAACTGAGACATCGCACCTTCAAACATTTCAGCTAAGTCCTGGCCTTCTACACCTCTAGTCCTTGAAATGAAACGATAAAGACCGGCCATGACCCCAAGCGACAAGATCGCATACAATGGATCTATTTGAAACATCAAAAAAAGGCACACTACGGCGCCAAACAATGAAATATACCACCGAGACCGAAAACTGGGCCGGTAACTAGGGCGGGCTGCAAAACTCTCTAAAAAACTAATGGCACAAAGTGAACCGTAGGTTACCATAAAAAACATGGAGATTAGCTTTGCGACAAAGTTGACATCTCCAAGAATTACGATAAATATGGCGATAGCACTCGTCAAAAGAGTTGCGTTTCGAGGTTCATTTACCGCTCCAACTCCCGAAGACAACCAAGCGTTTGCCTTTCCAATGGGGAGGGAGGCGTCCGTTGCCAAGGCCTGCATGGTTCGGGGAGCAACCAAAATCGACCCGATTGCCGAACTCAATGTGGCAGCCCCGAGACCGATCAAAATCATTGGCCCCCAAAGAGCGATGCGACTCATAATAAGTTGGTCATTGGCTAGATCTTCTGGGCTAGCAGAAAAAGCAAGTTTGGTGACCAACGCGACATAAACAATGGCTCCTGTGATGGTTGCAATTAGCGTCCCTTGAGGAATCGATTTTCGAGGATTTGCTAAATCGCCGGATAACCCAACTCCTGCCGTCATTCCCGTAAACGCTGGAAATACAATTGCGAAAACGATAACAAGAGAATCAGGATTCATCACAGTTTTTGAGAAACTGACTGAAGATGGATCGAAGCCGTCAATTGGGGATCCCAAGAAAAAGAGTATCAGGGTAACGAGCAACGTGGCAGCAATTACATAAAGTACCTTTACACCCATCGAGGCGCCGTTTTTCAACATCAATGCAATCAAAGCAATCGTTCCAGGAATCGAAATAAACCGAGGATCCATCGCTATTCCGAATGTACTTTCGAACCACGGCGCCAGCGGCGTAAAGGCTTCGGCAAACGCGATCATGTAAAACGCGACCGAGACCGCTTGCGATAAATAGAGCGATACCCCGATCACGCTGCCAATTGAGGTCCCAAAGGATCGGGAAATGATGAAGTATTCTCCGCCCCCCTCCACTTTCCGATTGGTAGCGATTTCCGCAATGGCGAGGGCCGTAGGAATGGTTACCATGTGCCCCAACAGAATGATGAGGATGGCTCCTAACCAGCCCACGTTTCCGACTGCGTATCCGAAACGCAAAAACATGACGGCACCCAAAATGGTGCTTATCGCAGCCAGAAATACTGGAGTTGTTCCAAAGCCGTGGCCCCGGTCCGCCTCAGCAGAGAGAGTGGGTGTTGACATGGTTCGGGTCTTTAGGTGAGAAACGTAAACAACCTTTACGTCTTTCCGTTTCTATGAATTCTTCTGAGGCTGGGTGGCTGAGGACTCTGACGCCAATATATCAGGTTGAAATCTAAAAATGGACGCGCTCTCGGCAAAATGATCCGCGGTCCCAACTAAAACAAGCCGATCCCCATCCATCACCGTAAAATTTCCGGCTGGGCTGGCTATCGTTTTTCCGGATCGCCTCAAGGCAAGAACCGTGATGCCGTAGCGTCTTCGAAGAGCCAATTGCTCCAATGTTTTTCCATCCGCATGTGCTCCACTTCGAACAGCGACGACACGCGTATGCATTCCGTCTTCGTCGAGGCCCTGAAGTACCATCAAATGCGCCTCTTGAATACTACCCCTCATAATTCCGTAGTCTTGTTCACGGATAATTTGGATCTGCCGATCGACCTCTTCGGGCGAGATCATGTATGCTCCAAGCACATGAGAAAAAATTCGAACGCTGGTTTCAACCTCCTCTGGAACGACGATATCTGCCCCTAGTTTTTGCAATCCTTCCATAGACTCTAGATGTCGAGTTCGAACGATTATTTGAAGCGTCGGATTAAGAAAGCGCGCTTGGTGAAGTAACCTCGGGACCACGCCCGGATCGTTCATCACGATCACACAAAGTTTGGCGGTTGCAATTTCCGCCGTCTCAAGCACGTGGGCACGGGAAGCATCTCCGTAAATGACTGGAATACCTGCTGCTTGCATTTCGCGCATTCTAAAGGGGTCGATTTCGATTACTACAAACGGAATGCCTCGATCTTGTAAAACCTGAACAAGCCTCCTTCCAGAGGGTCCATATCCGATAATGATAACATGATCTTCCCTATGGGTTTTTTGCGCCTCGATTTCGATTTCGGAGGTTTGGACTCCTTTGAGCTGCTGCGAAGACATACGCTTTAGGGAGCCAATTCGGAGCAGCGACAATCGAGCGCCCATCCAAGTTCCTAGTTGCATCTGAAATGGAGTGAGCAACATTAATAAAACCGTAGCCGCCAAAAAGGTTTGAGCTCCTGCTTCACCCAAGCCCGCAGGAGTTAGTCCTGCCATTCTTCCAGAGCGCTCGAGCACAAATGAAAATTCTCCAATTTGCGCCAATCCTAACCCAACAGCGGCGGCTATTCTTGATGGATAGCCGAGGACCAGTACGCTTCCAAATGTGGTGACTGCTTTTATCAACAAAACTATTCCTGCCGCCGCCAAGACGAGAAGGAGATTCTGTGATAGGAAGTGTACATCCAATAACATTCCAACCGAAACGAAAAAAACGGCGTTGAAAATGGTCTTTAGGGGCAAAATCTCGCTAATGGCTTGCGTGCTATACTGACTTTCGCTTACCACTAAACCGCCCAGGAAAGCTCCCAATGCCAAACTTATTCCTACTAAACTGGATGCTGCAGCCGTTCCAAAACAAATGGCTACAATTGTCAAAAGAAACAATTCGGGCCTCCTTGTTAGCGCTACTCTTTCGAGAATCCAAGGGACCACCTTTCGAGCCAAAAAAAGCACAGCAGCAATCAAGGCCACTGCTTCTCCAAATGCCAACAAGATTTCAGTGAAAGACCCTCCGTCTACGCCTAAGACTGGCACAATGAGAACCATTCCAACGATCGCCAAATCCTGAAAGATGAGAATGGCCAGTGAGAGCCGGCCCGTAGGCGTATCTGTTTCCCTACGTTCCGAAAGTAATCCTAACACAATGGCCGTTGAACTCAATGCAACCAAACATCCAGTATATATGCCCACTCTCCAACTAACTCCAAAAGCAAGAAGCGTAAGCGTGACGATTAGAATGCTAGAAACAACTTGAAGTCCTCCGCCCAAAAAAATGGTTCGACCTGACCGAAGAATTTTTTTGAGCCCCAACTCCATTCCAATCATGAACAGAAGCAAGACCACCCCTATTTCAGCTAGAATGTCTACTAATTCCTGATTTTTAACTAGGCCAAGTGCATTGGGACCTATCACGACACCAGCTATCAAGAACCCCGCAATGGGAACCAGTTTGAGGCGAAAAGACACGTAAGCAATTAGGACACTTACGACAAAAAGGGCCACTAACTCATTGAGAAAAGGAATGGTGGCGGCAAAAATCATACAGAAAACCCTTCTTAAGATCTATTAGGCCGATTGATAAGCCACGCGAATTCGACAAGCTTCCAAAATGTCTCCCAACATTTCGGTATACGACATATCCTGCAATTTGGCCATCTTGGCCATATGACCGTCCCAACACCATCCGGGATTCGGGTTTGCTTCCAACAATCTTGGAGTACCATTACTATCTAGACGCCAATCAAACCTTGCATAGTCGCGGCATCCGAGGCGTTCAAATAGGTTCAAGCATTTTGCGCCCAAAAACCGTTCAACGTCTTCAGGTAAGTTGGCAGGAATGGATTTAATATTCCAGTATGGCGATGTCGGATCCCATTTAGCTTCATACCCACAAATCCGAGGTAATCCTTCCGGTAACATGGAGTAGTCCTCTTCAATAATAGGTAGTATGGTATAGGCTTGTGAAGGGTTTCCAATAATGCCTACGCTGATGTCTTTTCCGGTCAAATACTCCTCAATCAAGATTGGATTTTTATACCCAAACTTCCCCCTGATTCCGACGATGGCGCTTTCGAGAGACTGTAAGTCGTAACACACATTGTTTTGGGTAATGCCAAAACTGGAATCACCAGAATTGGGCTTCGCAATTACCGGAAACGTCAACGGGAATTCCACAAATTGGTTTTCATTCGGCTCAATGACAAATGCTCGAGCAACGGGAATGTCCATTTCTTTGGCAACCCCCCTCACCAATGATTTGTCGTAACAGTATGCGAGACACTGCGGGGTACCACCCGAGTACACAATCCCGAGCATTTCCAACAAGGCCGTAATATGCAGTTCTTTTGAGGCTTCGTTATTAAATCCCTCATCACAAAGGTTGAATACAAAATCCGTTTTCCCTTTCAACTTGGACAAATCATGGATCAGTGTATCGTGATTGTCCAAATATGTAACCGCGTAGTTTGAAAGAGCGGCCAATGATTTTTTCAATTCGTTGATGGTGAAAAGGTCATCATCATCGAACGTAGAATTGGGCTTGATCACATCAGACTTTCGAGGGTCCCCAAGCAGGACTACAATGGAATTCTTTCGCTGTACTACTTTCTTAACGTAAGACCATTCTTTTTTAGCCATAGCCGTGACTACCACACGCTCGGCCATCATTCCTAAATCTTGATTGCGCTTGGACTCGGAGGTGACGTTTGAAACATTGGTATAGCCAACGAAACCTGCATCACCAAGAAGATTTTCAAGGTCGTTATTCGTATAAAGTCGCTCAGCATAAAACTGATCGGCTATAACTCCTTTAGAGATGTGTGTTATAACTTCCCGCGAAACCAAGCGGGTATCATCCTCAGAAAGCGATCGCTCTCTGCAAACAAAATAGTTTTTATCAATCCACTCCCAACTTCTGGGTTGGAAGTTTTGCCGCATGAAATCCCCATCAGTAATTTCGATGAGCAACTTTCCGTTTGGCTTCAGGACTCGCATGACGTCACGTAAGATGGTCAAATCGTCTTTTACAGAGTCGAAATAACCAAAACTATTTCCCGCGATCATAACCGCGTCAAATTTGTCCGTGTGGTATGGAAGTTTTCTAGCATCGCCTTCCTTAAAAACCACGTTGAAGCCTTTGGACTTATTGATTTTTCTTGCACGAGCAATCAAATAATGAGACCGATCTAACCCAAATACGTTGGAATACCCTCGTTTTGCCATTTCCAAGGCATGACGTCCCTGGCCGCAACATAAATCGAGAATCGCTGCTTCTTTGGGAAGCTCAAGGGCACTCTGGAAGAGGGTGACTTCCTTTTCTGTGAGGTCACTATCCTCTACTACATCTCCATCTGTACGTAAATAATTGGCGTTAAATAAATGCCGCCACCAATCGGCTTTTACATAACTTTCTAGATTTTCAACCGGACCCAAAACTTCAATTAATTTCTCGTTTCTGTTCTTAGCCATTGCCGGTTGATGTGCCTCGATATTATCGTTGTTTGGGAGTAGGAAAAGGTACTATATACGGTAAAAGAACAGCGAGAAAATTCGCGACGTCCATAACCTTCTTCCAAAACGGAGAAAAGTTTGGGTTTGAGTTCTGGAATAAATGGACCCATTATTGCAACGACTTAGAATGAATACCCGAAGCTCATGCCTAATTCGGGCCATCTCATAACTTTATGGGAGCTTAAGACCAAAGAGACGGGTCCAAGCGGAGTCCGAACACCAAATTCAAGTCCGAAACCAAAACTAGCCGGTTCTCGAAGTAAATCACCTATTTCAGCAGGAAGTTTGGTTTTTTCCTTGTCCACCAAAATGTCAAACGTTTTGCCGGAATTTGCTATCAATCGACCAAAAAAGTCCTGTCGAATTTCCCACTGGATACCTACAGCTCCCAAGTATGCCTTCCTTCCAAATCTTGCTTGCGCATCCAGACCATACAGAGGCAAAAAGACTCCAGGAAGAACGGATGTAGGTCGCGTACCCCCTAAGAACGTATGATAACTCAGTGGCAAAGCCTCTCCCGCACCATATCCCAAGGCAGTGCGAGCAAATAATGAAATTTTTCGATTTAAAGGAACGTACCCCTGAGCATCTAGCCGGAAATATTGAAACCTTTGTCCTCCGCTTGGCTCCACGGAAGTAATTGAAGGTTCAGAGCTAGATAGACCGACACCGCCACTCAAGGACAATTTCATTCCGACCTTGGGGAATGATCGGTTGTCGAATGTGTCTCTATCCATTGCAAACGAAACCGTTAAAACGGAATGGTCTTGATTTTGCCCTGGAAGAGGATCAATCGACTTTCCCGAAGTAGAAACGGAAGCGATTTCTCGCCGAATCCGAACTCTGTCTGCCTTCAACGTCAAACTCAACTTTGTCCCAGAAGACACTGCGTATCCGCCCAACAAATTTACGCTATACACATCCAAGCCAAGACTTAAAACTGGGACGGTAGGGTCAATATTTATTGATTCCGCATATAGTTTTGGGAGAAAAAACCGTATTGGAGCGCCAGCATAATCGACACCAAAACCCAATTGGAATCGACTATCTGAACCATTCGCCGTCAAATAAAGAGCGCGGAATTGACTTTGTTTTCCGACACTTATCCTGAATTCTGTTATGGATCCAAAATGTAATCGATTTCGAAGAGCCAAGGTCAACAAGATTTGGGTGGCGTTTTCGTAATCGTATCGGACTCCTAACCCTACGCGATCGGGTGTCTTGCGGGGCTCGGCCACAATAACCAAAGAAAACGTACTATCTGGAAGCGGCTCGACGTGATAAGTAACTAGGTCGAATAATCCTGTCTCATAGACTTCGGAGATTGCCGCACTGATTTCCAAGGGACCAAGGGTCGCGGGAAAGACGAAGCCTAATCGTTCTTCAACAAAGTCCAACGCCTGACCCGTGACGCCTTCAATGTTTAATCTGGAAATCAATTTCGACCTAGCCTCTGGAAGAGCTAGGGTGCGATACCTTCTTGCAATGCCAAGGGAATCCATCATGTGACGAATTTGAGGAAGCGCAGCATATGCAGCCGCTTCACCTCGCCGGACCCATTCCTCTGCCCTTGAAAAATCTGTAAACGTCAGTTTGGAAATATCCGGTTGAATCAGAATGTCGATAAGAGCGCGTTGCTCACGATCAGACCGGAAACCTTGAAAAGAAGCCGTATGCATCAGCACATCGATCAGTGTAAATTCGTCAAAATTTAAGCTATCAAGTTGCGTTCCGACGTCAATACCAATTAAAACGTCTGCTCCTAATTTTATGGCATCAACACCGGGTAGATTTCTAGAAAGGCCACCGTCTATATATTGTTTACCGTCAATTTCCACTGGTGCAAAAAGAGTCGGTATAGACAAACTGGCCCGAAGCGCGGTGGGGAGGGATACATTTTTGAGCGATACTGCCTCCCCCGTTCTCAAATCAGTGGCAACAACCGCCAAGGGGATGGGCAATAGAGAAAAGTCCTCTTCGTCCTGAAATGACCACGTCCAATTGCTGAGCATGGCCATAATTTCCTGCCCAGAAATCACCCCACTTGGGATTTTGAACTCTGTGCCCTCGGTTGGCAAGGCTATCAACACACCCTGCCCGGACACACGGCTCATCAAATTCTGATCTCTAGCCTTAACCGCATTCCCAAGGCTTTTCTGCCAACTGGGATCATTGACAATGGCCTCAAGCTGCTCGGCGCTAAATCCTATAGCGTACAGCCCGCCTGCAATGGCACCCATACTTGCTCCCGCAATCACATCTATTGGGATACCTTCCGCTTCTAAGACCTTGAGAACGCCTACATGAGCTATTCCTTTTGCAGAACCACCACTCAAAACCAACCCTATTTTAGGGCGGGCTGGTAAAGGCACATTGACTTTTTGGGCGGCTGACGTCTCAA
>CALFHN010000103.1 GCA_937876355.1 uncultured Bacteroidota bacterium | reverse complement strand
TGGACGCATGCTTTGTATGACGTCTTAGTAGTTTCGCAATTGCTTGGCTAACACGTGTCTTCCATGGTGTTCATGGGGCAAGGGTGTGAAGACCCTGGAAACCCTGGAAACCCTGAAGACCCTGGAAACCTTGGAAACCCTGGAGACCCTGCAAACCCTGGAGACCCTGGAAACCCTGGAGACCCTGGAAACCTTGGCGCCACGGAATGACATTTTTCTTTGAATGATTATGAATGCAATGAAAACGGCCGCTTTGATGGCGGCTTTGATGGTCCTTTTTGGACTTCTAGGGGGCGCCATTGGCGGAAATTCCGGAATGGTCTTGGCTTTTTCCGTGGCCGTAGCTATCAATTTCGGTAGTTATTGGTTTAGTGCATCCATCGTATTGAAGATGTACAAAGCCCGAGAGGTTTCTGAAGAAGAAGCGCCGGAATTAGTGCAATTAATAGATGTTTTGAGGCAAAAAGCTGGTCTTCCCATGCCTCGAGTTTATGTGATTCCGTCTGATCAACCCAATGCATTTGCCACTGGTCGTAATCCAGATCATGCAGCAGTTGCCGTTACTAGCGGAATTGTAAGCCTATTGTCTAAAGATGAACTTGAAGGAGTTATTTCGCATGAATTGGCACACATCAAACATCGTGATATCCTGACGAGTTCGATAGCAGCAACTGTTGCGGCCGCCATCACGTTACTTGCTCGATTCGGGTTGTTTTTTGGAGGAAATAGAGATCGCGGCAATATGATCAACTCCCTCCTTATGTTGATTTTAGCACCTCTGGCCGCGATGTTGATTCAAATGGCTATTTCGCGTTCCAGGGAATTTGCTGCCGACCTAGAAGGAGCCCTTATTTGTGGTAAACCCAAGGCTCTAGCATCTGCCTTGCAGCGACTTCAACAATCCGCAGAGCGCATTCCTATGAATGCAAATCCTTCGACCGCCCATATGTTTATTATTAATCCATTCTCTGGTGCAATGACTGGAATACGAAACCTGTTTTCCACCCACCCGTCTACCGAGTTACGAGTCGAAAGGCTTATGGCCATGCGGTAATCACTGGGTACCCAAAGAACAAAAATGAAAAAAACTATTAGGTTCGGCTCCGTAAGCGGGATTGATTTATTCGTCCACTGGACGTTTTTAGGAATGATGGCAGGGATCTTTGGATTTTATGTCTACCAAGGACTTACCGTGATTGCAGCACTAGCTGGAGTAGGTCTCATTTTGTCCGTGTTCGCTTGTGTGGTTTTGCACGAATTGGGACACGCATTTATGGCCAGGGAGTTCGGAATTCCAACAATCGACATCGTTATGTACCCGATTGGAGGAATGGCAAGATTGGCCAGAATGCCGAGAGAACCCAAGCAAGAATTTTTAATCGCGATAGCTGGTCCTGCGGTAAATCTGGCGATTGCAGCCGTTTTGTATGTACTCGGAACTGCCTTGGGAACGACATTGTCCGCTGCGTCTTCGTTTCAACCACAGGCGAACATCATTTCAATGTTGATGTGGATTAACCTCAGTCTGGTTGCTTTCAACATGATACCGGCCTTCCCCATGGATGGGGGACGGGTGTTAAGAGCCGCACTAGCCTCCCAAATGGATTATCGACTTGCAACGCACATTGCCAGTTTAGTTGGCCAAGGATTGGCGTTGGTTTTTGGCGTTTATGGTCTTTTTAACGGGTTGTGGACGTTGCCGTTGATATCAGCGTTCGTCTTTATGGCCGCGCGTCAGGAAGTGCAGCACGTCATGGAAAAAACATGAAAGAATTTTGGCTCGTTATTGTAGTAACCATCGTAGGCTTTTTCGGCCTTGCTGCTCTTTTATTGGTGCCGGTGTGGAAATTCCTTTTAAAAGAAGAACAGGTTGCGGAGCGGTGGAACGAGTCCGTCAAAGATCATAAGGATGGCGGCAGATCTGACCCTGAAAAAACGGATGATTCGGCAGAAACGTTCGTTGAATCGGAGACGGTGACGAAGGGCTCTATTTGATCCATAGTTTTTGGTCCAATACCTCGCACCGATAATAGATCTCGAACCTTTTCGAAAGGATGTAAGGACCGATAGGCGATGATTCTTTTGGCCATACTGGGACCAATTCGAGGCAGTGCTTGGAGCTCCTTTTCAGAGGCAACGTTAATGTTTAGCGGAAATTGAACGATTGGTTTTTCCAGCGTGTCCTTTACCACCCAGAGTTCAACGTCTTTGTACTTGTCATCGCTATTTAATTGGTAAAATGGGGAAGCCGTTTGCGCAGTCCCACTAAGGCTGTTTGTTTCAGTTAGGCTGTTTGCGGCATCTGCTTCGTTCTCAGTGACTGCCTTAGAAATCTGCGAATAGTCAAATCCGGTAAATAGGGTGTCCACCGCATCCAAAGAGTCGGCTCGGGCGGAGAGTAGCTTGAATAGGCTGTCGGTCTCGGCGTAGTACGCGTCGTCGAATGGCAGCATATTGGCCCTTACGATCCGAATACTGTGGGCAATGATTACAATACCCACTAGGACAACGATTGCCGTTGCTTCTTGCGAAGTGCAATACAATTTTTCTTGAATCCAAAACTTCCATTTCATTTCGAGCGTCCGCGTTTCGATTGGGTATGTAAATCTGGTTTATCGTTGACACACATCTGCGCAGCCCGTAACCTCTTGACATCATTCAAATGCTCCCATGCCCAGACCTGCCACAATAGTTCACACTGATGCCATCGTACTGAGGTCTATTGATTATGGTGAGACGAGTCGAATAGTGACGCTATTTACACGAGAACGGGGAAAAATTGGCGTCATGGCAAAAGGCGCTCGGTCGGGTAAAAGTCGATTCGGATCAACGTTAGAACCTCTAGCACACATTAATGTCGTTCTCTATTTCAAAGTTGGAAGAGACCTTCAAATAATTAGTGAAGCATCGCATGTCTATACACATGATGCGCTTCGCGGGTCATTGGAGCGGATCGAAACAGGTTTGAGAATAATTGAACTAACCTCCTCACTTTTGCAATCAGACGAAGAACAGCCCGAAATATTCTCCCTATTGGCCGGAAGTTTGACAGCTCTAGAAAATGCACCTGCTCGTACTGGCAATATTTGGCCATTTTACCAACTTCGATTGGCTACTGCCCTCGGATTTGGCCCTGCATTTGACGGCGATTTGATTAAATCCATGGAGTCCGAGACGGGGGTATTAAATCTTAAAACGGGAGAGATTTCCACTCATTCCGGTGAAGGTTATTTCCCCTTTAATGCCTCAAGATCTGCGCTGCGTGCCTTTGCAGTGTTGGCTCGAGCTCAATTATCGGATATTGTGCGGATGGAATTAACTCCTCAAATAACGACTGAAGTAAATAATATGGTAACTGCATATTTGAAATTCCACGTGGAAGATGCATATCCCAATCGAAGCTCTAAAGTATTCGCCCAACTAGCCCGGTGATCTTTTTAACGGAAGGCCTTGACACCATAACAAGGAATGTGTAATATATGTGTTACACATGTAGCAGTAGAGTGAAGTGCTATAACTTATTCTTGGTTTAATGGTGCAAAATCATGGGACGTCGAGGTTTAACTGGGAAACAGGATACTTTTCTGCAATATCTGAAGTCATACGTGGGCGAAGAAGGTGTTTGGCCAACGTACAGGGAGATATCAGATTATTTTGGATTTCGATCTCCTAACAGCGTCACTCAAAATCTTCAGGCGCTGCACCGGAAGGGATTTCTCTTGAAACATCAAGAAGGATTCTTATTTCCGGAAGAAATTGAACCAGATTCAATGGTGGTCGGTATTCCAGTCCAAGGAATTATAACCGCTGGAAAACTTCAGGAAGCCGTCGAAGAAAACCTGGGTACGATCACATTGGAAACTCTATTTCCAAACATCGATCGGATTTTTGCTATTCGAGTGTCCGGTAGTTCTATGATAGGCGTCGATATACATGATGGGGATTATGTGCTTCTAATGGATGATGACATTCCCAATGGCGGAATAGGAGCTATCCTTTATAATGGAGAAACTACCTTGAAAAAGGTGTTTTATGATGAAAAGGGGCTCCGATTGGAAGCAGCAAATAAAGAATATGACGATATACATGTTCGCCCTGACGTATTCGAAGAGGTTCGGGTAATAGGAAAGTATGTTGGTCACGTCAACAAAAGCGGCATCCACAAAGTATCTCGTCGAGCGGTGGCATAGGAAGACTTCAGAAGAGTTGTTTTGTTAATTGAGTGCTTTGGTGGTGGTAGCCATTAGAAAATAATTCGATACAGGTAAATTTGAATGCTGTCGGAAAAGCAATCATCGGAATGACGTACCTTGTGATGATTTTGTAGATCATTTGACTCAAATTTTACCTCATGAATGTAAGCCGCCTGGCTGTTCTGTGCGTTTTCTTGCTGCTGTCTATGGCAGCGGTAAGCGCAAAGGCCCAATCCGTTGATTTTTCCTGGGATCAAGCAACGATCTACCACCTAATTACGGATCGTTTTTCGAACGGTGATCTCCAGAATGATTCATCATACGGTCGCGGACTTGATGGACTAGGAAACGCATACGATGTGGATTCTACCGGACATTTTCTTGGTGGAGACTTCTTGGGGCTTACTGGCTGGATTGAAGACGGGTACTTCAATGATCTTGGAATCAACGCTTTGCTTATCTCGACGCCTATTGAGCAAGTACACGGTTGGATTGGAGGAGGTTTTGGGGAGTTTCAACGATATGCATACGATGGACAATGGCCGCTTGATTACACCCTGCCTGATCTAGCCCTTGGCGACGAAAAGGAGTTTGAAATGATGATGGCCGCCGCCCACGCAAAGGGCCTAAGGGTAGTGGTGGAAGTAAATCTCAATAGCGTAGGTTTCGCCACACTCAATGATATGGCTGCTTTTGGATTTGGCGGAATCACAACGGACGAATGGAGAACTTGGAGACCGGCATCAAAATCCGGTTGGCAGTCCTATAACGATCGAATGGTTACGATAACTGATTCTACCGAATCATGGTCTAAGTGGTGGGGTCCAGAGTGGATTTTGGCGGATTTACCTGGCTATGAAGCCTGCGGTGCAGATGAATGGTCCAAATGCCTAAATATGCAGCCGGACCTCCGGGACGATGTGGAGGTGACGGGACTCCCGGATTTTTTGAAATTGAAGTGGGGAGAAGAAAAAATCAGGTCGCAAACGGCCATGATTGATGCTTTCTTTAGCCGAACGGGGTATACAAAGACAGCTGTAAATCACGTAATATTGTGGCTATCTGAATGGGTTCGATTGTACGGAATTGATGGTTTTGTTCTTAACAATCCTGAAAACGTCTCTCCCAATGCCATTTTGCGATTAAAGGAGCAGGGTTCGAAAGCGCTCAAGGAGTGGAAGTCTGTCCACAGCGAATTGAGTTTGGATGACTCGGATTTTTGGCTCTCTGGCGATGTCTTGAATCATGATTTGCAGAAGTCAGAGTATTTCCAAATGGGTTTTGACGCTGTTTACAACTACGCGTTTCTAAAGGATTTGGACGGAGGGGTGGATGCACAGTTCTCTACGTATTCGGAGTCTATAAACAAGGATGGTTCCTTCAATGTACTGTCGTTTTTCTCATCTGGGAAGACGGGCCTGTTTGATCGACCCAGTGCTGCAGGCGCTCAAAAACTGAAAGATGCGGCCACACAGCTCATCCTATCTCCTGGAGCCGTGGTCGTTTATTACGGTGACGAATCTAGACGGCAGCTAGGCGAGGCGGGGGTAGACGAAATGGAGCGGACAAAATCCAAGATGAATTGGACTAGTTTCGACGAAGATCTATTCCAACATTGGAAAAAAATAGCCTCCTTTAGAGCTACCCATCCGGCAATTGCTGAAGGAGGTCACGATAATCTTTCTGATGATCCCTACACGTTTTATAGAGGTGTCAGGCGGGGGCTGGGCACTGACGAAGTAGTAGTAGTTGTAGGCGCAAGTGGTAAAACCAGGGTCAATGTGTCTATAGTTTGGCCCGACGACACCGTACTCCGTGACGCATACACGGGGAATGTGTCTATAGTGTCCTTCGGACAAGCCACATTCCCCGCAGATGCCTCAGGGCTGATATTAATCGAAGAAGTTAAGTAGACCGCTTCTTAAATGAAGCATCTCAAAACTCCTTAAACGAAAGTGTTACTAGGCGTTTTCTTTTGCCGTATTAAGAAACTCGCGTAGGACAAAGTGTAAGATCCCACCATGCCGATAGTACTCGACTTCAACTGGGGTATCCAGTCGGCAATTGGTGTCAAATACGGTAATTCCTCCTTCTGGATGAACCGCAGTGACGCTCATTTGGCTCAAAGCTTTTACCGAATCGTCTACTGGAATGGTGAAAGATTCGGTGCCATCTAACCCCAACGAATCAGCAGTTTGGCCTAGCAAAAATTGAAGGGGAAGAACTCCCATTCCAATTAAGTTCGATCTGTGAATGCGCTCGTAACTTTCCGCAATGACCGCCTTGGCGCCCAACAACAACGTGCCTTTTGCAGCCCAATCTCGACTAGATCCCATTCCATAGTCTTTGCCCGACAGGACCACCAATGGGGTACCATTTTCTTGGTATTTCATCGATGCGTCATAAATATCAAGCGTTTCATCCGTTGGGAAATAACGCGTAACCCCACCTTCTATGCCTGGTACCAGATGATTTTTGATTCGAATGTTGGCAAACGTGCCCCTCATCATCACTTGGTGATTTCCTCTCCTAGAGCCGAACGAGTTGAATTCAATGTAGGGTACTTCGTTGTCTAGCAAGTATTTAGCAGCGGGCCCGTCGGGAGCTATCGCGCCAGCCGGAGAAATATGATCAGTTGTTATAGAATCTCCAACTTTTATCAGGACACGGGCATCTTCTATCCTTTTTATGGATGGAGTTTCCGCTTGAAGGTTCATAAAAAATGGAGGTTCTTGCACGTAGGTAGACGTGCTGTTCCATTCATAAATCGAACCTTCTGGAATTTGTATGGCGTTCCACATTTCGTTGGAGTCTTCAATTCCATCGTATTCTTTTCTGAACATTTCAGGTCGTACGCATCTATTAACCAAATCCCTTATTTCCGCGGATGTTGGCCAAATTTCGCTCAAGAATACATCACGACCCTCAGAGTCCTGTCCAATTGCATCTTTAGATAAATCAATGTCGACCGTTCCTGCCAAGGCATATGCTACGACAAGTGGTGGAGACGCAAGAAAATTGGCTTGAACCATCTGGTGGATACGGCCTTCGAAATTCCGATTGCCAGATAAAACACCGCTTACAATGAGATCGCCTTCTTTAATGGCACTGGCGGTCGCTTCAGGCAAAGGACCTGAGTTTCCTATACATGTTGTACATCCGTATCCAACCAAATTGAAACCGATGGCATTTAAATAGGGCCAAAGTCCCGCTGCTTCGAGATATTCAGTGACTACTTTTGAGCCGGGGGCCAAGCTTGTTTTGACGAACGGAGCCACTTTTAATCCCCTTTCAACAGCATTTTTGGCGACCAGTCCGGCACCAATCATGACTGTAGGATTGGACGTATTTGTACAACTAGTAATGGCCGCAATAGCTACGTTTCCATGCTTCATCGTAACGTTTTTTGAAAACGAACCCGTACTATTTAAACGGTCATCGGTTAAACCGAATCCTTGGGGTCCGGCAGGGCGCCGAAGGGCATCATGGAATTCCTTTTGCATAGCAGGAAGCTCGATACGGTCTTGCGGACGCTTTGGACCTGACAAACTCGGTACAATGGTCGATAGGTCCAGCTCAAGCACATCTTTAAATTCGGGTTCAGGCGTATCGTCGGTACGGAAAAGTCCTTGAGCCTTCGTATATCTTCCGACCATTTCAACCAACTCAGGATCGCGCCCTGTTCTGGTTAAAAAGTCCAAGGTTTCTTGATCGATGGGAAAGAAGCCCATGGTTGCACCATATTCCGGAGACATGTTGGCAATCGTTGCCCTGTCTGGAATCGTCATGTTGCTCAGGCCAGGTCCAAAAAACTCAACAAACTTGTCTACAACGCCGTATTTACGCAACGTTTCTGTAACGGTAAGGACTAGATCGGTTGCCGTTGCACCTTCTGGAAGTTCACCTTTCAAACGAAATCCAATCACTTCAGGCATTAACATATAGATGGGTTGACCGAGCATAACCGCTTCAGCTTCAATACCACCAACCCCCCAGCCTACTACACCTAAACCATCGATCATGGTGGTGTGACTGTCCGTACCTACCACAGAATCTGGATAATAGACGGACAAGCCGTCGTCGGTTGGTTTGCTCCAAACTCCACGACCAATGTATTCTAGGTTGACCTGATGGCAAATGCCGCTTCCCGGTGGCACGACTGAAAAATTGTCAAACGCGCTCTTTCCCCAGCGCAGAAACTCATATCGTTCTGCATTGCGTTCGAACTCCCTCTGTTCATTAATTGCCAATGATTGACTTTTGCCAAATGCGTCTACTTGAACCGAGTGATCAATAACAAGGTGAACAGGGACCCGAGGATTAATCTCTTCCGGATCGCCACCGAGGCGTGCCATGGCGCTGCGCATGGCAGCCAAATCTACAACAGCCGGGACGCCGGTAAAATCCTGAAGCAACACCCGGGCTGGCATGAAGGGAATCTCCACTTTAGCTGGATTTTTGGGATCATAGGTTGCCAATTTGGCCACATCGGCCTTCTCCACCAAAAAACCATCACAATTGCGAAGGGCGCATTCTAATAAAACTTTAATCGAGAACGGAAGCCTGTCTATTCCTGGATATCCTTGATTTCGAAGGGCAGAAAGTGAATAGTAATACCCAGTTTCGGAGCCAGTGTCGAAGGTCTGGCGAGTGCCGAAAAGGTCGTTCTTAGTGTCGGGAGCGTTGCTCATGACGTGTTCAGGTTGGGCCCCGTAAGGCCGGTTGAAGGAGCCTTAAATATACCAAATCCACAAGATTATAGTTTGCCTTTATGAATCCCTATTTGCTCACGATGAGCCTTTGCAAGTGAATTACAAATGAACCAGTCAACTTCAATGGCAGACTACAGGTCCTGGAACTACAGGTTGAAAATTGAAGTTTACGGCTTACAATAAAGAGTCAACATTGCACTTTTTGGGTTTTCCCGAGTACAATTGATCTCCGCGCTGGTACCTTCAAAATCAGGATCGCCAATTTTTCCAACCCGGATGTAGCCCAAATAACAGAATTAACACAGGATTTCCATGACAAGAATTTTGTTGACGTTTGCAGTCATCATCCTACTGGGGGCTTGCAATTCAAGCGTATCCCAGGAGCCAAAAATTGATGCAGTCTCTGGATTACGTATCTATGAGCCAGATTCGCTGATTAATGCTACTATTTTTGCGCCTGGTGTAGTGAGCTCTACTTGGCCGGAATTTGGGATATCGTTTACGGCCGACGGTGATACCGTCTATTTTAACAGGACCATTAAAGACCGAACTTCAGCGACCATTATGCGGTCTGTAAGAGAGAATGAAGTATGGTTGAATCCTGAAGTAGCTTCTTTTTCTGGACCCACCTTTGACGTAGATCCTTTTGTGACCTCAGACGGAGGCGTTTTTTACAGTTCACTACAGTTCGATGTTGAGCGGGATAGCCTTGCGTCGTTTGATCTATGGTTTTGGGGCGGTACCGGAGCTCCAGTCCGGTTACCCCGTCCACTCAACAGCGACGCGAATGAGTCGTTCATAACAGGAACGGATAGCGGCGCCCTTTATTTTGGGTCGAATCGAAATGGCCCAGCTCAAATATTTGTTTCAGACTTTAAAGATGGCCAGCGATATACTCCAAGTGTTATTCCCATACCAGGAGTTACGAATCCTGGGAATCCATTAATTTCTCCGGATGGAAATACGTTGGTTTTTGTAAGCGAGATGGACGATGGTCAAACCCAATTATCGTTTATTTGCAAAGCAGAAGGAGGATGGTCCCTGCCACTGATTCTACCTGAGCCCATTAATTCGCCAGAAATGGAATACTCACCTGGGCGGGATCCCAATGGTTTTTTGTATTTCGCATCTGAGCGAAATGGTATGGTTCTCAATGATTTTGAAGGAGACCGACGTCCGTCTGATATATTCAAATCGAATTTGAAAATCAGCAGTTTGTGCGAATCCAAATAAAGGACAACGAAGCGTTTTAATTATCTGGAGCTCATTAAAACTATGCTGCTAAATCTCCATTGGACTTTTGAAAAGGAATAAGTCCTCTTTGCAAGGCGTAACGAATTAAATCGTTATGGCTATGCACATTGAGTTTTTTCATCAGATTAGAGCGGTGTTTTTCAACCGTACGAACACTAATAAATAACTTCGATGTTATTTCTGGAGCCGTTTTTCCTTCTGCCACGAGTTGAAGAACTTCTCTTTCTCTGGAGGTCAATTGTTCGTATAAGTCAACAGAATGACCGTTTTCGTCTACAAAATTGGATACTGTTTCACAGAAGTGTGTTCTTCCATTTAAGACCTCAGATATGGCCGTTGAGAGCTCACTCCTACCTGAATCTTTTAAAACATAAGCTCGAGCTCCGTACTTAACGGCACGGGATACGAAATTGGAGTCCAGTTTTCTAGTATAAACCACGATTCCAATAGACGGGATCTCAAGATGGATCCGGCGAATCACTTCGAGACCATTTAGTTCGTGTACGTATAAATCGGTTATGAGTAGCTCAGGACGCTCCGCTAATATTTTCGGAATAGCGTTTAAACCAGATTCGTCTTCACCAACCACGTGATGTTCATTAGAGAGTTGAAGGTATTCGCGTATACCATCACGAGTAAAGGGCTCACTATCTAAAATAAATATGGATGCCATGATGGTTCCTGACTAGGTGATCAAACTGGGGTTCTCTGCTATTCTTAGAAACGGTATATGGTTGCGACTTACGACATTTAGTTTGGTATCGGCAAAGATGAAGGAGATTTTAAGAGGTTCATATACCTATATCTACGTACTTATGTGCGTATATGACGCAAAATAAAAATTGAAAATTACGCAGAAATACGTAGTCGTATGCGTTATTGTCCGCATTTGGAGCGGTCAAAGGTTGTCGATATAGAGATTGTGGGACGTTAACAACTCGACGTTGTCGGTTACTTCGAGTTGGTCTTTGGTAACGCTCGATGATATTCAAGCTTGGAAGGGAATAACCTCCATCTTCAAAAGCAAGGATCTCACCGAGCGCTACTTTTTTCGTTTAACCTTTTGACGCTTACATTAGCGAATGTCATCATCAAAACGTTTTCGATTCATGCGCCAGATCCTACTACTCGCCACTCTTTGGTTTTTTGCTTTGCCTTCGCTTAGTCAAAGCGTCTCTGATTTTCAAAATGGAACAGATGGAGGTGGACCTTATGACCGGTTGATTATACGGGGAGCGACTATGATCGAAGGATCTGGCGCACCTCCAATTGGTCCCGTCGACATCGTCATTGAAAACGATCGTATTGTCGAAATCAGGAATGTGGGTAATCCAGGACTTCCTATCGACCCTCAAAGGCGCCCTGCAAAGGGAACTAGAGAAATTGATGCCCACGGAATGTATGTACTTCCAGGATTTGTTGACATGCATGGCCATCCCCACACCATTGATTCTGGCCAAGGTGTTCCACTGGAGTATGTGCTAAAACTTTGGTTGGCACACGGAATTACAACAACACGTGTAGTCGGTGCAAAAAGTGTCGATTGGATCTTGGATTTACAAAAAAGAAGCGCGGAGAATAAGATTACCTCTCCGCGGATTTATGCATATCCGATTTTTGGTCAAAATTTTGGTCGTCCCATTCTAACACCGGAAGATGCTCGCGAGTGGGTCCGGTGGGTGAAAGAGAAGGGAGCAGACGGAGTGAAATTATTTGGCGCTGCGCCCGAGATCATGACGGCTGCGTTGAATGAAGTGAAAAAACAAGGACTGGGAGCTGCAGAGCATCATGCGCAGCTTGATGTGACCAGAATGAACGTCTTAGAGACCGCGAGTCTAGGCTTGACAACAATGGAACATTGGTATGGATTACCGGAGGCACTTTTTGAAGACAAAGTGATTCAGCGGTATCCACTTGATTATAACTATGCCAATGAGGCAGATCGATTTGGCGAGGCTGGGCGCTTGTGGAAACAGGCAGCAAAACCATTTTCTCCCCATTGGAACGCGGTGATGGATTCGTTATTGGCTATGGATTTCACCATCGACCCGACATTTATCGCCTACCTGGCTAGTCGTGACTTAATGCGTCAAAGCCGAAATGATTGGCATGCCATTTATACGATGCCGGCCTTGTGGGATTACTACCGACCAAGTCGTGACGCGCATGGATCGTATTGGTTTTATTGGACGACAGAAAACGAGATGGATTGGAAAGAAAATTTTAATCTTTGGTTTACGTTTGTAAATGAATACAAAAACCGCGGTGGAAGAGTGACCCTTGGGTCAGATTCAGGATATATATATAATTTGTATGGGTTTGGGTACATACAAGAGATGGAAAACATGCGTGAGGCTGGTTTTCATCCCCTCGAAGTCATTCGAAGCGCTACCATAATGGGAGCAGAGGCACTTGGTGCTGACGACCAAATTGGAACCATTCAAGTAGGCAAGATGGCTGATTTAGTTATTGTCCCTGAAAATCCTCTTCAGAATCTCAAAGTATTGTATGGCACCGGCTGGATTAGGTTAAATGACGACACGAGGGAAGTTGAACGAGTTGGCGGTATCAAATACACGATAAAAGGCGGCGTTGTTTTTGATGCGCGGGCTTTGTTACAAGATGTTCGCGACATGGTAGAGGCTTCCAAAGCAGAACGTGGAATGCCTGCAGGACCGATGCCAATGAAGATCGAAACGGTAGACGAATTAACTCCAATCCGGCGCAACTAATGAAAGCATATTTCTTTTGCCTCCTGCTTTTGATAACAGGATCCGTGGAGGCGCAGGACGACTGGTCCCGGTTGAAAATGCACTTCGATACGCCTGCAGCCGAATGGAATCATGCTCTTCCTGTCGGAAATGGCAGGCTAGGCGCAATGGTTTTTGGCGGTACGGCCCACGATCGCATTCAATTTAATGAAGAGACGTTGTGGTCAGGAGGCCCTTACGATCCAGTGGTAGAAGGAGCCTATGAGGGCCTTCCCGAAATTCAAAGGCTCATGTTCGAAGGTGAATTTGCCAGGGCGCACGACCTGTTTGGTCGGACGATGATGGGCAAACCTTACGAAATGATGAAATATCAGCCGATGGGTAACCTGCTGTTAAATTTCGAAGGGCACGAGAGGGTAGAAAACTACCGTAGAGAGTTGGATCTGGACCGAGCTGTAGCTACTACAACGTATTCTGTGGAAGGTGTCGAGTTTCGGCGCGAGGTGTTTGTAAGCGCTGTGGACCAGGTCATAGTTGTTCGAATTTCGGCTAACAAACCGGGCATGATTAACTTTACATCGAATCTGCACGGCGTTCGAAATCCGGATCACTCAAATTATGGAACCGACTATTTCCAGATGGATGGGATCTCTCCTAACCAGCTCCGAATTACGGGTAAAAACACGGATTATCTCGGCATTGAAGGAAAACTTCGCTATGAAGCGAGGTTGGTTGCTACTTCCGATGGAGGAAGGGTCTCGGTTGATTACAAAACCCTTCGTGTCGAAGGGGCAAACAGCGCTACTTTGGTTCTGGCGGCGGCGACCAATTTTGTTAACTATCAAGACGTTTCCGGCGATCCAACAGCCCGAGTAGCCACGGTATTGAATGTCGTTTCGAGTCGTACGGCTGCAGACATAGAAGCGGATCATGTGACAGAGCACCAAGAATGGTTTCGGCGATTGTCTTTGACGTTACCTGGCTCGGAAGATGTATCAGATATGTCGTTGGATGCCCGACTTCAGCGGTTTAAGACAGAGCCTGACCCTGAACTAGCTGCGATTTATTACCAATTTGGACGATATTTGCTCATCGCAAGTTCGCGTCCAGGAACGGAGCCTGCCAACTTGCAAGGGATTTGGAATAATGATTCCAATCCATGGTGGGATAGCAAGTACACGATTAATATCAATCTGCCAATGAACTATTGGCCGGCTGGCTCGGGTAATCTGTCGGAAATGATGGAGCCACTAGAATCCTTTGGTTATGAGATTGCTGAGGCTGGCGCAAGAACGGCTAAAGAACATTGGAACGCCCGTGGCTGGGTGTTGCATCAGAATACCGACTTATGGAGAGCGACAACCCCAATGGATGGGCCCTCTTGGGGAGCATGGCCCGTAGGCGGCGCCTGGATCATGACCAATCTGTACGAAAATTATCGTTTTACCGGGGATCGGTCTTATTTGGAAAGAATGTACCCCATATTGAAGGGGCAGGTAGAGTTCTTGTTGGATATTCTGATCGAGCACCCCACGAATGGTTGGTTAGTTACTTCGCCATCAAATTCTCCAGAGAACTTCCCAGCGTGGCCAGGTAACGAACGATTTTTTGATGAGGTGAGCGGGATCAACCTAAAAGCTCGAAATATTGCTGTAGGTCCAACTATGGATATGCAGATAATCCGGGAAGTATTTGACATGTTTGGTGATGCTTCTGCAGAATTGGGTCACGATACGGCGCTTGCGGAAAGAGCAGCGAGTGCTCGTAAACGATTGGCTCCCAATCAGATAGGGAAGTACGGGCAGTTGCAAGAGTGGATTGAAGACTACGAGGAAATTGAGCCTGAACATCGTCACCTGTCAAATCTTTGGGGCCTCTACCCAGGAAGTGAAATCACCCCAGATGAAACTCCGGAATTTGCCGCAGCGTCCGCCAAAACCATCGAGCGCAGAGGTACTGGTGGTTGTGGTTGGTCATACGGTTGGAAAATGGGTCTTTGGGCGCGATTGAACTCTAGCGCCGGTGCGTTACACGAATTTAGAGCTCTTCTAACTGAATCGTCTCTGCCCAACATGTTTTCGCTTTGCGGTAGGGCCATGCAGGTGGATGGTAATTTTGGAGCTGCATCTGCGATTGCAGAAATGTTGGTGCAGTCTCACCAAGGATTCGTAGATTTACTTCCGGCGTTGCCGAGAGAGTGGACCGATGGTTCGGTTCGAGGCATACGCGCTAGGGGAGCACTTGAAATCAATTTGGAGTGGTCTTCCGGAGAATTGACTTCAGGCTCTATCACGGCTTTTCAAGACGGTTCAGTTACCGTCCGTGCGCGAGGATTATCTAGTGTTTCTAATGGCGATGGAGCCGTTGCCATTAACACTGTAGCCCGAGACCAAATACAATTTGATGCCATTTCCGGCACGACTTATACCTTGAGATTTTGAACCCATGAACCGAAATAATATGATTGTTCGCTCGTTAAACGTACTACTGGTCATGTTGCTTGTCCAGAGCGCCGCCGCTCAGTCGTTTTCAACTGACTACAAAGACAACTATCCCAAAAACGCCGGGATAGATGTGCTGGGCTACACCTTCGAACTTGTTCTTACTGACGAGTCGGATTTAATTACAGGTCTTACGACCGTGGACGTTCGGTACCTAGCGGCCGGCCAAACGGAACTTCGGGTGGATTTGATTAAAAAATCAGACGTGTTAGAAGGCAAAGGCATGGTTGTAGACGCGGTAAGTATGAATGGAATGAAGCTTCAGTTCAAGCATGAAATGGATCAGCTTTTTATTCAACTTGGTCGGTCCGTGCACAAAATGGAGCGGATTCAAGTGGAGGTGTCGTACCACGGAATTCCAGCATCTGGTTTGAAGATAGACGTCAACAAACACGGCGATAGGGCCTTTTTCAGCGATAATTGGTCTTCGAGAGTGCGAAACTGGCTCCCAACCGTGGATCATCCGTCGGACAAAGCCAAGAGCGAATTTAAAGTGACCGCGCCAGATCATTACCAGGTAGTTTCAAACGGCCTATTGATGGAGGAAACGGGTCAGGGTGACGGAACGAAAATGACGCATTGGAAAAATTCAGTGCCGATTGCCACTTGGCTTTATATGCTGGGAGTGGCCGATTTTGCCGTTCAATATGTGGATGAGTTTGATGGGAAGTCCATTCAAACCTGGGTTGCCCGACAGGACCGCGACGCGGGCTTTTATGATTTTGCTGAGCCAACAAAAAAGGTGTTAGAGTACTATTCAGACTTAATTGGTCCTTATTCCTATGAGAAATTGGCCAACATCGTTTCCAATGCTACGAGTGGTGGTATGGAAGCTGCCTCGGCTATTGCCTATTCGGAGGCATCCGTTTCCGGCGATAGAAGTAAGCGCTGGCAAATCGTAATCATCCACGAAATTGCACACCAATGGTTTGGAAACGCAGTGACGGAGTCGGACTGGAACGATGTCTGGCTAAGCGAAGGGTTTGCGACCTATTACACGTTGTTATACCGGGAGCACGCGTGGGGCCGAGACGACTTTTTGGCTGGTCTCACCGATGCCCGAAAACGAGTTGTGGATTACTACAAAGATGATTTTGATTTTCAAGTGGTCCGAGATTACTTGGAGGATTTGAATAACATCTCTGGACCCATGATGTATCAGAAGGGGGCCTGGACGCTTCACATGCTTCGGGAAAAGATTGGAATTGAAGCGTATAACGAGGGAATACGGTCATATTATGCTGAGTTCCAGAATCAGAATGCACGGACCGGTGACCTTATTCGGCACATGGAAGAAGCTTCGGGAGCCGAACTAGAGGGATTTTTTAATCAGTGGTTAAGGCAGGGTGGAATTCCTCATCTAGAAGCGTCCTGGAAAATGAACGGCAATTCCGCTCAAGTAGAATTGGCCCAGAATCAGCCCACCTATGGGTTTGCAATAGATGTGGAAGTCGCGTATCGATATGCAGACGGAAGCTTGAGCCCGGTTCTAACTATCGGAATGCCTGGCACCCTAAATGCCCACGCCCAAGCAGCTTTTGAAGTCCCAGCAGGTAAAAAAATTGTTGAAATGATTATTGACCCTAATACTCGTTTGTTGGCCACTTGGAACATCAAAGGCAATAAGGCAAAGTGATTTCAAACGTTGCTGGATTCGAGACGTACTTAACCGATTATGATCGCGCGCTGCTCGAAGGAGAAGAAGGACCTGCGGCGCAAATGGCGATGCGCATTCTGCACCGAATGCTGCCGGTATACGGTGTAGATCGGTTTATGGACATTAGCGCCGCGCATATCGATTCAACCGTGTACATGGGTGTTGCAACCATGGAATATGCGGAGCGCCTTGCATCTTTGGGCGCAAAAGTACGCGTTCCTTCGACACTCAATGTGAGCGGGGTAGACGAACACGGCTGGGAAGAATGGGAAGTACCGGCGGAGGTCGCAGGCAATGCCATACGCCAAATGAAAGCATATGAAGCAATGGGCTGTATCCCAACCTGGACGTGTGCGCCGTATCAGACGGAACATGCTCCGGTGTTTGGGCAACAAATTGCCGCTGGTGAATCGAATGTGATCGGATATTACAATTCCGTGATTGGCGCGAGGACTGAGCGGTACCCCGATTTGTTGGATATCTGCGCTGCTATTACAGGCCGGGTGCCGGCTGCGGGATTACATTTGGATGAAGGGCGCGCGGGCACAGCGCTTCTTCGATTAAAAGGTGTCCCGCGCGCCCTCCAAGAGGACGACGCCTTCTATCCGGTCTTGGGGCACTTACTCGGACGAAAAGCTTCAGATGGCATCCCGGTGGTTGAAGGAATGGAAGTTCAACCCAACCTGGATCAGCTCAAAGCGATTTGCGCCGGTGGAGCATCGGCGGGAGCTATTGCGCTGTTTCATTTGGTGGGAATTACACCTGAAGCCCCAACCGTGAATGCCGCTTTCAAGGGCCGAGTCCCAGAACAGGTCATGGAAATTGGGATGACCGAGCTGAAAGAAGCATACCGAGAGTTATCAACGTCCAAGGGCCAGAAATTGGATTTGGTAGTGATGGGAAGTCCACACTTTTCAATTACTGAATTCAAGGCTTTGGCTCCCTTGGTGGCCGGTAAAAAATGTCATCCTGATGTCGAATTTTTGGTTACGTGTAGTCGTGCAGTTCGGATGATTGCCGAGCATGTTGGCCTTTTGGGCCCAATTGAAGCATTTGGAGCTAAAATTACAGTTGATACGTGTCCATTAACGTCTCCAATGCTCCCAGCCCGTATTAAACACCTGATGACCAATTCGGCAAAATACGCCTACTATTCGCCCGGTTTGTTAAATGTAGCTGTGACGTACGGGCGTCTCAGCGATTGTGTGCAATCCGCTGTAACGGGTCGCATTGAGAGAGAGGAGGGATTATGGAGCGAATTGTAAAAGGAAAAACGATAATTGAAGGCGAAGCGAGTGGAATTGCGCTCGCCAGCACCGAACCTGTCAGTTTTTGGGGTGGCTACGACCAAGTCACGGGAGAAATAATTGACCGCAGGCATCCGCTCTCCGGTCAAATGGCTGCGGGGCGAATATTGGTGCTGCCGTATACTAGAGGATCGAGCACGTCTACGGCCATCCTGTTGGAATCAGTACGGGCCGATGTGGCTCCTGCCGGTATCATAACCGATAGGGCAGACGTTTTTTTGGCGTTGGCTTCCGTCGTGGCTGGCGAAATGTACGAAAGTAGCTTTCCCATGGTGGCTGTCGATCGCGGCGACTTTGAATCGATCCAATCCGGAGATCAAATTCGAATTGATGCCTCCGGCCAAATTCACATCCAGAACGACGAGCATTAGATAGGCTTCTAGACTGCACTGGGCTTCAACACTACACTAGGCTTATACACTACACTAGGCTTCTAGATTACACTAGGCTTCTAGATTACACTAGGCTTCTAGATTACACTAGGCTTCTAGATT
>CALFHN010000102.1 GCA_937876355.1 uncultured Bacteroidota bacterium | reverse complement strand
GACCGATTTGCCGAGGTTGGCATTACCGCAACCGGTCCATAGACCGCACCAGTGCGATATCTTTTTCAATTGCTCTTCGAGCCATAATTAACATCAAATAGGCCAAAATCGGGCTCACCAATGCCGCCCACGATTCAAAAGAAGCCTGGGTTAGGTTCATGTTCGGCAACGCACCGCTCATATACTGCGATGCAAAAAGAATCAAAAGGCCCAATAACGCGATGATCTGGGAAGTGACCACTAAAGATCGCTGCCTTTTGCGTTGTGAATACATAAAAATGGCTCCGAAAGCGCCAATAGCGGAAATGGTAAATACACCCATTGTAACGGGTACAAACCACGAATATTCGGCGGCTGAAGGGCCAGTCCAAACAGAACCGAAGGAATATTCTAATCCCAGAAAGGCTACTGCAAGAAGCAGATAAACAGATTGGATGCGCTGTATCATGACTCGAAAAATGCTAAATATGACTAGAAACTAGACGGGCCAATTGCCGTGCAAATTCTTCTGTGCTTGTATTGCCGCCTTGGTCTCCAGTTAGATATTTCCCTTCCGTGTAAATATCAACCAATCCGTCATGAAGCGCATCAGCCGCTTTGGATTCTCCTAAATGACGAAGCATCATTTCGGCAGAACGAATCAATGCCGTGGGGTTAGCCTTGTTTTGCCCGGCAATATCTGGAGCACTACCGTGAACCGCTTCAAACACCGCGTATTTAGCACCAATGTTTGCTCCCGCAACCACACCTAGTCCGCCAACCAGACCTGCAGCGAGATCGCTTAAAATATCTCCAAACAAATTTGTGGTAACTATGCAGTTGTACTCTTGTGGCCGAACAACCAATTGCATGCACATATTGTCGATAATGCGATCATTAAACTCTAAGCCAGGATATTTTACAGCATGTTCTTGAGCCAACTTTAAAAACATACCTGAAGTCAATTTCAGAATGTTGGCTTTATGAACTACGGTCACCTTTGAATAACCGTGAGTACTCGCGTAAGAGAAACAAAAATCAATGATTCGCTGCGAGCCGGCTTTTGAAATACGAGCAATTGAATCGGCAATATCATGCCGTTCATCATATGACTCCAACCCAGAATACAACCCTTCCGTGTTCTCTCTGAAAATGAGCAGATCTATGTTTTCAAAAGGAGTTTTTATGCCGGGTAGAGACTTGCAAGGTCTAACATTGGCATACAAATCCAATTTTTGACGCAACTGAACGTTGACCGACTTAAATCCTTTTCCTACAGGTGTGGTGACTGGGCCCTTGAGTGCAATACCCGTCTCTCGAATCGAATCGATAACGTGTTCGGGAAGTGGAATTCCATATTTTTCGACCGCTGCGGCTCCTAAATTATCGTGTCTAACCCACTCAAAATTTATCCCCGTAGCCTCGAGCACCTTTACGGTTGCACTAGTTACTTCAGGACCGATACCATCACCAGGAAGAAGACAAATACGATACGACATGGAATAACTGGTCAACAATGCTGAATAATACTGGGGATACGCAATGTAAGGGACGATAAAAAGAAAAGGGCCTTGCTTTCGCAAGGCCCTTTCGATTTCGGGATTGATTCACGAATGAAATGTGATCAATCAGGCAATCCAAGCTTTCTGAATCAAGAAACCGTCCCTATGACGGCAATTCCCTTTTAGAAGAGTAGTTGATGCGAAGCGTCCCCGCTTCACGAAACTCTTGCTGAACGTCAAGCACTATTCCCATTTCTGAGGTTTGGTCAACTTTCAACGAGACAATCAACTTTGGTTGCTCTATGAGTTTTCGATACATGATAGTGCGAACATCGCCCAGATCCTCAACCACAGCATCATCAATCTGAACACCAGTTTCGCCTAATCGGTTACCGTCCAACTTTTTTGGACCGATGTATACGTACGAAACTAGCCTTTTCTGATCAATTTTGGTCAATGCCTCAGCTTGAGGAAGCATCGTTCGGACTTGGACCGTCGTCTCACGAAGGACTGTCGTTACCATGAAGAAGATCAACAACATGAAGATGATGTCCGGCAGCGATGCTGTAGGAATCTCTTGCTTAGTAGAGGTCTTCTTTTTAAAGTGGGAACTCGCCATTTCGGGTTCTCAGATAATTTAATTCAAAAATACAGTTACTGCTTATCAGGCTCTGCAATCGAAATAGCAGCTTTGATCTTCTCACGGATTTGATTTTCCGCATCCTGAGATGATACACTGTTGACGTAGGCAGCATAATCAAGGAAGCCTAACTTCCTCGCTTCTGAGTCCCACATCTCGAAATAAGCCATCCAAACTTCGTCAAGAACGCCCACATACGAATCGTACGGGGTTTCACGCGCAGTTTTGATAGATATCAGCGCTTTAGAAGCAGCTTCCGCATAGCGGGGATCCACGCCTTCGTTCAAAACGTGTTTTTTAACTTCGTCACGGATCAGGCGGATTGATGAAGGTTGATCCTCAACCAATACCAGTCCTGTTTCGTTGACAAGAATTTTCAAAACGTTTCGTTCTTTGATCGGCGGCGGGTCAATATCTTCTTCCAGTTTAGGAGGAAGAACCATTCCAATTCCGGTATCAACATCAATTGTTGTTGTTACCAAGAAAAAAATGAGCAGCAAGAACGCGATGTCTGCCATCGAAGCGGTAGGGATTTCACCCCCTTCACGCTGTCTTTTTTTCAGCAATCCGGCCATTTGAGTTCCTCTAGGGTTGATGATCTGCTAGTTAAAATCCGAACAATCCTCTAATACCGGACAGAAGAAGAACCGCAGAACTCAAACCAAGAGAAATCAAAACCGCAAGTATTGCCGCGTGCGTCCAATCTCCAAGTATCAATCCTAAAATTAATAGGAGGACAGCAGGGATCATGGTAAGCGCAGCAGTCAAGGGAATTACCTTCCCTTGCACAAGCGATCTAATTCCGAATAGTGCGATAGAGGCCATGGACAACAAAGTTATGATGAGCACTGCCCAGATCGCGTAGGGTACAATTTCAGCCATTTCAATTCGGTTAATTGGGCGACATACCATCCTCATGGATCGAATGTAACCGTGTCTTTAACTATTACGAGGGGCGGCCAGCTTGCATAAGCACTAGAGAGTCAATCAACTCTAAAGAAGCTTCTTCCATGTCAATTACGATACGATCAATTTTTGACGTGATGTAATTGTAGAAGAACTGCAAAATGATAGCTGTGATCAATCCAAAAACCGTAGTCAATAGGGCAACTTTGATACCACCGGCAACGAGGCTAGGAGAAATGTCTCCAGCAGACTCAATTGCGTCGAAGGCTTCAACCATCCCAACAACGGTTCCAAGGAATCCGAACATCGGAGCCATAGAGATAAAGAGAGAAAGCCATACTAGGCCTCTTTCCAAAAAGCTCATCTCAATTGAACCGTACGACACAATGGCTTTTTCCACTGCTTCAATTCCTTCGTCGTGGCGCAAAAGACCGGCTTGAAAGACGGAAGCAACAGGACCACGCGTTCCCGCGCAAACCTCTTCAGCTGCCGTAATTCCACCGCCCTCGAGAGCTCCTTTGACTTTAACAATAAACTTACGAGTATTGATGTCAGCCCTATTCAGCGTAATAATTCGCTCAAAAGATATAGCCAGGCCAATGATCAGTGAGATCAAAACCGGCCACATATAGCTACCACCCTCGTTAAAACGAACAACGAGGGCATTGACCATCCCTTCATCAGAAGCCACTTCCTGCGGCAACATAAGAAGCATGTTTAAAAACGTCATAGAAGCGTTCCTCCTAATCAGAACAGATTTGTTTATAGTTGGACATAAATACTGTCGGGAATCAGTCGACGAGTCGACACTTAACCCTACCAATCAGACGGTTGTTCACTAATAAATCAAAGATTTGGAACAGCCGCCAAAGCAGGTCGAATAATATCCAATATACAGTCGTTTGTCAATGCACGTTTTGCTCCTTACAAAACGTTTCCGTAGAAGCCCCACCTTTGGAATCGCTTCTACCCGCTAGACACCGCACAACTAATGAAGTTGCTTTGCCAGCCACTTAAACTAACACTTTTTAAACTGACAATCTATCGAACTTCACTGTAATGTAAAGCTAAATCTTCCGCTGGATTCCACAACAGATTTGCTTCCAACAACAAATGATCTACACCAGACCACACCGGATACCAGGCACTTCGATCATATAGACGGGTAGCCAAACGCCCCTTCAAAAGGGCCTTAATGTTCTTTGCTTCCACCTCTGAATCGGCAGATGTGAACTGCAGCGGAGACGTCGAATCAGACGTTCTGTCGCCCACTATTACGCCTTTTTGGGCGGCATAAGCCCAAAAGGCGTCAAGCATTTCTGGATCAACTTGAAAATCAGAAACAAATTTGGTCTGGGTTTCGCCCCATGTTGACTTCAAGCTTGCGCCGTACAAATCGACCCATGTTCGGATGAATAAATTTTCAACACTCCGGTCCACAACTGCTTGTAACAACGGTGAAATACTATCGGGAGAAACAACAAAATCTGGAATGATTCCACCGCCAGCAATCACCGTTCGACCCGAATCAGTTTTATACTTTAACGAGTCAGCAATACCCTCTAGAAGCTCCGTTGAACTCTTGGTTCCGTCTTCTTTTCTCCGCTGAGATTTGCTCGCATAATAGTCGAGTTTATCTCCTTCTTCATAATTGGTCTGTATCAAACGACCTGAAGGGGTATAATATCTGGCAACAGTCAGCCGTAGAGCGCTACCGTCTCGGAGTAAATATTGCTTTTGTACTAAGCCTTTTCCAAAAGAACGTCGCCCGACAATAAGAGCTCGATCGTGATCTTGCAGCGCACCAGCAACAATTTCGCTGGCAGACGCAGACGCACCATCAATTAAAATCATAACTGGGCCGTTTTCCCATAATCCAGAGCCCGTGGCATAAAAAGCCTCATTAGCATCTTCGGTTTCTCCTTTTTGGGATACGATTAATTGCCCTTCTTTTAAGAACTCATCCGAAATGCGAATGGCCATTTCCATAAATCCGCCTAAATTTCCTCTCAAGTCAAAGACTAGGCGCTCCATTCCTTGAGCTTTGAGCATTCTCAGGCTGGATAAAAACTCTTGGTACGTTGTTCTAGCGAATCGATTTAGCCTAATGTAACCCGTTCCATCTTGAAGCATGTATGACGCATCGATGGTGTATATCGGTATCTGATCCCGGACAATATCAAAATCAATCGGGTCAGCTACACCAGGACGCTCAATCGTGATAACTACCTTTGAACCTCGAGGGCCTTTTAAATTTTTACGAACGTCGTCATTATCGTAACCGATCGTAGTCCGTCCATCAACCTTCACAATTCTATCGCCCGACTGCAAGCCAACGGCTTCGCTAGGACCTCCAGGCAGTACATTTAGCACGGCTAACGTATCGGCCCCTTCAGGGCCTGGCAATAGTTCAAAAGATATCCCTATCCCCTCAAACGAAGCATCAAACTGTTCGTTGACATCTTGCATTTGAGACACGTCGAAATAATTACTATGCGGGTCAAGTTTTTCCAACATGCCAGTAATCGCATTTTGTGCGACTACGTCGGCATCTACTTTTTCAACATATCGACCATTAATTAGGGTAAACACGTCTTCAATCTTTCGCATAGCCTCAGAGGTGTCGGCATTAAACACCCGACTTTCCAACTGAACTCCCATGAGTATGGAAGCGCCTATCAATAGCCCAAACAACATCGGGCGGCTTACTTTAAAAATTGATTTCATTAAAACTTTCGATTAATAAATGAGAGCTACTACGCTAATACCGGCTTAATTCAGGACCTTCGGAAAGCCCCTCGGGTCCAAGCAGAAGTACGGGGAGAATTTACAGATTGATCCCAAATAAAATGTCCGTCACCATTTTTACCCTTCAGCATCCAAAATCCACATCATAAAACGAACAGTCGTTCAATTTACGGATTCAAAAAAGATCGGGGCATCGCAAGAAGATTACATTGCGTAGATTCGACGGACGAAACCATTAAAAGTTGTACATGACGAATAAGGAAATTGCCCGCCCGCTAAAAGAGACTGCTTCTCTCATTGAACTGACCGGTGGGAATTCGTTTCGGGCCAGAGCTCTCAACAACGCCGCTCGCATTATTGAGCGATTGGAAACTCCGGTTCCAGAACTGATTATTTCTGGCGAGTTGACCAATATCAAAGGGATTGGAGCAGGCCTCGTTGCCCAAATCGGGGAAATTCTGGCGTACGGTTCGTTTGAAGTCAGAGATGATATTCTGGGCGCCCTACCCCCAGGTTTGCTCGATGTCCTGTCCGTAAAAGGCCTTGGTGCCAAAAAGGCCCGTGTGCTGTGGCAATCCCTTGGGGTCCAGTCGTTGGACGATTTGGAGGCAGCGGCATTGTCTGGCCGCATCGCTTCTCTCGATGGTTTTGCGGAGAAAAGTCAACAGACCATTTTAGAGAATATTGACAATATTCGTTCGTACCAAGGAAAACGGAGAATGTCCGATGGGTGGAGTGATGCCCTCAAAATACTAGATCGCATTCTCAATCATCCAGATGTCCTTTCAGCCCATTTTGGTGGTGACATCGCCCGGTTAATGGAAATTGTAGGGGAAATTTCCATCGTGGTTGTTTGCAAAGAAGGCACTGAATCTAAGATCTGCTCAGATTTAGAGATGGGCCTTACCACCTTATCTGAACCCAACGCCGTAAGAGCGCGAACGACGCTTTCAGACGGTCTTTCAGTAACCCTTCTTTTTGTTTTGGAATCCCAAACAGGATTGGCGTTGTTTACAGAAGTGGGTCCTGAGTCGTTTGTTAAATCGTTTGATATAACAAATTGCCCAATTGGTTTGGAGTCTGAATCTGATGTATTTGCTTGGCGTGGCGTTCCCTTTGTTTCGCCAGAGCTTCGTGATCTCCCAGATGCCTTTTCCAGGGCCGAATCTCTTTCCCAGCTATCCTTGTTAGAATACCGGGACCTCTTGGGCGTGTTACACAATCATTCGACATATTCCGATGGGGCACATAGCCTTAAGGACATGTCTTTGGCGGTTCGCAGATCTGGCTTTGAATATTTTGGGATATGTGACCATAGTCAATCGCTAAAAATTGCCAGTGGAATGAGCGCCCAAACTGCCCTCAAACAAAAAGCGGAAATAGATAGCTTAAATTTGGATTTCATGTCAGACGGAGGGTCTTCTTTTCGGGTGTTCTTTGGCGTTGAAAGTGATATTTTGGCTGACGGAAGCTTAGACTATCCAGATGAGATATTGGCGCAATTCGATTTCATCGTGGCTAGCGTTCATATTGGATTCAAAATGACTGAACAAGAAGCTACCGAACGCGTCATCAAGGCGGTTTCGAATCCTTACACGACAATATTGGGACATCCGACGGGTCGTCTCATATTGAAAAGAGAGGGGTATCCCATCAATCATCTTGCTGTTTTAGAAGCCTGCGCACATTACGGGGTAGCGGTCGAGCTAAATGCAAACCCCTATCGATTAGATCTAGATTGGAGATGGATCGAAACGGCCAAAAATCTGGGAGTTAAGGTTTCGATTAATCCCGATGCCCATTCCGTTGATCAATTGGATCTCATGAGGTGGGGCGCTCTGATTGCTCGCAAAGGTGGATTGACGGCTTCCGAGTGTTTAAATGCACTTACGGCAAAGCAATTTGAAGCGTTATTAACCGCTAAACGAAAATCTTCGGGACTGGCATAATTCCATGTGGAAACGAGGTATTCTTGTTGGTTTAGGTGGATTGATATTTGTTCTGCTCATGGCAGGATTAACGTGGTACCTAGCATTTTTTGCTGGTCCTAGGCCTCCTACAACCCTTGTTTTGCCTGACGTGCAAAATCCATTGAGGGTCACTTGGACAGAGAATGGGCCAGTCGAAATTGACGCGTTATCCGAGCACGACGCCCTCATCGGACTCGGTTATGGGATGGGTAGATCTCGGACGTGGCAGTTAGTTTTATGGCGCACCGCTGCACTAGGAAACTTGAGTTCTATTTTTGGGGAGGACGCTATTGAAGTTGATCGGCTGGCTCGACAGCTTCAACTAGGAGACCTAGCAAAACAGGAAGCGGCCTCACTGCCCATTGAAACGGGCAAACAACTACGCCTTCTTACTACAGGATTGAATGCAGCATTATTGGCTCGGGATACCGCAAGACATTCAGCACTGTTGTTATTAGGGGTAGAAGTTGAGCCGTGGGAAACGTGGCACAGCTTAGCTATTGAACGACTTTTTGAATGGATTTCCTGGAATCCATTTTCGGCAGACGACACCAGCGCAACTGCTAAAGCCGACAGGACGCTTAGGGAGCTACTTCAAATAGACGGATTTGAGTTTAACACGATTACCAGCTCGTTTCCCGGCTCATCCTCATTTATTGCGGCTAGATATGCGACCGGACGCACTTCCGTCCCGTTTTACCTTGAAACCGAGATTAGCACGCCCGACCGTCGGTTTTTCGGGCTATTCGTGCCGGGTACGTTTATCGCCCCAATGGGACATACGTCATCGATTACAACATCTTCTGCGGAAGACAATCGGGATTTATCATGGGCTTTTTTGCTGAGGGGGAACGCGTATTTGACCAACGAACGGGTGCCTCCTCATGAGATTACATTAACCCATTCAAGAATCGAAACTGAGGATCGAGAGGACCTTGTACAAATCTCAAGATGGAGGGGCACCATGCCACTCATCCATTCTGTTCGGGAGGCTTCTTCTGGGGCAATTTCTGTGCTTCACTGGACTGGTTTTAACAACCTATCGGACACGGCGGTATGGATTGGCTTGCTGCAAGGGAAAATGGGCAATCTCTCTCTGATCCGGCAAGATGGGGTCTATTTCCAAAATGGAAATCACGTTGTAATGGGAACGCCTGAAGTAGCCATTTCACGGGCCAATGATTTTACATTTTTGGCATCCTCAAACCATTTCAAGACGCCTGAGGATAGGTTTTTAACCTTAAAAGACGGCATTAATGTCGCAGACCTTTTAACTGATACATTCAATGAGTCTGCAGCTCAAACCATTCCCTCCTATCTTGAAAGACTTCCTGATTCCCTTTTAACCAATTCCACCTTAGTTCGAGGCATCCCTTACCTGACTAATTGGAATTATGAATACGACACCTCCGAAATTGGTGCTTCAATTTTTGAATTGATGATGAGGAGCGCCATGACCGCCGATTCAACTCTACCCGGCAAAGTTTCTGACTTACTCGGCGATATGCAGGTGAATTACGGTTCTGACATGAGTGCCTGGAGATGGGAAAACGTCCAAGAAAGACGGCTTTTTTACCCAGGATCGTCCCTCAGGGCGCCAGATGCAGGCCGGCCAGAGGCGTCATTTCTTGCTAAATATCAACCTATCGTTATGGGAGGCGCCGGTCATCCCCAAACGTTTGTATGGGGATCTGCGTACGTCAACAAATCACTTACATTCAGTTCAGCTTGGGAAGGGGCCGTTGACCTAAATCACGATGAATTACTCTTCCGCCGACCGTATATAGATTATTCCACATTTCTGGGAGCGTTTATCTCTTCTGATCGACCAATTGAACTGAATAGGATGTCAGAGCAATTGTTAAAATTCGAGACCCGAATTATTCCTCTCCAGGCATCGGTAGAAACATCGCAATGAAAGAAGCAGCCTACATAGGGATCGATGCCGGCGGTAGCAAAATATTGGCCGTTGGTAGTTGGGGGGAAATTCGGAAGGAAATTTCGTTCCCAAGCGTCAACGCTAGATTCGAGGACCCTGCTCAGACAGCCACTCGATTGGTAGAAGTGGTACGCAGGATTTTAAGTGGCTTGGGAAACCCCGGCGATTTCCGTGTCTGCGTAGGACTAGCTGGCGTGGCCTCTTCAAATCAACAAAAGGTTCTCCAAGATCTTCTGGGGATAAATCTGGACATTTCTAGGCACCATATTCTGGTTGTCAGCGATGCGAGAGTTGCCTTTCAAGCAGCCTTTCCTAACAAAGACCATAATCTTCGGTCGAAGATATTGGTGATCGCAGGGACCGGCAGCGGATGTTATTCTTTTGGCCCAGATCACGAGTTTTACCGCACAGGCGGGTGGGGCAAAGGTTTAGGTGATCCGGGAAGCGGAACCGCTCTTGGTGTTTGCGCGATTCGACATCTTTTGGAATGTCTTGAAGGCAGTACACAAACAGAATTGAGTAAGGCCGTTTGGTCAGAGCTATCAAGCCGTTCAATGGCAGCACATTCCGAGAATGAACCGATTCAAACCTCAATCGCAGCTATTTTAGACTGTGTTTACGACCCCGAATTCAATTTTGCCAAACTCGCCCCAATTCTATTGAGCTTCTTGCCAGCTACCCCATTAGTAAACCAATTGCCAATAGCACAACAACTAGTAGTAGGGGAATGTCAAGCCCTCGCAACGCAAGTCACTCGACTGGCCTCTCAAATTTCAGCTAACAATCCCCTAGTCGCACTCGCTGGAGGACTTTCAGAAAACGCTGAATACCTTAAAATTCTCACCAAGGCAATTGAAAGCAGCCAAGGCAATGCCACTGTTATCGCATCAACTCGAAAACCTGTTTACGGCGCTCTAGAACTGGCTACGGAGCTGAACTAAAGTTTTGGTCCCGCATCTGCGATTTCTTTAGAACTGCCTTCGCGATATTGTTCGAAGTTATTATTGAACAATGCAGCTAATTTTGCTGCGTTTTGATCAAATGCTGCTTTATCATTCCAGGTTTCACGAGGAATCAAGACTTCCGAGGGCACATGTGGGACAGATGTCGGAATTTCAACTCCAAAAACCGGATCTGTGGTCGTGGTCATATTGTCCAACGTACCATCGTGAATAGCATCAATAATCGCACGGGTATAGCTCAATTTCATTCGCTTTCCAGTACCGTACGCACCGCCCGTCATCCCTGTATTTATCAACCAAGCTTTAGCACCGTGCTTCTCCATCTTTTCGGCTAACATCTCCGCATATTTCCCCGGGTGAAATACGAGGAATGCATTTCCAAAACACGCTGAAAACGTGGCTTGAGGCTCGTTGATGCCCATTTCTGTACCAGCAACCTTCGCTGTGTAGCCGGAAATAAAATGGTACATAGCTTGACTAGAAGTCAATTTCGAAATCGGAGGCACAACGCCAAACGCATCATATGTCAAGAAAATGATGTTTTTAGGGTGGCCACCTACACAGGGAATTTTTGCATTCGCAATAAAATCGATGGGGTACGCAACCCTTGTGTTCTCTGTAATCGAGGTATTATTAAAATCCACTTTATGAGTGTCTTTATCGTATACAACGTTTTCCAATACGCTGCCAAACCGGATGGCAGAGAATATTTCCGGCTCCGATTCTGCGGAAAGACCAATTGCTTTGGCATAACAGCCGCCTTCGATGTTAAATACGCCTTCATTCGTCCAACAGTGCTCGTCATCACCGATCAAGGCTCGACGAGGATCAGCAGAGAGCGTCGTCTTGCCCGTTCCGGACAGGCCAAAAAATAACGAGACGTCTCCCTCGTCTCCTTCGTTGGCTGAGCAGTGCATGGATAACACGCCCCTTTTGGGCATCAAATAGTGCATTACCGAGAATATGCCCTTCTTCATTTCACCAGCATACTCACTTCCCAAAATGACAAGCTCGTTGGATTCAAAATTCAACGCGATGCTGGTTTTCGAAGACATTTGATCTGTCAATTTATTGGCAGGAAATGATCCTGCATTCAAAATTGTAAAATCCGGATCTCCAAAATTGTCCAGCTGTTCGTCCGTCGGGCGGATCAACATGTTTTGCATGAACAGCGCGTGGTATGGACGAGTACAAATTACGCGCACTTTAATTCGATATTCAGGATCCCAACCTGCATATCCATCAAAGACATATAAGTGCTTGAGAGAGTTGAAATAATCGAGAGCACGTTCCCGATTGATCATGAAATTATTTCGACCCAGGGGAATATTTACCGGTCCCCACCAAATGTCATCCGTTAATTCTGGAATTTCCACCACCCTTTTGTCCTTCGGGCTTCTTCCCGTTTTGGCACCAGAACGCAGCATTAAGCCGCCTGCATCTGAAATAGCGGCCCCTTCGTCGTGTCGAACAGCATCTTCATAAAGATTTGCTCTTGAAACGTTACGAAATACGGTCCTATTGGTGATGCCTAGGTAGTCGAGTGAAAAGGAAGCTTCCATAATCTGAAGAAAGGATTGCCTTGAAAAATCTAAAGTATATCAAAGTACGACGTTCGTACATTTTGCATGGTGAAGATCAACTAAAAAGATTACCGGTTTTGCCATGTTAGTCCGGTTAACGATTCTGTCTATTGGAAATTAATTCGTCAACGACTGAAGAATCCGCCAACGTCGACGTATCGCCCAAATTTCCAAAATCATTAGCTGCAATCTTGCGCAAGATCCGGCGCATGATTTTGCCACTTCTAGTTTTAGGTAGAGCCTGTGTAAATTGAATAAAATCCGGCTTAGCTATCGGGCCGATCACGGTTCTAACTTGAAGCACGAGCTCGGCGCGAAGACTTTCTGAGGGTTCTACGCCGTTGTTAAGCGTTACATAGGCATAAATCCCCTGTCCCTTAACCTGGTGAGGGACACCTACTACCGCCGACTCGGCTACCGTTGAATGGGCCACTAGGGCACTTTCGACCTCCGCACTACCCATTCTGTGACCAGAAACGTTAATTACGTCGTCCACCCTTCCGGTAATCCAATAGTATCCGTCTTCGTCGCGACGACACCCATCTCCAGTGAAATATTTGTTCTCGAATGTCGAAAAATAGGTGCTGACAAAACGAGCGTGATCGCCAAATAGCGTACGAGCTTGACCGGGCCACGATCCTTTCATCGCCAACACCCCTTCACAGACTCCCTCTAATACATTTCCTTCTAGGTCGAGTATTTGCGGTTGAATGCCAAAAAACGGGACAGTAGCCGAACCTGGTTTAGTACCAATGGCGCCTGGAAGTGGTGTAATCATAATTCCACCTGTTTCCGTTTGCCACCACGTGTCTACAATTGGGCATCGCGAATCTCCAACAACCTCGTTATACCAGCGCCAGGCTTCGGGATTAATCGGTTCTCCCACAGTCCCCAATAATTTCAGGGAGGATCTTGAGGTGGCTTTCACGAATGACTCTCCTTGCTGCATGAGAGCCCTAATGGCGGTCGGAGCGGTATAAAACTGGGTAACTTGATGCCTATCAACCACTTTCCAGAATCGAGAGGCGTCTGGATAGGTCGGAATACCTTCAAATAATACCTGAGTAGCCCCATTCAAAAGCGGACCATATACCACGTACGTATGACCGGTCACCCAACCTACGTCTGCCGCACACCAATAGACGTCACCTTCATGGTAGTCGAAAACGTATTTGTGAGTGAGGGCTGCATAAACTAAATAGCCCCCGGTTGTGTGCAGGACTCCCTTGGGCTTGCCAGTCGATCCGCTCGTATACAATATGAACAAGGGGTCTTCTGAGTCCATCGGTTCTGGACTGCAATAGTCGCCGACTGTAGCCACCTCTTTGTGAACCCAGAAATCCCTACCCCCTTTCATTTCAACTTCGCGTCCGGAGCGTTTTACAACCAGAACCGTTTTGACGGTCTTCGATTGCTCAAGAGCCTTGTCTACGTTTGACTTAATCGGTACGTATTTGCCGCCTCGAAGCGATTCATCTGCCGTGATGAGAAGCGTTGAAGCGCCATCATTCATACGATTTGCAAGTGCCTCCGGGCTGAATCCCCCAAAAACAACCGAATGAATAGCTCCAAGCCGAGAACATGCCAACATAGCAAACGCCGCTTCTGGAATCATGGGGAGGTAAATGGTGACGATATCACCTTTTTTAACTCCATGTTTCTTCAACACATTTGCCAGCTTATTTACGTGTTCTGAAAGCTCGGCATAAGTTATGTTTTTGGTTGGCTCTTCTGGATTATCTGGCTCAAAGATCAGTGCCGTTTGGTTGGCCCTTTTGGGTAAATGCCGGTCAATACAATTGAACGAAGCATTCGTAACACCCCCTTCATACCAGCGGATATGCACGTCATTTTTAGCGAAAGAGACGTCTTGGACCCTGCTGAAGGGTTTCACCCAATCTATGCTAGTAGCCATTTCGCCCCAAAATCCGTCAGGGTCTTTTACTGACCAATCGTACATCCGGTTATATTCCGATCGTGATCCAAGCCACGACAGTTTGGCAAATTCGAGAGAAACAGGGGTAGGGGCGTCCATAGATTCACGTTTCGATTTGGTGAGATGGTCGGGCATCAATATTACGTATCACAAGACCCTAAGGTCGTGAGGAAAACCCTTAATCAAAAGACAGCGTAACTTGTAAAACTAACTCCGTAGCGTAAGCCCAACAATTTTGGTCAGATGGACAATTCTTTTTTAGGAAAAATCGTTGTTATAACAGGCGCTTCAAGTGGCCTAGGCCGGCGCTTGTCAGAATTGTTTGATGATTCTGGGGCGATCGTATTTGCACTGGATATTGATGAAAAGATGCTTCAAACAATATCCTCAGGTCGATCTAAGGGATATCATCCAATGCAGTGTGACCTAAGTAAATCTGATTCGATACGTCAAGTCTTTCAGCAGATCTACTCAATACTGGGCGAAAACGCAGCCTCCAAAAGTCAGCATATCGATATTTTAATTAATAATGCAGGAATCGTTTACGGTCGAAGCGTGGAAGAACACACGACGTCTCAAATCGAACAAACTTTTGCCGTCAATACGCTTTCTCATTTTTACACTGTTCAAGCCGTTTTACCAGAAATGAAAAGGCATAATTCTGGTCACATTGTGACCATCGCGTCTGCCGGAGGATTTGCTGGAGCGCCTGGAATGAGTGCTTATTCGGCGAGCAAGTTTGCCGCTATTGGGTTTGAAGAGGCCCTCCGAGGAGAGATAAAATCATCCGGAAAAAATATCAAGACGACTTTAGTAGCACCTTATTTCGTCAATACCGGCATGTTTGAAGGAGTGCGCACTCGGTTTTCTTGGCTACTGCCCATTTTAGATCAAGAATATGTTTCTAGGCGTATTTTTAAAGCGATCCAAACGCACAAAAAACGCCTAATCATGCCTCGTTTTGTGTATCTGGTTTTCCCATTACGGATGCTTCCCGTCGGCCTGTTTGATTGGCTCTCCGACTTTTTCGGAATTTCGCGGTCCATGAAACATTTTAAAGGGAGAACCGACAAATAAAACACATAAAATTAATATTAATTTCAGGTTGAATTGAGCCCCATGCCCTGTTCTCCATGGTCCTTGCCTTCTTCGCCATGCCCTGCTCCCCGACTCAGCTTATGTTTCAGACCATTTTGCTTCCATCTCGCCAATCAAAGCATTTGTAACGATCAGCCTGTCTGCGTTTCGAAGGTCATCGACGGTCAAGGCCCTCTCCCGAGCGCTGTGTTTAAGCATAAACACACGCCTACCCACTCCCGGTAGTAAGCCCGAAGAAAGGGGCGACGTATACCACGCGCCTCCTTCGAGGGCAAATAGGTTTGAGATTGATCCTTCTGTGACTTCCCCCCGCTCATTAGTTAATATTACGTCATACAGATCGCGTGCGCGGGCTTCCGCCCGCGCACGCTCAAATACGGCGCGCCTAGTAGTCTTGTGACGCAAAAGAGGGTGAGTCGAGGATATTCGAGATCGAGACAACCCAATATCAATTGGTTGCTTCGGTTGCTCGTATTTTTTAGTCTGCAACTCTACGGCTCCTTCTTCGGAAAGCAATAATCTCACTCGATTGGCTCCCTGCAGGTTCGAACAATCCGTCTTTGTTACGATTTCGGCCTGCACTCTTTGACGATCGAACTCAAAACCCAAGTCTCGAGCCGACTCTTGTAGTCGATCCAAATGAAATTCGATCCATTGGATTCCGTTATCCCACAACATGGTCTCAATAAGGAAGAACGCTTCCAAGGCTTGTCCGGTCAGGAATTGAGTTTTCAGGACGGCTTCTTCGTATTCCAGGTCCCGATCGGAATCCCACACAATACCGCCTCCAGCTCCATATGTCACCTTTTGCCCGGCGAGGGTGGCGGTCCTAATTCCTACGGAAAAAACAGCGCGCGTTGAATCGGGCTTGGGCTGCGAATCCGAGCCCAGAGGTGAGTCAGGCCGTAACATCGCAGGTCCGGCATAACCAATCGCCCCACAATACACACCTCTGGGACGACTTTCGAGCTCAAGAATCCGTTTCATGGCTCTAATCTTAGGTGCGCCAGTTATAGACCCGCAGGGGAAAAGGGCTGCAAATATCTCTGAAAGGCCCGTATCTGGCTGAAGCCGGCCTTGTATGGTAGACGTCATCTGGTGAACCGTCGGTAGCGTGGCTACATCAAATAAGTGAGGTACTTCAACACTTCCGGGTTCGCAAATCACAGAAAGGTCGTTTCTCAGGAGGTCCACAATCATCAAGTTTTCGGCTCGGTTCTTTGCGTCTTTTGAAAGCCACTGCTTGATTTCTACATCTTCACTTGGTGTAGCGCCCCTTGGAGCTGTGCCCTTCATCGGTTTGGCTTCGATTTTGCCTCCCTCCCTTTTAAAAAACAACTCTGGAGAAAAAGACAGAACGTCCATCCAACGAGTCCGCAAAAATGAACCAAACTCAACGGGTTGTCTTTTGCGAAGGGAATCATACAATCCGAGAGAGGTGCCTTCCACTCTTCCTTCAAACCGGGTGGTGTGGTTGATTTGATACACATCTCCCTCGGCAATTAAATCTCGTATTCGATCAACTGCTGATTCGAATTTCCCAGTCGGTTCAGTGCCCACCAGGCCTTCTATATCATCGCTGAAGCCTTGGACTGCCCGCTCGCTTTCACTCGTTTCTGAGCCCTTTGGGCGTAAATCCCCTTTCCCTAGGTCGACAGGCCCGGTAACTATGATGGGAGAATCGTAGATACCGAACCAGAGCAATGGATACCCTAATTCCTCGCCAAAATTCCGGGTCTGTTCTGCGGGAAAAGAACCTTTTTCAAACGCATAACCAGCCTCATAAGCCGAATAACCGGCCACATAGTGGCCGCGTTTGAGGTATTTGTCCAGCTTTGCGAACGCGGAGCGAACTTCGGAAACAGAAAAAGCAACCACTTCAGTGATTGGGGATGAAAAAAGCAATGATTGGCCATTTGATTCGGCTGCTGCGCAGTCAAGCCAAACGGTGCCGTCTCGGCCAATTAGATCGGCCAAATCGGGTAGGTCTTTCGCATGCTTCATTCGACCAGAATCGATCAATAATCGTCTCCAAGTGCAAAAACTGGCTTTCTGTTCATCCATGTACCACGAGTAAAGTCCGGAAATGCTTGGGGAGCACTTCCAGCTGCAATAGAAGCTTCAGATAGCGGTGAAATCGCGCTCCACGCCGCCGCATCATACGCATCAAGTGGAGTAGCGACTCCTCGTTTAACCGACTCAACAAAAGCGTGATCCACAAAAAAGTCCATCCCTCCGTGACCAGAACCAGTCGCTTTTTCGGCATATTTTTTCCACAGCGGATGGTCATATTTCTCCAAATAAGGGGCCGCTTTCTCCCACTGATGAGCCTTTGGACTTACTCCTTGGATATACAACGATTGATTAACGTCCATCCAAATACCTTCAGTCCCCTGTACCCTGAATCCGAGCGAATACGGTCTCGGAGAGTTCGTGTCATGACTCACAATAATTGATTCTTCATTTTGGGTCCGAATCACCGTAGTAACGATATCACCCAATTTAAATTCCACATTGGCATTATGATGATCCCTTCCAGCCTGTTTAATTATGTGATTGTGCAATCCCCTTGCTTTCGAAGCAGTCGACGTCAGTGAAACAAATCTATTGCCCCGATTAATATTTGTGTAAACAGCGACAGGACCAATGCCATGGGTCGGATATAGATCTCCGTTACGATGAACAGAGTGGTGCGTCCTCCATTTTGCCTCTGAAAGAGCATTTCCCCCGAATTCTACTCCTCCTCCATACACTTGTTGGCCATTATTAAACTTCACTTCCCGCAGATCATGCTGGTACCCACATTCTAGATGCAACATCTCTCCAAACATGTTCTGCCGGACCATATTTAGAATGGCCATTACGTCGCGCCTGTAGCACACGTTTTCGAGGATCATGCAAGGTTTGCCAGTTTCTTCGGACGTGTTTACCAGGTCCCAGCATTCCTCCATGGTATTTGCTGCCGATACTTCAACTCCTGCATATTTTCCTGCTTTCATGCAGGCCACCGCCATTTTAGAATGCCAAAGCCACGGAGTGGCAATAATTACCCCATCGATGTCGTCTCGTTCGAGCATTCGTTCAAACGCGCGTTCATCTCCGGTATAAACAGCGGCTTCCTTTCCTCTAAATTCGCGAATCATTTTTTGTGACTCGGTAATGGCTTCAGGATCTATATCACAAATCGCAATTACTTCGGTGTCCTCTCTTCTCAACACAATATTGAGATGATTCCGTCCTCGTTGTCCCACGCCAATAAATGCCATCCTAGCTGTTCGATCATCCTTTCCCGTCAAGACCGATGCCGCTTTGGCTTTTACTTCTTTGGCAATCGATTCTCTTGAAACAACAGTTGCCCCTACGCCTGCAAGTGCACCGGTCATTATAAATTTTCTTCTGTCCATCGGAATTAGATTGGTTTTTGAGCCCTAGGGGAAATGATTTACATCGTGGCTCAGAAGTAAGGTTAGGACGCGGCGAATGTCAACACCTAGAGTCGCTTTCCTTTGATTGAAACGCTACATTTGTCGCACCTTTAGTAGTAAACCATGATATCATGCAACTGTCAATTCTGGATTGGGCCATTATGGCCATTTTTTTCGCGGTTTCATTGGTCATTGGACTAGCCGTCTCGAAAAAATCTGGTACTAGTTTTCGATCGTTTTTTCTGGCCGGACAATCTATGCCGTGGTGGTTGCTGGGCATTTCGATGGTTGCAACAACGTTTTCGACCGATACCCCGAATTTGGTTACTGATATAGTTCGGGGCACCGGAGTTGCTGGTAACTGGACTTGGTGGGCATTCCTTTTGACCGGGATGTTAACGGTGTTTTTGTACGCTCGACTGTGGCGTAGAAGCGGTGTTTTAACCGATGTCGAATTTTATGAAATACGTTATTCTGGTCCGATTGCGGCATTTTTGAGAGGTTTTCGAGCCGTATATCTGGGCATTTTGTTCAATATCATCATCATGGCCTCGGTTACGCTTGCCGCCATTAAGATCGGAAGTATCATGATGGACTGGAGTCCTCTCCAGACGGTGGTTGTTGCAGCAACGATTACGATGATCTACTCCGCATTGGGTGGGCTTCGAGGAGTAGTGCTAACAGATATGATCCAATTCGTGATGGCGATGGTTGGGAGCATCTGGGCCACGATTTATATCATAAACCTACCGGAGGTTGGCGGGCTTTCCACACTTTTTCAGCACGAATCGGTTCAGCCGTTTATGGGGTTTTTGCCCTCATTCTCCGAGATGTCGATGAATGATTTGATACCCATCTTCATCATTCCCATCGCAGTTCAGTGGTGGGCAGCGTATTACCCGGGAGCCGAGCCCGGAGGAGGTGGATATTTGGCGCAACGCATGCTGTCAGCCCGAAATGAGCGCGAAGCGGCAGGTGCGACATTGCTCTTCAATGTGCTGCACTACGCACTTCGACCTTGGCCTTGGATATTGATTGCACTGGCGTCTTTGATTGTGTTTCCGGATCTCGCGTCCATCGCAGAGCGCTTTCCAAACGTCCCTGAACATGTGGTACGCAACGACTTAGCGTATCCCGCGATGCTCACCTATTTGCCTTCCGGATTGCTCGGACTGGTAGTCACTTCGTTAGCGGCAGCCTACATGTCTACGATGTCTTCGCAAGTTAATTGGGGCTCGTCCATCGTTGTAAACGACTTATATCATCGATTTATTAATCCAAATGCCAGTGAAGGACAGCAGGTTTGGGCCGGACGTGTCGCAACCATTGTCCTAATGATAGTTGCTTGTACGTTAGCTCTTTTTCTTGAAAATGCTCTTCAAGTGTTCAACATCGTGCTTCAGATCGGCGCGGGAACAGGTTTAATATTTATCGTCCGCTGGTTCTGGTGGCGCGTGAATGCGGCCTCGGAGCTTACGGCGATGTTAGTTTCCTTTGCGATCGCCCTGATTTTCACGTTTACCGATGGGATGGGACTGGAATCTTGGGAGCAATTGCTCTCTGGGGTTTTGGTGACCACGGGAGCATGGGTCGCCGTTGCGTTTTTATCCGCGCCGACTGACGATGAAAAATTGGAAAGCTTTTATCTTAAGATTCGTCCTGGTGGGCCAGGTTGGAAAACGATCAGAGCAGGACTTAAAACATCCACGACATCGGATGGGTCGGATCTGCCACAAGCCATTTTGGCTTCTGTCTTGGGCGCTGTGATGATTTATGGAGCGTTATTCACCACCGGTTACATTCTCTATGGAGAAACGACAGCTGCCCTCATCGTTTCAGGCATTACCTTAGTTGCCGGATTTGGCCTATGGAAAGTTTGGCCTCGCCTAAAGTTTGAATAGAAGGCGGCCAGCAGAATCGACCTTCCTTTCGTTGGTCGATCAAAAACTGAAATACTTCGAACCCTGCATGGTTACGCCGGCAGAAGGCTGATCTCGGAAAAAACGAGCGCTGGTCCTTCTGGAAGGATATCGTGACTCATATTCATTCGTCCATTCTGTCAAGAATTGGTCAGCCCGCTCGGTATCTACCAAAGCCCATACCGCGCCTCCAAAACCGGCTCCGAACGCGCTTGCACCATGTGCTCCCAGGTTTCGAGCCATGCTCACAAGATCGTTCGTCTCGGGTACCTGATTACCAAGCCACTGGTCTGCCATTTTTTGCGACTCATCCACATAACTACCAAAGGAAGCCCATTGGCCATTTTGAAGCGCGTCCATTGCACCAGGTATGATTACGCTGCATTCCCTATCAAATTGGGCAAATCGATTCCAAAGATCCCCACCACCAAGAATGGACAAAAGGAGGTCACGCAGCTGATCTCGACTAAAGCTCTCGTGCTCAACCATGTCGCCCATCGTTTGAAGACTCAACTCCTCTTTCTCATTCCACAACGAGACTACTTGTTTTGCTCTCCAACTCGCCAAATTGTACGCCTCTTTGGCCTCTCCCGTCTTGCGAGCTTTAACTCCGCTGGAAGCCACCACAAACGAAACCGAATCTGGAAAGCGAACAGTTCCTAGTTGACTCACTGGAAAGTAAGAGTAGAGATTTAATGAGTTTGGGGTTGAACAGACAATTGCTGCATGATCTTCCGAACCTCCCTTGGTACCAACTCCCTCATCACCTAAAAGCCCTTCAAAATCTGCCCCACTTTCGATTGCGCCAGCAAATCCTGAAAAACGCTCTCTAGACATCCTAGAAAAATGTTTGGGCAATGCCAAAATATTCCCCATTCCAAGCAGCGCCAAAGAAATGGTGACGATTAGCCCTGACGATGAACTCATCCCCGAAGCACTGGGCAAATTACTGCTAAGCACAACAGATACGCCTAGATCTGGTGCACCAAAGTGTCGAATAAACCTTCTGAGAACAGTTGCCACATAAGACGTCCATGGTTGGTCTGTGACCATTTCAGGATGTGCATATTGAAACTCGACTTGGGTGCCCCGCGCTTCATCAAATACGATTAGCGATGGCAAAGCGTGTGCTGTAACCACGGATGTCATAGACATCTGAGACGCACACGTTAAACTTACTCCACCCGCATAGTCGGTGTGCTTGCCAAGGACCTCGATCCTTCCGGGCACATTCAGCAACATGGCCGGACGAGAATGATGGCCAGGATGGGCTATTGCAAGCTTCCTAAACCGATCGCATAACTGAGAAGGCACGCCGATTTGATCTGGGAATTCCCGTCCCACGAGTTCGCGAATTAGGGCAGGGTCCCTAAGATCTCCCAAAGTGAAGGATTGTCCGTTCATTGCTTTTATACCTTGATCAGTTTCCAGCTGCCCCGTTTAAATAAATATGCGCTGCTAAAGGCAGAAAGAACTTGGGCAACCATGATGGCCGCAAAAACCCCTTTTGTACCCATCCCAGCGGAATGACTTAACCACCACGCGAGCGGAATTTGAACAGCCCAAAACGCAAAAACCTGAATCCAAGTTGGAGTAGTCGTGTCGCCAGCACCATTAAACGACTGAACGGTAACCATTCCAATAGCCCAAATCGGATAAATAGTGGTCAACATGCGCATACTTTGGACACCCACTCGAATAGCTTCGGGAGAATCCACAAAAATTCGAACCAAAACCTCTGCATTTATCCAGAATATCACTCCCATTAGGGACAAAAACACGATGTCTACTATGGTACAATACCAAACAGACCTCTCTGCACGGTCCGGTTGCTTCGCGCCTAAGTTTTGCCCCACTAACACGGCCGCAGCATTGCTAATCCCCCATGATGGCAACAATGCAAAAATGGATTGCATAAACATTTCTAAAACCATCGGAATAGCGAGCACTATTATTGCCCGCCAGATACTTCCTTTTGTATAATCACGCAGGTTGCCGCGTAGCGCCCCATAAATTTCCGTCCAAACATTTGGTTCGATAGGCTTCGAATTTGACGTCATGAAATGGTATTATGCAATCTCGGGGTAATAATTGCCAGATATGATCCAATAATGGAAAATCGAAAGCACGTAGTGTACGCAATATCCGCCCTAGCTACCCAATTCAAGGCAGGCAATTGCGGATAACAAATGAAGGTCAGTCTTTATCGGATCTTTTCTTGCTGATCGCACACTCTATAACTAATTTGCGCCGCGAAGTACGAATAGGTTTAGTGCAAATGTATTAAACCGGATTTTTCATAACCCACGCCTATGACCGCTCCCATTTTATTCTTTGTATTTGCAATCGTAGCGCTTGCTGCTGCGCTTGGAATGTTACTCTCCAAGAATCCGGTTTCGAGCGCACTTTGGCTAATCCTGAATTTATTTTGTGTGGCGGGTCTGTTTCTGACCTTGAACGCTGAATTCATTGCCGTAATCCAGATTCTGGTTTATGCGGGAGCGATCATGGTATTGTTCGTTTTCGTCATTATGCTATTAAACTTGTCGGACTTGCCCGACTTAAAAAAGGTCGAATGGCGAAGGATTGTAGCATTCACGATGGGAATGGGACTGCTTTCCATGCTCACATTTATCAGTGCTAATGCACTTAATTTGGCTCCAAACCCACCTTCTTTGGCCATCGCAGCAGAAAACGGTTCGGTATCGAATTTGGGCAAAGTGATGTTTACGCAATATGCGATGCCGTTGGAAGTTATCGGAATTTTGCTATTAGCAGCCACGATAGGCGCCGTAGTTATCGCAAAACGCAAGCCTGTATAGGCTTTATTTCTTAAAAAATGGAAATCACACTTAACTGGTATCTGACTCTGAGTGCTCTGTTGTTTACGATGGGAGTTCTTGGATTTCTGTTTCGTCGAAATGCCATCATCATGTTGATGTGCGTTGAACTGATGCTTAATTCAGTAAACATAACCTTGGTGGCTTTTAGCCAATACCTCGGAGATGTTTCGGGACAGATTCTAGTCTTTTTCGTCATGTCGGTGGCAGCAGCGGAAGCCGCTGTTGGACTAGCTTTAATCATCGCCATCTTTCGCGATAAGCTGACGGTCGATGTGACAAAAATCAACCTGTTCAAATATTAGTAGTAACCGGATGCACCCTGTTTGTGTGCACTCAATCTCAGCCGCCCGATGCAGCCTGACTTCTTAATTAAATTAGTAATTCTTCTGCCTCTGCTAGGAGCTGCGTTTAACGGACTTGTTGGTCTGTTTGCGCCAGCTCATCGGAAAAATGAAGGATTGATTGGAATAGTCGCCACCTTAATGGTCGCTATTCCCTTTGTTATTACGGCCTACTTGTTTGCCGGATTTCACGGTGAAGCGATCGTTGTGGACGCATTCACCTGGATGAAAGCCGGGGATCTGACGGTGAACTTTGCCTATCGCATCGATCAATTGTCGCTTTTGATGACGTTGATCGTAACGGGCGTAGGAGGCCTGATTCATCTTTATTCCACCGGCTATATGCACGGTGACGACGGGTACTGGCGGTTTTTTGCCTATCTGAACTTGTTCATTTTTATGATGCTCAATTTGGTCTTGGGCAACAACCTTGTCGTTTTATTCCTTGGCTGGGAAGGCGTCGGACTTTGTTCTTACCTACTGATTGGGTTCTGGTATAAAGACCTCAAAAACAGTGCTGCTGCTAACAAAGCGTTCATTATGAACCGGATTGGAGATTTCGCCTTTTTGATGGCGATGTTCATTCTTTTTCGGGAATTGGGCTCGTTAGATTTTGATGCCGTTCTGGCTGGCGGTCCTGGAATGGATCAATCTTGGATCAATTGGACTGTTTTCTTGCTCTTTATTGGCGCTACCGGCAAAAGTGCTCAAATCCCCCTCTTTACGTGGCTTCCTGATGCCATGGCAGGCCCAACACCCGTATCTGCTTTGATCCATGCGGCCACCATGGTCACGTCTGGCCTCTATTTGCTGGCCCGTCTGTCTCCTTTGGTATTGAGTGCGCCAAGTATCATGGCCGTAATCACCGTTGTAGGAGCCCTCACCGCCATTGTCGCGGCCACGATAGCCATTACTCAAAACGACATTAAAAAAGTTCTCGCCTATTCAACGGTATCTCAATTGGGATACATGTTTTTGGCGACCGGGGTCGGTGCTTTTTACGTAGCTATTTTCCACGTAATGACGCACGCGTTCTTTAAAGCATGCCTCTTCCTTGGTTCAGGCAGCGTGATTCACTCCATGCACCACGTGGAACATGAACTTGCGCATGACGGACATGGTCACGCCTTGGATCCTCAGGATATGCGCACGATGGGCGGACTCAAAAAGTACATGCCTGCAACGCGGATGACTTTCTTGATCTCAACTTTGGCTATTGCCGGCATTCCACTGTTATCCGGCTTCTTTTCTAAAGATGAGATTCTTTTCAAAGCATTCGAGTTTGGATATGATGGGCACTTGGTCGGATGGTTTGTATATGGGGTTGGCATTATTACCGCCTTTTTGACTGCAATTTATATGACTCGCGCCTACGTCCTCACTTTTGAAGGTGAGTCTAGATGGCCGCACGCCGACTCTATTCATCCCCACGAATCTCCGTGGACCATGACTGTGCCACTATGGATTTTGGCCGGATTAGCTGCCGTTGGCGGATATTTGGGTCTTCCAGCCGTATTAGGAGAAGTGAATTGGATCCATCATTGGCTGGCCGGTGAAACTGGTCCGGTTGCCGAGTTTGCGGCCCATACCCATGTTTCTCACGGTATGGAGTGGTTTTTAATAGCCGTTGGATCGCTTGTAGCCATTTCGGGAGTCGCCCTAGGATGGAAATGGTATACTTCGGAAGGCATCGGTTTTGATGAAAAACTTTCGGTCCGGTTTGGCGGACTCTACAAACTTTGGAAAGGAAAATACTTTCTGGATGAAGCCTATGACAAAGCCGTTGTTCGACCTTTGATTGGTAGTGCGCATCACGCATTTGCACCTTTCGATAAATACGTGATCGACGGATTAGTCAACGCAGTAGGCTTTTTCACTCGCGGCTCTAGCTTTGTACTTCGGTACATGCAAACGGGCCTCGTTCACTCGTACGCCGTTGCAATCGTATTCGGTGTGGTACTCATAATTTATCTGATGCTGTTTTAAGCAGGTCATACGAGAAAGCAACCTTCACGGATTACATGAATATCCAGCATATCACATCCATTGTCATCTTCTTGCCCCTAGTTGGAGCAATTCTGACAATGTTAGCCCCCAACGAAAAGGCGATCAAATGGTCGGCGCTCGGCGTCACTGTATTGACGTTTATCGTTTCAATTGGACTTTACCTTGGTTTCGACCCTGCCATTTCTACGGCTACTGCTCCCCAGTTGGCCGACCTAAGTAGTAGTTGGTTTCCAGGTCAATTCGACATCAAATATTTTGTAGGAATTGATGGGTTGAATTTGTTACTGATCATGCTGACGACGCTTTTGGGCCCGATCGTCATCTTGTCCTCCTGGACGTATATCGCTAAACATCACAAACCGTATTACACCCTGCTTTTGATCCTGCAAACCGGTGTTACGGGCGTTTTTGCCTCATTTGACATCTTTTTGTTCTACATCTTTTTCGAACTCACCTTAATCCCGATGTACTTTATCATTGGCATTTGGGGAGGAGAAAACAGAGTTTATGCAGCCTTGAAATTTGTGCTGTATACGTTGGTTGGATCGTTGCTCATGCTTGTGGCGTTAATTTTCTTGGGTTACGCGGCCGGCGATGCCGTCAACGCTGGAGTCTTCACAACCGATTGGTACACACTGGTTTCGTACAACATGCCAGTTGAAATGCAAGGTTGGTTATTCCTTCTTTTCGCCCTCGCATTTGCCATTAAGGTGCCTCTCTTTCCACTCCACACCTGGTTACCGGACGCCCACGTTCAGGCTCCAACCGGAGGGTCTGTAATCCTTGCAGGTGTTTTACTGAAAATGGGGACGTACGGACTAGTTAGGTTTTGCCTTCCGTTTTTCCCGAATGCCGCGCAAGAGTATGCCATGATGTTCGCCGTACTGGCCGTTATCGGTATTATTTATGGCGCTTTGGTATCCCGTGCGCAAACAGATGCCAAAAAGTTGGTCGCCTACTCGTCTGTTTCTCACCTTGGTTTTGTTGTGCTTGGCATTTTTGCCTTTACGACAGAAGCCCTTCAGGGAGCCATGATTCAAATGGTAAATCACGGTATTTCAACGGGTGCACTCTTCTTGATCGTTGGAATGTTGTACGAAAGACGTCATACCCGGGAAATGTCGGATTATGGCGGCATTGCTAAATCAGTGCCCGTACTTACATTTTTTATGGTTTTGAGCGTTCTCGCTTCCGCCGGACTGCCCGGATTGAACGGGTTTGTGGGTGAGTTTTTAATTTTGATCGGCGCATTCAACAGTGACGTTTTGGCCAGCCCTTTCTTGATAGCCCTTGCTACAACAGGAGTTATTTTAGCCGCCGTCTATCTTCTATACATGGTTTATCGGATGTTCTGGGGCACGATAGACAATGAGGCTAATGCTACGATGAAGGACCTCAATAAGCGCGAATTGGCATTATTGATACCTTTGGCTGGCTTGATGATTCTTATGGGTATTATGCCCGCTCCGTTTTTGGCCAAAAGTGAACCCGCCGTTAAAAACCTTCTAGAAGTGATCGAGACTAAACGAGTTGCTTCGGAGTCGGTGGTGGTGGTAGCTTTTGACAGTGAAGGAAAGTCAACAATTCTAACAACAAACTAAGTCATGACGATAGTAATTATTTTTGTGTTCGTAATGGGCTATCTCGCCATTACGTTAGAACACACGATTAAGATTGATAAACTTGTCCCTGCTTTGGTGATGATGGCCATCTGTTGGGCCTTGATCGCTCTGGGTATCGATAGTTTCCCCAATTGGTTTGATTCGTCAAAACACGCCTTGTTAGAGGGCTTTGGTTCTTTTTCAATAGATGAAAAGATGCATCTTATGGAAGAAACCTTATTGCATCATTTAGGCAAGACGGCTGAAATCTTGGTTTTCCTTTTAGGAGCGATGACTATCGTTGAAATCATCGATTATTTTGATGGGTTTTCAACGATTAAGAATTTCGTCAAGACCAAAAAGAAGACCAACATTTTGTGGATTTTTGCAATCTTGGCCTTCATCTTGTCTGCTATTATCGACAACCTTACTGCGACAATCGTTCTTATTTCAATCCTTCAAAAGATAGTTAAGGACAAAAATATCCGTCTTTATTACGCTGGATTGATTGTTATTGCAGCAAATGCAGGCGGGGCATGGTCTCCAATTGGAGATGTAACGACTACGATGCTTTGGATTGGAAATAAAGTTAGTACCGGGCATTTGGTCGGCTATCTATTCCTTCCTTCCCTGTTGTGTATGGCAGTACCAACTTTTATCGCCTCATTTTTGCCCGTATTTAAAGGTGATTTAGAGTTCGAAGAAGAGGTAGAAGACAATACTGTTCCTAGATACAGTTCTACAATGCTTTATATCGGTCTCACAGCGATAGTATTTGTGCCTGTTTTTAAAGTGGTAACACATTTGCCTCCCTACATCGGGATGATGTTATCTCTAGGTGTCGTGACCATTTTTGCTGAAGTTTACAGCCGCTCAAAATTTAGCATGACCGCATTTGGCTCTTCTGAAAGCGATGCTAACGCACATCACAGCCCAGTTCACCATGCTCTGTCGAAAATTGAATTACCAAGCATCTTATTCTTTCTTGGCATTTTGTTGGCAGTCGCATCCCTTGAATCATTAGGGGTGTTATTCCAATTTGCAACGTCTTTAAAGGACACCATGCCTATGCTGGGTACTGAATTGCATGGTGAAGGTGTTTCAGATTTGGTAATTTTATTGTTAGGCGTGGGATCTGCAGTTATTGATAATGTGCCTTTAGTTGCCGCAAGTTTGGGAATGTTTTCTGAACCTTTGGACAATGAGCTTTGGCATTTTGTAGCCTATTCGGCTGGGACAGGCGGAAGTATGCTAATCATTGGGTCGGCCGCTGGCGTAGTTGCCATGGGCATGGAAAAAATTGACTTTTTCTGGTATCTAAAGAAAATGTCTTGGTTGGCATTGATTGGTTTTCTTGTAGGAACGGCAGCCTTCATGGTTACAAGAACTTGGTTTTAAGTAGGCCTTAGCAAAAAGGAGCTATTAATGGGTGATTTTTCAAGAAAATCCTTAGATGAAGACAAAATCGTCCTTGGACTAGCCGAACTTCCTGGTTGGGAATTCGAAGCCGATGCGATTTTTAAAGTGTTTACATTCGGTTCATTCCGAGAAGCCATGAGTTTTATGGTTCGAGTAGGCTTTGAAGCAGAATCGATGGATCATCACCCCGAAATAAACAATGTGTATTCTCGAGTTAGAATCACATTGAACACCCATGATGCCGGAAACCAGGTTACTGAATTGGATTTAGAACTGGCCCGACGAATTAATAAACTTTCTTGGATCTAACGACCACTATGGATCTTTCCCAAGCATATGCATCGATGAACGGAGATTTGGCGAACACCATTTCTCTTTTAATCGTTGCGCTCGCCGGCCTTATTCTAGTTGTATTTGACGCCTTCAACAACCGCCATTCTGCCACCCCTTGGATTGCAGGGTTGGCGTTGTTTGCCGGATTTCTGTTCGAATTGACTCGAATCGGATCAGCAGAAGGACTCGTTTATTACGATATGATGCGTGTCGGAGGTTCTGCAGCATTCGTCAATGTATTGATCTTAGGTAGCGGATTCCTTTCTGTCATCCTTTCGGCACCTTACTTAAAACGAATAGGGCATAATATTGGCGAAGCATACGCCATGATCCTTTTTGCCACCGTTGGAATGCTTGTTCTCGGCGCGGCTAACAATTTGGTAACCGTTTTTGTTGGCCTCGAGACCATGTCCGTGTGCCTCTATATCCTGACCGGTTTTATTCGATCGGGTTCTGGATCTACAGAAAGTGCCTTTAAGTATTTTTTGTTGGGCGCTTTTTCGACGGGCTTCTTTTTGTACGGAATCGCATTGTTATATGGCGCCACCGGTACAATGGATATTTCAGCCATGCACGCCACAGTGACTGACGGAGGGAGTATCATTTTTTGGGCTGGGGTAGCTATGCTGCTCGTTGGATTCTTATTCAAGGTCAGCGCGGCTCCTTTCCATATGTGGACGCCCGACGTATATCAAGGTGCTCCGACGACAATCACGGGATTCATGTCGACTGCTTCCAAAACAGCAGCGTTCGCATCTCTGATATTGATTTTGAATGTTGCTCTTCCCGCAGAACGATGGAGCGGTGTCTTGGCGATATTTGCTGTTATCACCATGGTCTTGGGTAATGTTATAGCTATATCTCAGAGCAATATTAAACGCATGCTGGCCTATTCATCCATCGCGCACGCTGGATATATTTTGGTTGGCCTAGCATCCGGAACGGATGAAGGATATGCAGGGGCGCTGTTCTATTTAATGGTTTACACCATCATGAACATCGGTGCCTTTGGGGTAATCGCATTGCTGGAGTGGGATAACAAGGAAGGCTCCGAACAGACCCTCGATTCATTGGCCGGTATTGGTTACAAAAAACCTTTACTCGGATGGACGATGGCCGTTTTTATGTTTAGTCTTGCCGGATTTCCGCCGCTTGGCGGATTTTTGGGAAAATGGGCCGTTTTCGCACCAGCAGTAGATGCCGGCCTTATTTGGTTGGCCATAATAGGAGTGCTTACAAGCGCTGTCTCGGCCTATTATTATCTCCGAGTGTTGGTGGTTTTCTTCATGAAAACAGAAGATGCTCAGTCTGGCGCCCATGAAACAGAATTTTCCGTTCCAAAGTCTTCTGCTGCTGTCTTAATCTTATGCGTAGTGCTACTCTTCTTTTTTGGAGTTACCACCTATGCAATTGAGTTAACCGGTAGCTTCTTCTAAGTCGGGATCACTCGCGGTACGCTTCCGTAAGATTAGTCCTGATTCGAAACACCTTTAGATCTTGCTTATTATGTCCCACACGCTTCCGTCCCTTCCGTACGCATTCGATGCTCTTGAGCCCCACGTTGACGCCCGTACCATGGAGATTCACCATGGAAAGCATCATGCTGGCTACGTCGCGAAATTGAATGCCGCCCTCGAAGGCCATCCAGATTTGGCTTCAAAAAGTATTGAAGACTTATTGAGGGGAATGCAGAGCGCTCCTGCCTCCATTCAAGGCGCTTTAAGAAATAATGGTGGTGGACACGCTAATCACAGCCTTTTTTGGTCGATTATGTCCCCAAACGGAGGTGGTACACCGAGTGGCGCACTTGCTAGCGCTATGAACGCTGCATTTGGCTCTTTTGACACCTTCAAAAGCGCATTTTCTGATGCCGCTGGCACACGTTTTGGCTCGGGATGGGCTTGGCTTGTGGTTGATGGAAAGGGTTCTTTAAAGGTGTATTCGACCGCCAATCAAGATAGTCCGTATATGGAAGGACACACCCCCATATTAGGCCTTGACGTATGGGAACACGCCTATTACCTGAACTATCAAAACAGACGCCCTGATTATGTTGGCGCGTTTTGGAATTTGGTCAATTGGGATACTGTTGCTGCTAATTTTGAAGCCGCTAAGGTTTGATTTCGGGTCTGGATGAAGACGGTACGGTCGCCAAGCTGGACGATTTTCCCGGCTTACCGTCTGATATTGTTTTGCGACAGGTTCATTGGCGTGACTTTTCTGAACTAGATGCAGAAGCCATTCTTTCCGCCCACGAGTTGTCTCGAAGGGCTGAAATGAAACACTCCGGACGCAGGAACGGCTTCACTTTGGGTAGAATCGCGCTTCGAACGTTGATTTCAAGTCAACTTAAAATACCGGCCCAAGAGGTTGTTCTAGAGGTTGCACCTACAGGTCAGCTCTTCTCTCCTGGCTCTGGACTTCATGTATCGCTAGCACATTCAGGAGATACGGCGCTAGCCGCTGTGGCGCGGCGTCCGATCGGCGTTGACCTCGAAGAGGTTCGTAATAAGCCAGATACGTTACTGGACTACATTTTGTCTGACATGGAAAAAGACCATGTGTACAAACTGGATGTGCCAGATTCCCACAGGCTGTTTCTGTGCTGGACCTTAAAAGAATCCGTTTTGAAGGGATTGGGCGTTGGACTTCGAAGTTCACCCAAAAAAGTAACTATTGAGGTTGATATGCCTTCGCGAACAGCTCAATTAATGGATCCAAATGATCACCCATGGGAGGCTCGATTCTGCATATCCGAACAATGGGTTTCGGCTCTAGCCTTTAAAGGTGACTGATTGCAGTCGCTCCTCAGAACCTACCTTCCTTTTTTATCTTGATATGAAGTTTAGCCTAAAAGCTCAGGCAAAGGTTGCGTTCCGAAAACCTGTTAGCTTTCCAAGCGTATTTACTGGTTGGAAGCGCTTTTTGCGTTTAATTTAGACCCTTTTAGGGCCACAACTCTTCGCCTTTAGTCGACCATGGAATCAACACCTTCCGTTATTCAAGCAGAAACCGCCAAATTTATTGCATCACAACCCATCCGGTTTGTGACGGCGGCAAGCCTATTCGATGGCCATGATGCGGCAATTAATATCATGCGGCGGGTGCTTCAATCGGCCGGAGCTGAAGTGATTCATCTGGGGCACAATCGTTCCGTCTTGGAAATCGTGGATACGGCTATTCAAGAAGACGTGCAGGGCATTGCCATTTCGTCCTATCAGGGTGGCCACATGGAGTATTTCAAATACATGGTTGATTTACTCCGAGAGCGCGGGGCCGGCCATATAAAAATATTTGGTGGCGGTGGCGGTGTCATTGTCTCGCATGAGATTGAAGAACTTCACGCTTATGGCGTAACGCGGATTTTTTCGCCGGAAGATGGATTAAAAATGGGCCTTCGAGGCATGATCGATTGGATGATGGAACAGTGTAATTTTTCAATTACTCCACTCTCATATCACCAAAACGAATCAGACCCAAAAGGAATTGCCCGGTCCATTTCTTTGATCGAAGCATCAAGTCCAAGTGGAGATGGTGCAGGACGAATTAAGCAAAAAGCCCCCACTGTCGGTATTACTGGAACTGGAGGAGCTGGCAAATCCACACTGACCGATGAGCTGGTTCGCCGTTTTGTGACCGATTTCGATACGATTTCCATTGCAATATTGTCAGTTGATCCAACAAAAAAATCGACTGGGGGAGCTCTTTTAGGTGATCGTATCCGGATGAATTCCATATACGACGTAGCGGAAAACCGCGTTTACATGCGTTCCTTTGCAACCAGACAGGCAAATAAGGCCACCTCCGCAGCACTACGAGAATCGATTTCCGTATGCCAAACGGCAGGATTTGATTTAATCATCCTCGAAACAGCAGGAATTGGGCAAAGTGATACTGAAATCACTGATATGACGGATCTGTCTATCTACGTCATGACTGGGGAATTCGGGGCACCGACCCAGCTTGAAAAAATTGGAATGTTGGATGTCGCGGACCTCGTGGCGCTCAACAAGTTTGAAAAGCGTGGAAGCGAAGACGCTCTTCGGGATGTCCGCAAACAGATGCAGCGCAACCGGATGGAATTCCATGCTTCGACCGATGACATGCCGGTGTATCCCACTATGGCATCCCATTTCAATGACGAGGGTGTAACCAACCTTTATCTGGCGTTGGTGGAAAAACTAAATTCCCAAACAGGATTCAATCGGACCTCAACCAAGTATAGCAGCAAGCACACGCTGGAGAGTAGCCAGAATTCAGAGGCTCTGATTCCTGCCAAGCGTCAACGATATCTCGGAGATATCTCCGACACGTGTAGGCAGTATAGAAATCACGCAGAGGAGCAGATCGAGATCGGGCGTAAATGGGGCCAGGTCAAAGGTGCTCTAGCGCAAATCGAAGAATGGGCTCCCGAAGATCGGGACGAGTTAGAAACGCGCCTTTCTAAAATGGCGAATCGATGGTGGGACCGGCTGTCAGTAACGTCCAGAGCCGTCATTGAAGGTTGGGACCTGTTAGCCGAAGCGTACCGCAAAAACGAATATTCGTACACCGTTCGAGGCAAGAAATTTACGGTTCCGTTGTATACAGAGTCGCTGTCCGGCACGAAAATACCACGGGTCGCCCTACCCAGAACGCAAGACCCGGGCGAACAGCTTCGATTTGCCCTTTTGGAAAATTTGCCTGGTTTTTTCCCGTACACCTCGGGCGTTTTTCCTTTCAAACGTGTTGGAGAAGACCCTACCCGTATGTTTGCCGGAGAAGGCAGCCCAGAAAGAACCAATCGGCGTTTTCACCTTGTTTCAGAAAACACGCCTGCCAAGCGGCTGTCCACGGCATTCGATTCCGTGACCCTTTACGGTTTTGACCCACATGAGCGTCCCGATATTTACGGCAAAGTGGGAAATGCCGGTGTGTCGATCTGCACGTTGGACGACATGAAAAAGTTGTATTCGGGCTTTGACCTTTGCAATCCGTCCACGAGTGTCTCCATGACAATCAACGGACCCGCCCCGATGCTGCTAGCCATGTTTCTGAATACAGCAGTTGACCAACAAATCGAACAACATTATAGGGATGCCGGCACGTGGGAGGCAGTATCTGGAGATATTGCAAAGCGCCTTGGCGCGGACCGGCCCGTTTATTCTCCTACCGGCCCTACTGGCCCGGAAACAGAGCTTCCCCGTTCCCATAATGGTCTTGGGTTAGGCCTCTTGGGGACTCATGGTGCTCAGTTGGTGAAGTGGAAACTGCTTAAAGAAGAAGTGTACCAATCCATACGTTTGGAAACCCTGAAAGTGGTTCGAGGAACGGTTCAGGCCGATATCTTAAAAGAAGATCAGGCTCAAAATACCTGCATTTTCTCCACGGAATTCGCTCTCAGAATGATGGGTGACGTACAGCAGTATTTTATCAATCAAAGTATTCCGAATTTTTACTCTGTTTCAATCTCAGGGTACCATATCGCAGAAGCTGGAGCTAATCCAATCAGTCAGCTTGCATTTACGCTCTCCAATGGATTCACATTTGTTGAATATTATCTCGCAAGAGGTATGGATATCAACGATTTTGCACCGAACCTTTCGTTTTTCTTCTCCAATGGGATGGATCCCGAGTATTCTGTTATTGGAAGGGTCGCCCGCCGAATCTGGTCTATAGCCATGCGGGACCGCTATGGTGCCAATGATCGGAGCCAAATGCTCAAGTATCATATTCAAACATCTGGCCGCAGCCTACACGCTCAGGAGATTCAGTTTAATGATATTCGGACGACACTCCAGGCCCTGATGGCCATTTACGACAATTGTAATTCGCTACACACGAACGCATACGACGAAGCAATTACCACTCCTACGGAAGAAAGTGTTCGGCGCGCGATTGCCATTCAGTTGATCATCAATCGTGAATTGGGATTGGCAATGAATGAAAATCCACTGCAAGGTTCTTACGTCATTGACGAATTGACTGATTTGGTTGAAGCGGCGGTATTGGTTGAATTTGATCGTATCAACGACCGAGGAGGCGTACTAGGCGCAATGGAAACCATGTATCAGCGCTCTAAAATCCAAGAAGAGAGCCTGTTTTATGAGCGTAAAAAACTTTCCGGTGAATTACCGATAATTGGCGTCAATACGTTTCTTGTCGAAAAAGACGCTTCTGCTCCGGTTGGAGGGCCAGTCGAACTCATGAGGTCGACTGAAGAGGAAAAAGAGAGGCAAATCGGTAACCTAAGAGCTTTTCAAAAAAGAAACCCATCAGAAGGCGAAACGGTTTTGGAACATCTCAAAAGTGTTGCCCGAAGCGGTGAAAACACCTTCGAAGCACTTATGGAAGCGGTTGCCGTCTGTTCGCTTGGGGACATCACCCATGCTCTATTTGAGGTTGGTGGACAGTATCGAAGGAGCATGTAATCCGGGCCACTATGGCTTTCATTTGGGACGAGGGCGGTACACGTGCAATGCAGTAGTTGAAAGAACCTAGCGCTGTCACCTTTTCCGGATTGGCACGTAACCATCGGAATACACTGAGTCAATGGTTCTGAATATGTTCATAGATTTCAAAATTCCGGTTCTCGTCAGCTGTTTAGGTCTCCTCCTTTTCACTTCTGTGGGATGTGGAGAACAGTCGGACGAACGTATTTCAGAAGATCGCGCCAGAAAAATTGAACGCGATATTGATCAGGAATTGGAACACGCCGGAGATGAAATCAGAGATCTTGGAGATCGTCTAGAAGACAAATTAGACCAGCATTTAACTGAGGAAGAGTTAGACAAGATCACTCAGGAAATCGAAAGTACCCTCGAGTCTGGCATCGCATCCATAGGAGAATCGTTGGAGCGCATTGGAAAACGACTCAAAGAAGACTCCAAGGTTACCGTAGTGGACTATCGGGATTTCAAAGAACTTCTTCCAGACCGGATGCAGGAATTCAAGTTGACCAATATCGATGGGTCCAATAAGAGTGGGTTCGGCATTCGTCTTTCAAAGCTTGAAGCCGACTATGAAAATGAGAGTAATGACGCCCAAATGGAAATTGCTATTTTGGATTTGGGAACGATGAAGGGAATCACCTCTTTGGGATTTGACTGGATTGATAACGAAATTGACAACGAAGACATTAATGGCTTCGAAAAAACGACCAAATTTGGTGGGTATCCTGGTTTCAAATCGGCAGAGTATGAAGGGCCAAATGTTAAGACCCACGGTGTAGCGATTGTCGAAGATCGATTTGTGGTGTCCGTAAACGTCCAAGGAAGAAATCTTGACAAGGATATCTTAGAAAAAGTGTTTAGCGAATTTTCCTTCCGCCGCCTGCGCAGGATGGCCGATTAATTGTCCTTGCGCTCGTTTTTGCCAGTAAAGACGAATTTTCTTTCTCTTTCCTACGACGCTAACCGACTAATTTCCTTTTGATAAAAGAGCTACGGATCCCGACGTTTCCCTCAACGTTCATCGGATGTGAACTTGCCTCCTGAAATTAATCCTTGACGTATATCTAGGAGTTCAGAATGGGCGTGACCTTTCAGATCAACCACGTGCTCATGTCTAATAAAACTTCCTTCTTGGGGTTATTTCTATTTCTTTTGATTTTAAGCATACCTGCTATGGGGCAAGATGTGGTGAGTTTTCACGATTTTGAAAAAACACTTTCCCCAACAACGGCCTCTTCAACTCCAGGTGCTCCTTCCCTCCCCGAATCCTTTCCACTCGCATCTGCCTCGGCCAAAAAAGCTTTGGCTCTTTCGTTTTTACTGCCTGGATTGGGCCATAAGTACGCAAATCAAGGACATTGGAATGGCTGGGCCGTGACCTATGCCGCGGCAGACGTCACGCTTTGGCTTTCTCTTTTTGGAAGTGAATGGCATCGTAATTCTCTTGTCAACTCGTACACCACCCTTGCAACGGGATCGGCACATGCGAACGTTGAAGGTAAAAACAGAACCTTTTTCTTGAATCTAGCCGCATTTGAGTCTTCAGAAGTTTTTCGTGAAACCATGCTCAGAAATAGACAATGGGATCAAATAGATTATGTGGCCGATCCTTCCTTTCAATGGGAGTGGGAATCTGAAGCATCCTTTAATGAATTCAGAGAACTTCGAAACGATGCTGAGTCCCTACGGCGGCGGAGAACCATTATCATTGCCAGCTTGATTGTTAACCGTTTATTATCTGGCGCGACTTCGGCACGCAAAGTGAGCCGAACAGGACGGCTTTCACTAGCGGCTTCCTTAGCCCCTCCTATCGACACACTACCTGTATTCTCTCTTCGCGTGGGATTCTAATTGTAAAGTTGACTCCGGAACGCATATCGGGGTATATTTGCCACCCTTCGATTCGAGTTTTTTGACTTTGGTCGCAATAAATCTCGAAAACGAAGTTGTTATTTTGGGTCTATAGCTCAGTTGGTTAGAGCGCTACGTTGACATCGTAGAGGTCGATGGTTCGAATCCATTTAGACCCACCCCTACCCCATGTAAGCCGTTGTGCTGCATGGGGTTTTGTTTTATGGGTACGACATATTGGTACGAGATATTGGTACGAGAAAACGCTCAGAATTTGTCCGTTTGGGCCTAAATAGGGTCCCATTCCGAAACAATTAAGTGACGAACAGCAAGGGATGCTCACATTTAGTAAGCCGTCAAAAGCAATCGGAAAATGTATCTCGATGACGGGAATATGAACACCATCGAGGACTACACCGTCGTGGATGCTCGACTCAGTTACAAACGGGAGGGGATGACGTTCTCGCTGTATGTATTCAATCTGATAAATAACGCGTACAGTCCGACCGCGTATCAAGATCCGGCTGGTTCAGATGTGATATTTCTGGTCCCTGCGGCTCTCAGAACTGCCATGCTCGGATTCCAATTGGATTGGTAATCTTTTTGATTAGTTCAGGATTGCGGTCCACGAGCGGAATCCGGCTACGCTGATTCTGCACCATGATCCGGTGTCCAGCCTTGAATGTGTGCAAAAGGTGCTGGGTATCATATGCCACCCAGCTATAAACTTCCGCAGCCATAATAGAGGGTTTGGTTCTCACGCTGCTGATTTGTTGTGCATCTCACCTACAAAACAATATCTTGATGGAGCTTTACCCACCAATCTGCTCCTGTAATGAAAAAGCCCCCTTCGTTCCGGAACTCACACGCGTTATCAACTTCGACCCATGTTTCCAAGGGCCTGCGAAACGCCAGGCAGCGGGTACTTCCGATCAGATTCCTGGTCTACACATTGCTTTGTGCCGCCTCTGTGTTTTCTGCGACAGTCGTGTGCGCGCAGGACACCGAGCAGCAGCCCGATCGAGAATTTCGGTTGGTTGCCTCGATTCTTGGGTTTCGTGGGATTGGCGGCGAGATAGATGGAATCCGAAATCCGATCCTGCAGGCAAACAAAGGTGAGGTGATCAGGATCACGATAGAGAACGGCGAGATACTGACGCACGACATCGCCATGGTGAACGCCGGAGTAAAGAGCGAAACTATAGTTGACGAAGGTGCCACGACTTCAATCACGTTTACCGCCGAGGCCAGCGACACGTATTACTGTTCCATACCAGGCCACCGGACTGCCGGGATGGAGGGGAAATTCCAGCTTTTCGATGATGCTGACGTCGCTCCGGCTGGCCGTCCTGTCATGAAGAATGGCCGAGCCCTAAACCTCGGGTTCGAAGACGGATCTTTCGAGGGATGGAGTGCAACAGGCGATGCGTTCGGTACTCAACCAGTCGAAGGTGACGTTGTGTTGGCGCGGACGGGAGACATTCGAAGTCAACACGACGGCGTATTTTGGGCCGCCTCGAGCGAAAATACTGGGACGCAGGCGACTGGGACGCTCACTTCGGTCTCCTTCACGGTCACGGATCCGTTTATCAGCTTTCTCGTGGCAGGAGGGGCCCTTGAAGACACTCGCGCCGAGCTGGTCCGCGCCTCTGACGACGAAGTCCTGTTCAAAATTTCCGGTAACAACAGTCCCGCGCTACGCCCGGTTGTTGTGGATGTGACCTCGGCCATGGGAGGCGAACTTTTTGTGCGCCTAGTCGACAACGAAACGGGCGTTTCGGCGATCCCATATATCGGAGATAATCCGCACGCATATATCGCGTTTGACGACCTTCGGTTTTATTCTGAGCGCCCGACGTTCATGAATGAGTTGTCTCTCGAAAACATTGTGATGCTTCCCATGATCGATCTTGTACTCAACGCCGGATTGTCTGGTGCGGATGCAGTAGCGGCGATGACGGTGCCCGACGGGTTTACGGTCACGCTCGCCGCGGCCGAGCCCGACGTCATACGCCCTATCACCTTCACCTATGATGATCGCGGACGCCTCTGGGTCGTTGAAGCGCACACGTATCCAGAGCCTGCCCCTGAGGGAGAAGGCAAAGATCGAATCTTGATTTTTGAGGACACCAACGGTGACGGGACGCTCGACAGCCGTAAAATATTCATTGAGAACCTGAATCTGGTTAGCGGAATGGAGCTTGGATTTGGAGGTGTGTGGGTCGGGGCAGCTCCATATTTCATGTTCATACCGATTGAACCGGGTACCGACTCGCCTGCCGGGCCTCCGCAGATTCTGTTGGACGGATGGGGGAGCCAAGACACGCACGAAACCCTGAACAGCTTCCATTGGGGGCCGGACGGTTGGTTATATGGTAACCACGGCGTGTTTACACACTCGCTAGTTGGGCCTCCTGGAACGCCGGAAGAAGATCGCGTGGGACTAAATGCTGGCGTCTGGCGGTATCATCCGAAGCGGCACGAATTTGAGGTCTTCGCTCACGGGACCAGCAACCCGTGGGGTCTGGACTTCAACGATTATGGCCACGTTTTTATTACAGGGTGTGTTATTCCTCACTTGTACCACATGATTCAAGGGGGGCGGTATCAACGACAGGGAGGAAAACACTTCAATCCGTATACGTATGACGATATAAAGTCCCACGGCGATCACGTCCATTGGGTGGGCAATCGTGGGCCGCATGCTGGTAACCACAGATCCGGCGAAGCCGGTGGCGGCCATGCACATGCCGGTGCAATGTTTTATCAGGGTGGATCATGGCCGGAGGAATACCGCGACCAGCTGTTTATGAACAACATTCATGGGTTCCGAACGAACAGAGATATTGTCGAGCGATCTGGTTCAGGCTACATCGGCAAACATGGGGACGACTTCCTGCTGGCCAACGATACTTGGTCGCAAATGCTCAACCATCGATACGGACCGGATGGATCGGTCCATGTGATCGATTGGTACGATAAAAACCAGTGCCACAGTCCAAATCCGGATGTGCACGACAAGACTCTTGGGAGGATTTTCAAGATCACGCATGAAAACGACGAATGGGTTCAAGTCGACTTGCGCGAGATGAGCTCCGAAGCACTTGCTGAACTTCAGCTCAACAAAAACGATTGGTATGTTCGCCATGCAAGAAGGCTTCTACAGGAAAGAGGTCCGGATCCTGGTGCGCATAAGGTGTTAAAAAGAATTCTCAACCAGAATACGGATGTCACGCGGCGACTTCGGGCGTTGTGGGCTCTATTCGTTACTGATGGCTTGTCTGAAGACGAACTTGAGGAGCTCCTCCAAGATCGCGATGAGTACGTGCGAAGCTGGGCCATACAATTTCTTGCTGAGGATGGAGACGTTTCTGCCTCTGCGATGGCGAAGCTAGCCGAGTTGGCTGGGCGTGATGAGTCGCAACTCGTACGTCTCTACATAACGAGCGCACTTCAGCGGCTGCCCGAATCTGATCGTTGGGGTATTCTTGAGGAATTGTCCGCTCGCGTCGAAGACTTAGGGGACCATAACCTTCCATTGATGATTTGGTACGCTGCCGAACCTCTGGTCGAAGTGGATATGAGCCATGCGTTGCAGATGGGGCTTGCCGCTAAGGTTGATTTCCTCCTCTCCTTCACCGTTCGCCGTATGGTCGCGACGGGGTCTTCAGAAGTGCTCAGTACTCTAGCGCGCGCACTTGAGACGGAAACAGATCCGGACAAACAGGCGGAACTGATCAAGGGTCTCAACGAAATGATGGGAGGAACGCGCTGAGAAAAGCGATCTGACTAGTTCATCCTCCCAATTCAGACGTCGCGAATTCGCCCGTTCTAGGCTGTGAAGCCTGGTTGAATGGTCTTCATCGTCAGTGCCGTCTCGAGCTTGCACCGGATATCTGTGTTCGTACGCGGTGTCATACGTAGGTATACTAGCGCTGCATGTGTATGGATGTGCCGGTCTTGTTGCCTACCACGATGTCCGGGCGGCCATTACCGTCAATGTCTCCAGCGATGATCTGAACGCCTACTCCTGAGTTGTCGTCAATGAGGTGCGGTACGAACTCCACACGGATTCCTCCCTCTGCTTCCGCGGAAGATGTTCGGTTTACTGACCGTACAGTTTGGAACCAGTACAGCCACGCTTTCGAATTTATGTCGGGGTCACCCTGGGCACCATGCGACCACCATCGTTTTCCTGTCACGATATCCTTGACGCCGTCGCCATCCATGTCGATCAGATCTATCGCATGCAGTTCAGCAAACGCGATGCCGAAGGCGCTTTCTTCCGGGCGCTCGTTCATGATTATGTGTTGGATAAATGAAAGGTCTCCTTCGGTTCGATCGCGTTCCGTCGACGCGCCTACATTTTCATACCAGGCAAGGCCATATCCATGGGCCGCGAGCCCCGTAATTACGTCGTTGTCACCGTCCCCATCAACATCGTATGCGTACATCTGTGAACCGCCTCTTTCGCTGAAATTAACCTCGTGGAATTTCCAGACGGGGTCGCCAGCGAGGGAAGGAGGCTGCTCCCACCATCCTGCCCGCTCCATAATATCGTCGCGCCCGTCTTGGTTGACATCACCGACTCCGAGTCCGTGGGTAAACCGTTGCAAACCGCTGTCGGGAGAGATTGGATGGAAGGTCCAAGGCATATCTGGATGGCTCCAGTCTGGCTCGATGTAGCCGTATCTACCGGTCGTTATGGCAACGATCTCAGGCCTTCCGTCACCGGTGATGTCAGTCCACCACGGCGATTCGTTGTCAACGATGTCAAAGACCACATGTGCTGCCCAGTTGCCTGATGCAGCATTGGGTGTCCCGGGATTCTCATACCAGGTCGCCACTTGGCCAGGGAATCCTATGATCAGAATGTCGTTGAAACCGTCGTCATTGAAGTCCAGAACATGGGCGAAAAAATTGTCGGAATAGCCGGCGGGGTCAAACGGTTTTGGTTCGTAGTAGGCATGCCGCTGTCCGTACTCAGGACCTTGATACCAGTAAGGCCCTGACACCAAATCATTAATGCCGTCATCATCGATGTCCCCATAATTGGCACCTTCAGAGTAGAACACGTTGTCAAGCCGCTTGCTTTCAAAGGAAATGGTGCTTCCGGGCAGCTCAGTCACGTGAATATCCCGATGCCACGCCTCTGCGGGAGCCCCGCCATGAATCTGCAGGCATATGCTACCCGACCTTGGAATGTGATCCTGCTCAATGTAGTCGACAGTTTGAAGGTCGTTAATCCAGATACGAATTCTAGAGCCCTCGGCGCGTACCACCAATTCGTTCCAACCGCCAACATGGACCACCGGAGTAACGTCTTCCGGCATTCCCCACGCCAGATAGCGGTTTCTTCTGGATTCATCATAAAGCGAACCCCACACCGGCGACCGCTCTCCTTCATCTGCCTTTGACGTGCTACCGATCACCTCATTAAACCACGAGGCTGATACGGTGCCAACGTCAGCTTGATAGCCAGAGACTTCGTGGTGGCTTTCCAGTCTGCGGCTGCGAAACTGAACTCCTGCGTTGTCACCTGGACCATCGAGCCGGATCATCATTCGAAGCTCGAAGTCACTAAACTCATCGGTCGAGCAGAGGAACGCGTTCGATGCAATCTGATCCTCAAGCCGGCCACCAACGATTGCGCCGTTTTCGATCCGAAACAAGTCGCTCGTGCCCTCCCAGCCAGTCAACGTTTTTCCGTCGAATAGTGACCTGGTTTGCGCCAAGGAATGCTGATCGGTACTATTTTGTGCGGCAGCGCTGTGGTGCGCCATCAGCATCATGAAAAACGCGGTGCAAAAGAACGCTCGACGCGTGAATCCGGCGATTCGTATGTTGAATGGTGAAGTGCGCATGGTGGCCGTATCTGTTTAGGCTTGAAGATTAGTGAATGTACATGATTATTACGAGCGCGGACCGTAGATTCTATCTGTGCCACGCCTTCATATTGGGTGATTCTGCTCAATTCAAGTTTACCTTTTCAATCGTCAGCTACACGGACTGCGAAGAATGAACCCTATCAAGATTGCCGTTATAGGACTCGGGTTCGGTGCAGAGTTCATCCCGATATATCAACGTCATCCGGAGGCCGAACTTTGGGCAATATGCCAGCGAGATGAGGAGAATCTCAATCGGATCGGAGATCAGTTCGGCGTTCCGAGGCGGTACACGAACTATGAGGAGCTGCTTGCAGATCCAGAGCTTGATGCCGTTCACATAAATACTCCGATTGCCTCGCACGCTCCCTTATCGCTTGCTGCGCTTGAAGCTGGCAAACACTGCGCATGTACGGTACCAATGGCCACGACGATTGAGGAGTGCCTGAAAATTGTCGATGCGCGCAATCGGTCAGGCAAAGTCTACATGATGATGGAGACCGCAATCTACACGCGAGAGTACCTGTACGCGAAAAACCTCATGGATTCTGGGAAGATCGGGAAGATTCAGTTTCTTCGTGGGTCTCATCAACAGAATATGGGACTTCCAGGCTGGCCCAGCTATTGGTATGGCTTCCCGCCAATGCACTACGCGACGCATGCCGTAAGTCCGCTATTGGCAATTTCTGGTACTATTGCAGAATCGGTTGTGTGCTTTGGATCCGGCCGCATCGACAGCGAATACGCGAAACACTACAACGCTCCTTTTGCTGTCGAATCGACGCTGATCAAGCTCCGCGACAGTGACGTGGCGTGCGAGGTAACGCGATCTCTGTTCAATACAATTCGGCAATATCGAGAAAGCTTCGACGTGTACGGGACCCTAAGTTCATTCGAATGGGAGCAGGTCATCGGCGAAGGCCCTGTCGTTTATTCGGGGTTCGAAGACGCAACGCGAGTCGAGGTACCGGACTATGGTCACAGGCTGCCGCCGGAGATTTCCGGTTTTACGCAGGCGGGGGTGTACGACGACGAACACGAACACACATCATTTATTCAGGGCGGTGGTCATGGCGGTTCACACCCGCACCTCGTGCACGAGTTCATCTCATCGATTCAAGAACAGCGTCCGTCGATCGCCGATGCAGCAGCCGCGGCCAATTGGACGATGACTGGAATTTGTGCACACGAATCGGCGATGAAAGATGGTTTAAACATTGTGATCCCTTCATAGGACCCTTTGGGTCAGATTCAGCCAACATTTTGGAAACACCATGACAATGACTACGCAACCTTCGCAAACTCAGCCTGACGGCATAAATCGCGAACGACTTTTTGTTGCCAGCTGCTTCGCACTGGCCGTCTCGGCAGTCGCTTTTGCCGTGATTGGAGACATATTGGCAACGCTCAAGACTCAGTTCATTCTCTCGAATCTGCAAGTTGGGTACATTGGGGGCGCTGCGGTCTGGGGTTTCACTATATCAATTCTGATCTTTGGACCGCTATGCGATACGCTCGGTATGCGATTTCTCCTGCGCAGCGCGGTAGTTTGCCACGTGGTGGGGGTATTGATCATGATCTCGTCGTCCGGCTTCTGGATGCTCTTTTGGGGGGCACTCGTCCTGTCGCTCGGTAACGGGCTCGTAGAAGCCGCATGCAACCCACTTGTTGCGACTCTCTTTCCGGACAACAAAACGGTCAAGCTCAATCAGTTTCATGTGTGGTGGCCCGCAGGAATTGTTCTTGGAGGCCTTGCCAGTTATGGTCTCAATGCTGCAGGTTTTGGTTCCTGGCAACTGCGACTGGGGCTGATTCTGATCCCCGCTGTCATTTACGGCTTCCTCATGATGCGAGAATCTTTTCCAGAGACGGAAAACGCTCAAGCCGGTGTCGGCTTCGGCGAGATGATTCGCACTACAATTTCAACGCCGCTTTTTTTGTTGATGCTATTTGCCATGTTCATTACGGCCTCCATTGAACTGGGACCGAATCGTTGGATACCCGCCGTACTAGAATCTGGAGGGATTCCGGGAATTCTGATACTCGTGTGGATAAGCGGACTAATGGCGGTGCTCAGACTGTGGGCATCGGGGCCTCTTATCAGGCGGCTTTCGCCCACTGGGATCCTGGTGATATCTACAGCTCTCGCGTCAATCGGGCTACTCTGGCTGAGTTTCGCCGAGAGTGGAGTGGTCGCCTTTGCGTCAGCTACCGTTTTTGCGTTGGGAATTTGTTTCATATGGCCGACGATGCTCGGATTCGTTTCTGAGCGAATTCCAAAAAGCGGAGCTCTCGGACTGGCCCTGATGGGTGGTGCAGGTATGGGCGTAGTCGGTCTTGTTGCCGCGCCCTTACTTGGCCAACTTGCAGACGGAATTGCACACGAACGGTTTGCGTCGTCTGAAACCATACTCTACCTCGAACGCGCCTCGGCTTTTCTGACGGCAGAGATGGAATCGGTCCCGGCAGATCAACGGGGTGATGTCAGCAAATCCGTCGTACTCATCGAAAACGTACTGACCTATAATGACACCGAGGGTGTGCTCCCGGAAGTTGAGACGGCAAACGCCTATCGCGCCATCATTGGGAGTGGTGTCAAGGGCGAAATCGTAGATGAAGCCGAGGCCACTCTTGGACCGGCCGAGAATTACGGTGGTCGGCTTTCATTCCGGTTTCTCGTACCGCTTGGGATTTTCGTAACATTGATCTTTGCTCTTATCTACAGGAATGACAAACGGCGTGGCGGCTATCAGTCTCAGGTTGACAAGGAAGCGGCCGAAATGCGGCCAGCGTGACTTTTCGAGGACGGCCTACTATCCTTGCGCGGTTTCATGCCAACCATGAGTGGGCAGTGCCGAAGCTCACTCTTACTTTCCGCTTTCGCCAGCCTGCCACATGCGATTGTCATACGCCGAAAACAATATTCTGACCATCTGGCGACCACTTCGCCATCAGAAGACCAACTCGGCAGATGGTCTCTCGCCGGATTTGTAGTCGCATTGCCTCACTCAAAATGTTACCGAAGGCTCTTGGATCCTGAATGATTTCCGTAGACCGGCTGGGGATTTATGGTGAGCAATTCACCGCGGTATCAGAAAGCATGTTCAGCTGCCAATGGTCCACTCTAGCAGAATTGTCATCGTACGAAAAGTACCGTCTTCCCTACGATGAGGTTCAACACCCAAATTCCAGCCATTCCTTGACTTTAATCAAGGAATCACCTACATTCGTAACCATATGGTTACCAATGAACAACAATTAGACCTCACATTCGGGGCGCTTTCGGACCGAACAAGGCGGCAAATATTGATCCGACTGGCGAATGGACCGACTACGGTTGGCAGCCTGGCCAAACCCTTTGACATGTCCAGGCCCGCGATTTCCAAGCACCTCCGTGTGCTGGAAAAAGCCGGGCTGGTCCAAACAACCAAGGATGGTCGCGTAAGTCAATGCAAATTGGATGCCCGGCCCATGAAAGACGTATCAGAATGGGTTGGAAAGTATCAGATTTTCTGGGATAAACAGCTAGATGCTCTATCCCGATATTTCGAAGAACAGAATAGTTAATACACTGAGAGGGAAAACTCATGACAACAATTACGGATACTACACTTACCATTTCGCGCATTATCCAAGCCTCGCCGGAGCGGGTTTTCGAAGCCTGGACCAATCCAGAGATAATGGCCAAGTGGTCAGCACCGGAAGGTGTTGACCAGATTGAATGCAATTCGAATTTCCATGTCGGTGGTCAGTATCAGATAAAAATGATTAATCCAGAAGGAAGGGTACACACCGCTGTTGGCTCATATCTCCAAATACAGCGCCCCAACAAACTGGTCTATACATGGGACTGGTTAGAAGATCAGTTAAGAATGAATATCGACACCGTCATCACGGTGGAATTCAATCCCATTGGAGAAACCACGGAAGTCATTTTGACGCATGATCTTTTCCCGAACCGTGAAATGGCTGAAGGTCATAATCAAGGTTGGTCAAGCAGCTTGAACCGTCTCGAACGACTCTTTCAATAGACCTACCGCTTGGCGAGGCAGAGTAGCGGATAGCGGATAGCCTAGATCCGGCCGCTCAGAACCACGCGCCCGTCAAAATCGCTGATGGGATTGCCGCCAGTATCCAAGCCACGAGGACGATTCCTGTGCGATGCCGTCCGCGCTTTGCCCAGTGGACACCTGCCGCAGGCAAGCCGCACATGACGGCGACCGCGCCGATCGATCCGAGTCCCCAGAATCCCAGCAGCCACCCTCCCGCACACCCGACCGTGTACTCAGAGATGTAGAACCAAGCGCCTTTTCCAAGATTATTGTTTCCTCCGGAGTAGGCGGTTTCGCCTGCATTCGCTTGGCTACCGGTCTCGTCCACCGTAAGCGCTGCGTGTGCGATGACATAAAACGTAAATCCACATAGGTCGGCACCCTGAAGATTAAAGTCTGAGAGTGGAATGGAGACCGTATAACTGTCTAAAAACAAGTTCTGCGCTTTGTAGGGGGCTTGCCCTGGAGCTGGACGTTTGGTAGGAACATCGGTGGCGTCCGTGTAGACGTTTACGTGTACTTCCTTAAGGTCAGCCGTTTCGTTGGTATCGTAGGTGACATAGAGGAAATTTCCGTCTGTGCTCACATTTACGAATCCAGCCAACTTTTTCTGACCTGCAAGCAGTTCGTAGCTCCTCGATCTGTAGTTTCCGGAGCATTCGCCGGGCTCACCCAACGGATTACCAAAAGAAGAAGTAGTAGCGCCTTTTGAAGCGAATACTTCCGTACCTGTCGTTTCGTCTTGAAGACCTGAAGTAAGTGCGCCATCGGAGCATCCGGCAAGTACTACAAGAGCACCCAAAATGCCGAGATTGAGTCGTTTCATGTTAATTAATTGTTCGCTTTTTTCCCCAAGCACCACTTAGGCAACAGGCTGTCTGGCAGGATTGTTGACCGCAGTCAATCGTCAAGCCATTGCGCCTTTTGCGTCGATTACTTGAAGGCCATTTAAGATGGTGTCAACAGGATCTTCCGTGCGATCAGTTCTGTCTGCTAGGACAAACGACTTGGTCTAAAACTGTTGACTGTCGAAGCTAAGATTGGGCCTATGGAGCGAAACAAAGTCCATTTTTCGACGAAACACCGTATTTCTTCGACCAATTCGGGCTGGCCATAGATGATAGGAGTCGACTGGGAATACCCAGTGGAAATGAGGCACAGCCAGAACTTGTTCTGCTATTTCGTTCGGACGAGGCCTACCGTACAGATCGTGTGGAAGCTACTGGTTTCTCAATACGTCTGCAGGATTCGCGCTCGATATTTTTCGAATCTGAGTAGAGATCGTCAGCATCGCCGTAATGAGTACAAAAGTAAAAGACAGAATGAACGAAGAAGGGCCAATCGGCATCGGATCTGCGTAGATTGAACCGAGCAATCCAGTCATTGCGAAATATCCGATCGGCATCGCGAGGACGGCAGAGATACTGACAATGATCAAAAAACTCGTATTCATTTTTTTCGTCAGATGCGGGATGGAAGCTCCCAAGACTTTTCGAACACTAATCTCTTTCATTCGACTGGCAATTTTTTGTGCTGTGAGGCCAAACAAACCCATACAGGCCACAAAAAGAGCCAGAATGGCAATGAAGGTGAATACCTTTTTTATGTTTGTATTTTCGCGAAAGATGGACTCATACACCTGGTCTTGAAAGAAACCTGTATACTCCCGATCAGGGACTACCGTTTTCCAAATGGCGCGAATCGCCTCTTCCGTCTGGCCACTCGAGCCGGCGGCAATACGGATACTTAAAAAGCGGTGGGCTTCTTCGGGAACCGAAAGAAGAATGGCCGGGACAATGGGGTCATAGATTGTGTCATATACAAAATTATTGACTACACCTGCTACGGTGTACTGTGTAGAATCGGCACGAATCGTTTTACCAATGGCCTCCTCAAGACTCCAGCTTCTTGTATCCGCGAATAACTGATTTATCAGGATGCCGCCGTCTACGCTGGTTCGAGAAGACGATGTAAATGCTTTGCCGCTCATGAGTTTTAGCCCGTACATCTCTAAAAACCCGTCTCCGATGTCAAATTGGACAGGTGCCAATCGATCGGTACCTACATCGACGGTTGGCTTCATCCAGGACCGTGAAAAATGGTGGGTTGCACCCACAACTTGTTCAACTCCTGCAATCTGCTCGATTTCCGACTTAAGATTGCGAAAATCTTCCTGATTGTCTGCCCGAACGACGTACATGAGCTCGTTGGAATATCCCCAGTCAATGGCTGCCTGGTAATCAGAGTTCTGTGCCATTACCACACCCATAATCATAGTCAAAAAGGCTAAGACAAATTGAAAAGAGAGTAGTCCCCTTGTCAAATTGCTTTCGCCCCCCAGCGTAGTACTATTTCTAAAAATGGCGTCCGGTTGAAAGGATGAAATATAAAAGGCTGGGTAAGAGCCAGACACCACCCCTGTCACGATCAATAATACCGTCAAAAACAGCAGGAGATTGCCGATGCCTGCGTCAACAAACTTTATTCCGGCATCATTCCATTCAAAAAGTGAATTAAAGCCAGGTACAAAAAAGAAATAGGCGATGGCAACACCCAACGTCAAAGCCACCAAGCAGACCACGATATTTTCTGCCAGAAACTGCATAACTAGCTGAGACTTACTTCCGCCTACTGCTTTACGGATGCCAATTTCTTTCAGGCGTTTTGATGCCGTGACAATGGCCATATTCATGTAGTTGATGCACGAGAGCGCAAGCATGAACAAGGCCACCAGTCCAAGGACAATAGAACCAGCTGGATGAGAGCCCCCTGATATATCCCCCGTTACAGCGTACGATTGTGTGGACAGATCCCCAATGTTTGCGAATACAAACTCCGTTACCGGTCTCTTTTCATTCGCCGAATTCTGTATGGAAGCATAGGCATTCATTTGGCCTGCAATTGAAGGGATATCTTCTGGCGAGGTAACTTCAATAAACGTTGCACCAGTAGTCTCTGCCCAGTCCTCTTCATCCACTCCTAATATTTGAAGGTGATCAAAATGAATGAGGGCATTGAATGAAAAACTTGTTTTATTCGGAAATGGATGGGCTACACCGCGAACCGTAAACATCCGAGGAGTATCGTCACTGAAAATGAATTCCATCTGTTTGCCGAGAGGATTTTCATCGCCGAAATACTTGATAGCCATCGCATCACTCAGTATCACATCATCAATTCCAACTGGAACGCTTTTATCCCCCAATCTTAAGCGAAAAGAGAACACGTCCTGGAATTCAGAATCAACCATCCACACGGACTCTTGGAACGTGTTGTCGCCAACCTTGATTGTAGGATGGCCGTATGCGACTCGGACAGCCCGTTTTACCATTGGAAGATCAGCCTGCATAGCTGGCCCGAGGGGCATGGGGGTATCTCCCCGGTGCTCTATATCCTGCCCTTGCGACACGTAGTTTTCAACTAGAAATAGATTTGCCCCATTCTCATGGAACCCATCCATCGTGTATTGGCGCTCTATAAACAGATACCCCGTGACGGCTACGGCAACGGCTACAGATAGTCCAAGAATGTTGACTAAGGAGGCAGCCTTGTTTTTATACAGGTTTCTGTACGCAACTAAGAGATAATTTTTAAGCATAACGGTAGCCCAAATCAGGGTGTCGAGAACTAAATGTGGAAGAGAAATGGCCAACTGTTTCCAGTACCAAGCTTTTGCTGCTAGCGGGCCTCGCGATTCGGCTATTTCAGAGAATATGTACTCGAAGTCGCCCATCGCACCATATCGAATGTTGTGGGAAAGACTTTTTGCCAGTATCCACTCGGCCAGAGCAGGTGGGAGAATCTTTTTCATCGATTACGCTCGTTTCAAAGTCAAAATCCCAGTCCAAAGTGCATCTTGAACTGCTTTTGTGTCCAGTAATGCATTTTTCCCGCTTTGAGTAAGGTGATACAACACGGTTCTTCTACCTCCTCGCTTGGCCTCTGGCAATCCAAATTTCGTGGTTACCAAACCCTTTCGCTCAAGTCGATGCAAGGGAGCGTAGATAGCTCCAATAGACCACTCACTACCTGTTTTCGCGCAGATCTCGTCTCGAATAGACAATCCGTAAGCTTCATCCTGTAATCGCCAGATTGTTAATAGTAAGACTTCTTCTGTGCGGCCTAGCAAGTCCATAACTCAAATCGTTGGATGGGAGATTTTCATTAGTATTCGTTAGTAAGACTAATAAGTTACACCTGCTAATAACCTGCCTTAAATTCGAAGATTACGCCAAAAGCTTTACCTCACGGTGTCGGAGCGGAGTGGCTAAAAATTCAATCTAACCGAGCGCTGAGGTGGGCCGAATTCCTGGGTTGCAATAAAACTAGAGCAGGATTATGGGGACTACCAGTAGGTTTCTTATATCCAAAATTGACCCGACAGTAGACCGGCTATACAGGGATGAAAGATTGAGCATGGTCTTTTTGATGGCCATTCCTACCCTAAATACGCCAAACTACGTATTAATTGGCAGGTCGCCATTACCGATAGTTCAGGTATACTCCTTTAATATTGGAACTGGTCGATGTCATTTCGTGCCCCTATCGGAACTAACGCCTTTCGCCAAGCCCTTCGGCGGCGAGAAGACAGCACACCCCGGGATCATCGTGTAGTGCACGAAGCTTCTCGACTGGTTTTTTGTGTCCTACTTGGTATTCCGGTCAAAGAAATACGCATTTCTGACGCCTCGATACAGGTCCACTACGATACGGACGGGGCCTTGTCCAGTCATCAGGTACTTGACAACAGCATTCAGATGATCATGTCAGGCGTGATTACCGTTCAAACGGTGCTTGGTCAGGAAAATCATCTATTTGAGCCAGCCCTTGCAGAAGCGCAAATGCTTTACGGCCGCTCGAGTCGGATCCATGACGAGTTTGCCAACGATTTTGATGGTTTGCTTTCAATATGTTCGCAAGCTGCTATAGCCAACCTTGCCAAACCCAATATTCGAGCGGCCATTTACAGCGT
>CALFHN010000101.1 GCA_937876355.1 uncultured Bacteroidota bacterium | reverse complement strand
TAGGTAACGAGTCAAGTCGGGCCGGTGGGTCTTGGATGATTCTAATATTGGCCCACATAATAACAATTGTGAGTTGTTAAAACCCTTTTGTCTAGCCGGACATTCCAGGTCCAACCAGGCTGGTAAGAACTAAACGGGGCTTCATCTATTGATGAAGCCCCGCCCAACACGATTTGGCCAATAGGAACGCCTAAAAAACGCTGGTGAGCTTAAAACCCTGCCAGACGGCTTCCAAGTGCCATTTTTAAGTCGACTGCCAAGGACGGCCGCCTACCTTTAGTCCTCTACGTTGTCGATCTGTGCTTTCTGCAGCTTGCCACTGTAGTCCACATAAATGGTTTTCGTTTCGGTATAAAAATCAAAAACTTCCCAGCCACCTTCGCGATGGCCGTTTCCAGTTCCCTTGACACCGCCGAACGGCATATGGGCTTCTGCGCCAATAGTAGGTCCATTTATGTATGTGATTCCGGCTTCAATGTCATGCATTGCCCGAAAGGCCGTTGCCACATCCTGAGTGTATATAGCGGAAGACAACCCGTATTCAATGTTGTTGGCTACTTGAACGGCTTCTTCGTAAGATGAAATCTTGATCACAGACAATACCGGGCCAAAAATTTCTTCTTTTGCGATCCGCATATTCTGGGTCACATCCGTGAAAATTGTCGGTTCGAAAAACGTTCCACCTTCCACGTCAGGTCCCGTTGGGCGCTTGCCACCGATCAACACCTTAGCACCTTCTTCCAATCCTACCTTAATGTAGTATTCAATCTTCTCAAGGCCCTTTTTATTGATTACAGGTCCCATTTCCGTGGAATCGATGTTTCCATATCCCACCTTTAAGGCTGAAGCCTTGGTCGCCAATCGATTTACCAGGTCATCGTGAACACTTTCGTGCACAATCAATCTCGAAGTTGCCGTACAGCGCTGACCCGTGGTACCAAATGCACCCCAAAGAAGACCCTCGACTACTAAGTCGAGGTCGGCATCTGCCAACACGATTGCTGGGTTTTTACCGCCCATTTCCAAAGAGAATCGTTTGTGCATACGCCCACATGCCTCGCCAATTTTTGATCCAGTTTCGGTAGAACCTGTAAATGACACAGCATTGACGTCTGGGTGCTCGACCAATGCTCGACCCGTATTTCCACCGCCCTGAACAAGGTTGACTACACCGGCTGGAAGGCCTGCATCCTCAAATATTTTGACAAGAAGGGCGCCACTATGAGGAGCATCTTCACTCGGCTTGAACACAACCGTATTTCCGCACGCGATGGCTGGAAACATCTTCCATGTAGGTACGGCCACTGGGAAATTCCACGCTGAGATGACGCCGCAGACGCCTATTGGGCGTCGAAGAGACATATTGAATTTGTTTGGCATCTCCGAAGGCACGGTGTGTCCAAACAGACGGCGGGTTTCTGACGCCGCATAGTACGCGGTATCAATCGCTTCCTGAACATCGCCTTTTGTTTCGAAGAAGGGCTTGCCCATTTCTCGGGTCATCTGAAAAGCCAATTCGCTTTTCCGGGCGGTCATTAGGTCACCAATTTTGCGGAGATAGTCGCCACGAGCTGGTGCAGGCATGGTGCCCCACGTTTTAAATGCTTTTCGCGCCGCGCGTACAGCATCATCAACATCCTCAACCCCTGACTCCGGAAAAGAGCCAATAACATCACTATTAAGGGCAGGATTGATGTTTTTGAAAGTGGCACCGCTGGCGCCATCTTGCCAAATACCATCTATAAAATTTTGATTGAGTACGTCCGACATATATATGGAGGTCTGGTTGACTTTAGATTTGGCTTCAAATTAGGAAGACGCATGAGGCCATTCAAGCCAAGATTCTGCGCGGAAAATCAACTTTGGTGACAAAAGCGCGTTGTATATTGCATCGACCTTGATTCGTTGAATCATTGATTTTGATTCCAGCACCCAAGCAGAAACCTATTTTCAAACATGGTGAACCTGTCAGATAGACTTTCCGATCGAGTAAAAATCGTTCCGCCCTCCGGAATACGACGGTTTTTTGAAATAGCGGCCACGATGAAAGACGTCATCACTTTAGGTATCGGAGAGCCGGACTTTGTGTCTCCCGAGCCCATCATGAAGGGCGCTCGTGAGTCAATGAGCAAAGGACTGACTGGATATACCTCTAATTCAGGCATAGCTCCACTTTGTGATGCGATAGCGGAAGAAATTCAGCGTTTGTACGGCGTTACCTACGATCCGGTAAATGAAGTATTGGTCACCGTCGGTGCCAGTGAAGCGATCCAATTAGCTATGCTGGCCCTGCTCAACCCTGGCGATGAGATTCTAATTCCAGAACCTTGTTTTGTCTCCTACGGCCCGACTGCCATTTTCGCTGGTGCCACGGTTAAATACGTTCCCACTTCTGTTGAAAATGATTTTCAAGTAACTGCTGCAGACATAGAGGCTAGAATTACCCCCAAAACCAAAATGTTATTTTTGGCTTATCCGAGTAATCCAACGGGTGCTGTCTTGCGCAGGGAAACTCTAGAGGAAATTGCAGAAGTTGTTGTGCGACATGACTTATTGGTCCTTTCGGATGAGATTTACGATCGGTTGATTTACGGCTCAGCATACAGTTCAGGACACACCTGTTTGCCGTCCATTGAAAGCTTACGAGACCGAACGGTACTCATCGGTGGTTTTTCAAAGGCCTATGCTATGACAGGGTGGAGAGTGGGATATGCCTGTGCCCCCAAACCGATTTACGATGCGATGTACAAATTACATCAATACATCATTATGTCAGCTCCGACCGCGAGTCAGTGGGGAGCGTTAGCTGGGCTTCGAGAATGCCAACCGGATGTAGAACGAATGCGTTTGGCTTATGACGCTCGCCGCCGAACTATTGTGGACGGATTCCGAAATGCTGGACTACCTACTTTTGAACCAGAAGGAGCGTTCTACTGCTTCCCAGATATTCGGTCAACGGGTTTGACTTCAGAAGAATTTGCCCAAAAGTTACTCCAAGAACAGGAAGTTGCTGTGGTCCCCGGTGATGCATTTGGCCCTTCAGGAGCCGGCTTTGTACGATGTTCGTACGCAAACTCTATGGAAAATATTCAAGAAGCGGTAAGGCGAATTACTGTATTTGCTGAAAAATGTCGAGAATCAGCCCCGGCACTCCGTTCATAAAAGAAGTGAATATGGGCCTTTTAGTAATTGTTTTTTCGGTATTGGTTGCTCTCGGATTTCACATATTCGTGGGGTGGCAATATTCCATTGTTGGCGCTGTCCTTGCTGGCGCCTTGGTGAAATCCAGGCCAGTACTAGCTGGTGTGTCAACTTTAGTTTTGAGCTGGGGCGGACTGATTATCTATAATTTTTGGGTTGCGGGTCCTGAATCAATTGAAATGATTCGCGTTATCGCTGTTTTAATCGGCGACATGCCACCCATCTTGACCGTGATCCTTACCATCGGAATAGCCGCACTACTTGGGATGCTTGGTGGATGGCTTGGTGCGGTTCCAATTAATAAAGTGCGGAAATCTAAGTAGTATGGACAAAGAACAAATCCGAAGCCTGTTAGAGCGTGTGGCCACGCTCGGGAGGTATCTTTGACGTTGCAACCAGGATCGAGATAAAAGCAGCGCTGGAAGCAAAGAGGCTGGACCCCACATTTTGGGATTTTCCAGCGGAGGCTCAAGTAACCGAAAAGGAAATATCAGTAGAGAAAGGCTGGATTGAGGCCTGGAGTACGGTTAATGCGAAGGGAGAAGACATCACTACACTTGTCGAAATGGCGTCGGAAGAAGGCGAGGACTTGGATGCTGAAATAGCAAAAGAATGTGCTGAATTGGCTCTTTTGGTTGATGATTTAGAATTAAAAAGCCTTTTAAGTGATCCCGACGACCACCGAGATGCCATTTTGACCATTCACCCAGGCGCCGGCGGAACAGAAAGCAACGATTGGGCTGACATGTTGCTGCGTATGTATACGCGTTGGGGCGAGCGAAATGGGTACAGCATGCAACTTTTGGACCACCAAGACGGAGATGTGGCAGGTATTAAAAGTGCTACATTGGCCTTTAGAGGAGCCTTTGCGTATGGATATTTGAAGTCGGAATCCGGAGTGCATCGCTTAGTTAGAATCAGTCCATTTGATTCCAGTGGGCGTAGGCATACCTCATTTTCATCGGTCTTCGTTTATCCAGAAATCGATGACACGATTGAAATCGAGCTTAAACAAGACAATTTGGAGCTTCAAACGTTTCGCTCGGGTGGAGCTGGTGGTCAGAACGTAAACAAAGTGGAAACCGGAGTTCGGTTTATTTGGACGGGCGATCTTTCGAATGGAGAAAAGGCTCGAGTGGTTGCTGAGTGCACGGAAGAAAGAAGTCAGCTCCAGAACAAAGAAAGGGCCTTGACCATGATAAAAAGCCGCATATATCAGTTGGAAAAGGATATTCAAGAAGCGGTCAAGAATGCGGTGGAAGGCAACAAAAAGAAGATTGAATGGGGCTCCCAAATTCGATCATATGTCTTTCAGCCATACACCATGGTCAATGATCACCGGACCGAAACCAAACTCACCGATGTTCAGTCGGTCATGGACGGTGATCTAGAAGAGTTTATTAAAGCCTATCTCACCCAGTAGCGTTTTCGCATGGCACAAATCAGACATCGTGTTGATTTTTTAGTATTAGGTAGCGGTGCAGCCGGGTTATCCTATGCAATTCAGGTTGCTGAATATGGAAGTGTGGCGATCATCACCAAAAACAACGCTGCAGAAAGTAATACTCAATATGCTCAGGGTGGAATCGCAGCCGCAATGGATGTGGCCGATAGCATTGAAAATCATGTCCGAGATACCTTGATTGCGGGTGCTGGGTTGTGCGACGAACAAGTGGTTCGCACGATTATTGGAGAAGGTCCTGCTGAAATACGACGACTAATTGAAGAGGGAGCTTCCTTTTCCGAAAATAACGGAGCTCTTCACCTTGGAAAGGAGGGAGGACATGGTAAAAGTAGAATAGTTCATGCGGCAGACACGACTGGAGAAGTAGTTGAAGAAACCCTGTTAGATAGGGTTAAAAGACATTCCAATATTCAACTTTTGGAGCACCATTTTGCTCTTGAATTGATTACAGATCACCATTTGGGCCAACACGTCTCCAAAGTGAGGCCTGACATCAAGTGTTTCGGAGCATACGTATTTAATGAAAGTGAAGACTCGGTCGAAACCTGGCTGGCGAAATCCACGATGTTAGCCACGGGAGGGGCTGGACAGGTCTATTTGCATACTACTAACCCTTCTGTCGCCACAGGCGATGGCGTTGCGATGGCCTATAGAGCCAAGGCGAGGGTCGCAAATATGGAATTTGTTCAATTTCACCCAACGTCATTGTTTCATGAGGATGCTCGGTCCTTTTTGATCTCGGAGGCCGTAAGAGGGGAGGGGGCTGTTTTGCTAAACATGACGGGCCTGCGTTTTATGTCAGACTATGACGATCGCCTTGAGCTCGCTCCGCGGGATATAGTCGCGAGGGCAATTGACGACCAGTTGAAGACCCACGGTGACCCGCACGTTTGGCTGGATATTTCGCACAAGCCGGCTGAAATGATTCGCCATCATTTCCCGCGTATATATGCGCGTTGTAAAGAAGTTGGAATTGATATAACCAAAGATAAAATACCTGTGGTACCCGCCGCGCATTACATGTGCGGTGGCGTTTTCACTGACGTTAATGGCCAGACATCGATTGAGCGGTTATTGGCTTGCGGTGAAGTTGCATGTACCGGCCTGCACGGCGCTAACAGGTTGGCTAGCAACTCATTGCTCGAAGCTCTTGTTGTGGGCTATCGATCTTCCGCGCTTGCCGTCGAGATCATGAAAACATCGAATTGGATGGAAGAAATTCCAGATTGGGATGACTCTGGGACAACTCATCCGGCTGAATGGATATTGATATCCCATAACCAAGACGAACTACGCCGAATCATGTGGGATTATGTAGGCATCGTTCGAAGCAATTTGCGACTCGAGCGGGCAGACAGAAGAATAAACCTCCTCTATGAGGAAACGGAGGCGTTTTATCGAAGATCGAGAGTGTCATTAGGACTCTGCGAACTTCGAAATATGATCGCGGTGGCTTACCTCGTTATCAGAAGTGCTTCTATTAGAAGAGAAAGTCGAGGTCTACATTTTATAACGGACTATCCGGAAACGGTAGAAAACGAGCGTCGAATGACCTTCATATGAAGATTTAGGGATTGATTATTGCCACCGATCTAGCTTATATTATGGGTTGCGGATGAAGGGGAGGCTATCGGCCACCCTTTTTTGTTCGCACGTGTGTCCGGGGTCAATTCGGGCACAGAGAGTTGGAGGTGGATTTGTTGGCGCCCGTCCGAGCTTCGGACCGGGCGTTTTTTACAAACGCATTTTTGACTTTAGCTTGAAACGTTTGCACATAGTGAGGTAATTTTCTGGAAGCCGTCCTTTTAGACACCAATCACCCAGTTTCGCTAAACACCAAAATTATGGCTTTGGCGACTGAGGTACTTAACCGCGATGACTTGTTTGTTGTGGGAGTATCTGTGCGTGGTTCAAAAGGATCCAGATTAATCGAAGTATATGTAGATGGAGATCAAGGAGTAACCGTTACAGATTTGGCCAAAACAAGTCGAAACTTGGCCTTCGCCTTGGATTCGGATGATTTGATTCCAGGTAAATATCTGCTAAACGTTTCAACTCCGGGCGAAGACAGATCGTTGTTATTGGAGAGGCAGTACCTACGCCATGTTGGCAAAGTACTCCAAATCCAGTTAATTCATGAAGATGGAAGTAATCGCGTCGAGGGAGAAAACCTCGGTATTACTGACGGCGTTCTTAGTTTGAAGACTTCAGAGTCTGAGGTCTTGGAATTGTCTTTGGATAGAATTGCAAAAGCAAAAATTAAACTTCCCTGGTAAGGGCAGCTGAGCTGAACTGGCTGATACTGCTGATACTGCTGAAAATTAAGAAAGGAAATAATGCAGAATTCTGATCTTGTTTCTTCGTTTGCGGAAATCGCACGAGAAAAGGGAATCGATCGCGATTCCCTCCAGCTTATTGTGGAAGATGTTTTTAAAGCGATGATTCGTAAACGCTACGGGTCAGACGATTCATTTGAGATCATTTTGAATCCGGATCACGGAGATATGCAAATATTGCATATCCGAGGAGTCGTGGAAAATTGGTCGGTCGAAGATCCTGTCACGGAGATAGAAGAAAAAGACGCCCAACTCATCGACGGAGATTTTGAAGTAGGCGATGAAGTCGCTGAAGAAATTGAATTTAAAGACTTTGGGCGACGCGCCGTCTTGACTGCGCGCCAGACGTTTAGTCAGCGCATTCGAGATATTGAAAAAGACAACGTTTTTGATTGGTATACAGACCTAATTGGAGAAGTTGTTGTTGGTGAACTATACCAAATGCGTAGACGCGAGATATTGATCATCCACAATAAGACGGAATTGATCATGCCTCGCGACGAACAAATCTATCGTGATCGGTTTCGCAAGGGAGATATGATACGTGCCGTTATCAAGGAAGTAATTCGCGATAACGCCGGAAATCCACTAATTATCATTTCCCGTTCCGATCCAGTGTTTATGGAGAGACTGTTTGAACTGGAAGTGCCTGAGATTGACGAAGGCATTGTTGATATCAAAAAAATTGTACGAGAGCCCGGCGATCGGGCGAAGGTAGCGGTGCTTAGTCATGACGACCGCATCGATCCAGTTGGCGCATGTGTTGGAATGAAAGGCTCTCGCATTCACGCAGTTGTTCGTGAGCTTGGCAACGAAAATATTGACGTAGTTCAGTGGACGGACGACAAAAAGGAAATGATCAAGCGGGCTCTTTCGCCAGCTAATCCTGTGATGGTTCATCTAAACGACGAGTTGTCACCTCCTCGGGCCAAAGTTGTTGTAAGAGCTGATGAAGTAAGCCAAGCCATTGGGCGAGGCGGTATCAACATTCGATTGGCATCGGCTCTATGTGGATATGAAATTGATGTCTATCGTGAGATTTCGGAAGAAGAAGAGGACGTTGAAATTCAGGAATTCTCGGATGAAATTCGTGACGATGTTCTCAAAAAATTGAGAGATATTGGCTGCGATTCAGCCCGTGCGGTACTTGAGTTGTCGAAAGACGAATTAATTCGTCGAACTGGAATGGACGAAGAAGACGCGCAGCATGTACTTAAGGTCATTCGCACAGAATTTTCTGAAGACTCAGAATCTGAAGCGAAGACTGCGCCTGATGCACCAGTTGTTGCGGCAGCGCCAGCGCCTGAAGAACCAGTTGCAGCGGCAGCGCCAGCGCCTGAAGAACCAGTTGCAGCGGCCACGCCAGCGCCTGAAGAACCAGTTGCAGCGGCCACGGCGAAACCCAAGGCTGCGGCAAAACCCAAGGCTGCGGCAAAACCCAAGGCTGCGGCGAAACCCAAGGCTGCGGCGAAACCCAAGGCTGCG